>NZ_RZGX01000003.1:0-252480 GCF_003990155.1 Legionella qingyii
AGTTTTCCTGGCGACCATAGCGGCTTGGAACCACCTGATTCCATCTCGAACTCAGAAGTGAAACGAGCCCGCGCCAATGATAGTGTGAGGTCTCCTCATGTGAAAGTAGGTCATCGCCAGGGTTTTATTCTTGAAAAGCGGCTTTACGGTCGCTTTTTTTTTAATTATGACTTATTAAATATTCTTCCGAATTCTGCTTTTTTATCATCTAATTCGCTATTTCAACCAATTTGCTATGATTTCTAGCGATTTAACTCTAACTACTTAATTCGTTTCCAAAATTTTTTATTCTCTATTAGTTTTTCAGATACTTGGACCTCGATAAATGACAATTCTCGAGATACACTGGATAAAAATATATTCAGGCATCTTATGACAAAGAAAAATTTCCTAATTTATGGCTCTTATGGATATACCGGTAACTTGATCGCTCAATTAAGTGTACAGCAAGGATTAAAGCCGATATTAGCAGGTAGAGATGAAGAAAAATTAAAGGTACAAGCCAATGCTTTGAATTTGGAATACAGAGTATTTGATGTGAATGATCTGGAACAAACTAAAAAAGCGCTGCGCGATCTCATTGCAGTAATTCATTGTGCTGGTCCATTCAAGTATACCTATAAAAACATGGCCTTGGCTTGTCTTGCAGTAAAAACACATTATTTGGATATTACTGGCGAGGTCATGGTAATAGAAGGGCTCATGGCAATGAATGAACGTGCACTCATGGAAGGGATTATGTTGCTTCCTGGTTCTGGATTTGATGTGGTTCCTAGTGATTGTTTGGCTGCTTATTTGAAATGTTGTTTGCCTGACGCAAGCCGACTATTACTTGCTATCGCAACATTTAATGAAAATTCAGGTTTAAGTATCTCTCATGGCACTGCTAAAACAATGATAGAAGATATTCCTGAAGGAACTCTAATTCGAGATAATGGTGCTTTAAAAAAAGTTTCTTTTAGCTGGAAGACCCATTCTTTTGATTTTGGTACTACAAAGAATTTGTTATGTGCCACGATTTCATGGGGAGATTTGGCGTCAGCATGGTGGTCTACACAAATCCCACATATTGAAACTTATATGGCTTTACCAAGAAAAGTAATGAAATTTAAAAACGTTATTAATTCATTTAAATGGCTTTTAAGTTGGCCTCTAATTAAAAAGTATATAACACATAAAATCAATCAGTTGCCTGCTGGGCCTACTGAGGAACAAAGAACGAATTCAGTTGTAAAAATTTATGGCGAAGTAGTTAATGATTCAGGAGAAAAAATTGCAGCTTTAATGACTACGCCAAATGGTTATACACTGACTGCTTTATCTACAGTAATGATTATCCAAAATGTTCTATCAGGAAATGCTCCAATTGGTTTTCAAACCCCCTCAAGTGCATATACAGAAAATTTAGTCATGAAAATTTCTGGAGTAACTCGAGTTATGGTTAATTAATTGTTATTATTCACCGGCCTTTAGATAGGATACTAAGTCCATGAATAGTTTAATAATTAAAAATGATTTGTAGGGAATATAAATGAAAATTAAAGAACGACTCATTGCTCTAGAAAATGGAATTGCAGATGTTAAGTCAATACAATCAGAATTGGCGGAGCAAAATGCTCGCTTGCAGTTTCTTATACAAAAAATGGAACAAGAACTGGAACAAGCTGAGCAGGCTATCGATTTAAAAGAGTCAACAAAAGTGAATAATGGAATATTGCTTAGTACACATGGCCTCATGAATCAACCAAAGCAAGTAGTATCTGAACACCCTATGCCACCGACGCCTCCTACTCCATGAATTTGAATTAAACCGCGCTATTAATTTTAGGAAGATAGGACGAATATCAATGAATAGATCTGACTATTTTCCTAAATTATGTGTGAAAATTTATATAACACCTCTGAGTATAATAAACTGATTAAGGAGTCCATTTTGCATTATCAAGTTACAATACTATAATGATGCCAAATGCTTATCCTTGAGACGCACATAATGTTGTGCTGAATACTCTAACATCTCAAGTTCTTGATCGGTTAATTTTCTAATTGCTTTAGCTGGATTTCCAAGATATAGGTAACCACTTTCCAGTACCTTTCCAGGAGCGACTAAAGATCCTGCTCCGACCATTACATGATGGGATATGTGTACAGCATCCAAAATTAATGCTCCCATACCAATGAGACAAAAATCATCAATAATACAACCATGTAATACTGCTTGATGTCCAATTGTAATTCCCTGGCCTAAAATTAATGGCTGTCCCCCTGATGTATAGGGGCCATCATGGGTAACATGCAAAATAGCCCCATCTTGAATACTGCATGCTTTGCCTATTTTAATCGAGTTCACATCCCCACGTAAAACAGCCATGGGCCAAACGGATACATCGTCACCCAGGGATACATCGCCAATGACTACTGATTTAGGATCGATGTATACTCTTTGGCCTAATGAAGGCGATTTACCTTGAAAACTGCGAATAGCATCATTCATATTATTAAACCATCGTTACAAATTCTTCTGCACTTGTAGGGTGAATAGCAACTGTATTATCAAAATCTTTTTTACAGGCACCCATCTTTATTGCCACACCAAAGCCTTGCAGCATTTCATCAGCGGCCATTCCAATAACATGCAAACCAATAATTTTTTCTTCTTTGCCCAGGGTAACTAATTTCATCACGGTAGGTGTTTTTTCTTCAGCGAATGCTTCAAACATTGGATTAAAACGAGTTTGATAGATTTTAATTTGCTCTTTACCGTATTGTTCAATAGCCTCCTGTTCACTGAGACCAACTGTTCCTATTGGGGGGTGACTAAAGATTACAGTGCTTATATTCTCATAATTTAGACACGCTTCGGGTTGTTTTCCAAACAAACGATCTGCTAAACGACGGCCTGCAGCTATTGCTACAGGAGTAAGAGCTGGTGCATTGGTTACATCACCTAAGGCATAGATCCCTTGAGTACTGGTGTTTTGAAAAGCATCGACCAAAACCAAACCTTGCTCATCAATGGCAACTTTTACTTTCTCCAGGTTCAACCCAGACGTTCGGGGTTTTCTTCCTACAGCGGCAATAATGACGTCTATATCCTGAATAATTGAACCGCTGGCACATACTATAGATTTTCTGCCATCACTATGTAAGTTTATTTCTTTTGCTTTATGATTTGTGTGGAGATGAATACCTTGTTGTTGCATGACTTCCATCAAGGTATCACCTAGGACATGATCAAATCGGGATAAAGGTCGTGTGCCTCTCATTAAGAGATGTGTTTCACTTCCTAGATTGTTTAATACTCCTGCCAGCTCCACTCCGATGTACCCACTACCAATGATTGCTACTTTTTCAGGTTGTTTGGTCAAGGCAAAGAAACCATCCGAATCGATTGCATGTTGAATTCCATGAATCATTGGTAGAGATGGTTTGCCGCCTGTCGCAATGATGATATGATGTGCCTGGTACAGCACGTCATTTACCTGGATTGAGTGTGCGTCATGAAAAGCACCAGCACCCTGAATTAAAGTGATGTTAAATTGGGTAAAACGTTTTGCATAGTTTTCCCTGAGTCGTTTTATATAGGCATTACGTTTATTAACCAGACTGTTCCAATCAAGAGATGTTGTTGTAAGAGTAAAACCATATTCAGGTGCATGATGTATCATTTCATTAATCATGGACGCATTGAACATAATTTTTTTGGGGACACAACCTAAATTGACACAGGTACCACCCAAATAGCTTGGTTCTACTACAGCTACCTTGGCACCATATTTGGCGGCTCGCACCGCACTCGCGATACCGCCACTGCCCCCACCGAGTACGATAAGATCAAATTGTTTGTTTTTCATAGAGAATTTTTAACAAATAAGTTTATATTATCAGGAACCGTCCAACCAACCAATATAAAATTTCCAAACTCATAATATAACGGTTCTGATAGCTAGTATAGAATGACTTTGCAATGTTTCGATTTATGCTCAATGACGAGCTTTGGTCAAAGCTGAGGGAGATCATGCAACGGCATAGCATTTATGACAAGCCCAATCTTTGCATGATAGTGGAGGTCATGCTATATCGCATGCGGGTTGGTTGCCCTTGGCAAGATCTCTAGTGTCATAAGCATCCTGCAATATGATTAAACTATAAATTTTGGCCCGGGCACGCACAACGAAACCCGGGTTTTAGGACTTGTATAATCTTAAATCGCTGTTAAGCTTTGCTTCATCCAGGCATGATGCTTTATTCTGTGCTGATCTTAAATTCCACATCAATATTGCCACGAATTGCATTAGAATAAGGACAAATTTCATGAGCTTTAGCTACTAATTCTTCTGCCTCTTTTTGGTTTAAACCTGTAATGTGAGTATGCATTTCAACTCCAAGCTTGTATCCTTTTTCTGGTGTGGGGTACAAAGAGACCTGAGAAAGAATTGAGACATCTTGCAGAGAAATTTTCTGTAAACTGGCAACATGGCGCAAGGCACTTTCAAAGCATGCGCCATAACCTGCAGCAAATAATTCTTCTGGATTTGTGCCACCGCCTTGGCCTCCTAATTCCTTGGGTTTGGCGAGATCCAGTCTTAGTAATCCGTCTGAGGTTTCTATATGACCATTTCGGCCACCGTGCGTACGTGCTGTTGCTGTATAAAGTGCTTTCATAATTTAGTCCTTTAATGATCACGGGTTAAACTTAGAGTTGATTTATGAATTTGTCAATTAGGAAACTTTATATATTTTATTGCATTCATGATTGGGTACCTTCGGACTTTTTACTCCATAAAACAAACCATTATCTAAATAATTGCATACTTGTTCGGTATTTAACTTATTGAGACATTGAGATAGTGTTTGGTGACAATGTGGAAAAATAGCACCAGGGGAGTTTAGCGCCTGATATTGCTCGTTTTTCCAACTGATTAGGTCACTTGTATAATAAGTAGTAAAATTTTTTATTTTTAGATTATTGCTCATGCTAAATATTTTCATACTTGGGTAATTATGATGGATGCGGCTGATAGACGGGGTAGAATAAGCATATATATTACTGCCGCCCTTTAGATGGATTTTTCTGAGCTCATCCATGTGGGTGTGGGATGTGATCAGGGTAATTTCTCCATATGATTTTTTGTTGTTGTTTA
This sequence comes from Legionella qingyii, assembly GCF_003990155.1. Taxonomy (NCBI): domain Bacteria; kingdom Pseudomonadati; phylum Pseudomonadota; class Gammaproteobacteria; order Legionellales; family Legionellaceae; genus Legionella; species Legionella qingyii. The sequence continues at coordinate 5,145 of NZ_RZGX01000003.1, forward strand.
ATATTTTTATAAATTCCTGCATGTAGGGTTTATGCCAAATGGGTTCTCCGCGATATGAGTTTCCGGGTGGTTCATGCATGGCAATTAACAATTGTTTGGCATGATGATTTTTTAATTGTTGATTCAGCCAAGAAAGTTGGATTAACGCATCATGTTCCTGATTAGGATACTGTGAAAGGATAGGAGTTTTTGTCCATTGAGTTGCATTTAAGGCAATCAAAATAATATTTTTGTTCCCGGGTATTACATAACTGGAATAATATCCATCTTGATACATGTGACTGTCATCAATAATTAAGCCTTTACAATGAGCACAAGCTCCATCCCAATCCGTAGCAAAATTTAACGGGGATACGCCATTTGATTCGAAAGGTTGGTAATTGCCAAGTAACGAATCATTGTTGCCTGCAATATAAAAAATAGGTTTCAGTTTCTTATCGTTTTTATATAATTCGTCAAATACAGTTTTTTCAAACTCTCCCTTTTTAGTTGTATTAAATAAAGAATGAGTGGGTAAATCACCCAAGCAAAGAATGAAATCTACTTTATTGCTCAGTTTTGCATATTCCCTCATAGTAATTTTCAAGAATTCTGTGCCAGTATCTTCTCCGTCACGAGATAGATTATTACTGCCGTAATGAATATCACTAAGGGTTAAAAAGGTGGGTGCAGCGTATACAGAATGAAAGAAACAAAAAAACAGTAGAATAATTTGAACTAGTGCGTTCAATTGAGTCTCCATTGTAATTTATTCAGGGATATGGGGTATATTAAATCATTTATGTTGGGTGAGGGTAACGAAACTCAGAAATTTTGTACTCTTTCCAAGTTTCGTTGCCTGTGGCAATGACGTATTCCTAGGCTGCTTCGCGAATACTCCATATTCTTTGGGTTTGATTGGATGTATCGGGTGCCTGTATCCAGAGTAGGGCAGGGCTTCCAGAAGGATTAATCGGTAGCGTCTTGGAGGACAGCATTACTGCAAAAGGATATTTTTTTACTACGGATTGCAATGATGACCATACTTTTCCAGGATCCGCTTGGTTATCATGTACGATAAGCTCATTGCCTCGATATATTATGTTAACAGATTGTCCACTCAGCGCAGTTCGTATTGCAGACTCCAAACGTCTCCATCGAGCTTGATGTACTTTTTGTTTTTCAGCTTGAGTAGGATTCAATTGGAAACTAATGCGTTGATGGGGTGAGAAAACTCGACTTAAACGACTGCTTTCTGGGTTTTTCTGTAGAAAATAAGTAATAATTGCATCCAGTACTGGGCGTCCGGGTCCAGAGGCTTTTCCTGGTTGTCTGTTGACATACATTGCGAAAGCCAATGTATGGCCATTGGCCGTATATAAATATCCTGAAAGACTGTTTATCCCGGTCATAGTACCGGTTTTAGCACGCACAAAACCTTGTTGTATTGGAATACGGAATCTTTTTTGCAAGGTTCCATCACGTCCGGAAATAGGTAGTGCGGCTATATATTCATAAGATAATGGAAAACGTTGATATAAAAATTTTAATAGTGATATGGTTTGCTCAGGGGTTACCAAGCTGTAGCGTGACAGGCCTGACCCATCAGTAAAAATCGCATTAGAAAAATCGATTCCTGTTTGTGATTGTAAAAAGTTTTTGATCAAGGGCTCAGCACTTCGCCAGTTGACGGGAGCTCCCTTGAGTTTTTCAGCAGCATGTAAATAAAGGCTGTCTGCGTAGAGATTATCAGAGGGTTTTAACGTATCTGCCATCAATTGCGATACAGGTTTAGAGTATTGGGTCGCAATTAATAAAGAACCCGCTGGAGTTTTACCTAATTGTACTTGACCATTGAGTTGGATATTGGCTTTTATCAATTGGTTTTTGATCATCGCTTGAGCATACATTAAAGGGTTTTTTATAGCCAAACGTTGTTGTACTGCCCACTGTCCTACTCCAACGCAACCTCGAACAGTTAAATGATTGTTTTGATCTAAACTAAAACCTACACCACACCCTTTGGCGTTGGCTTTAGTTGTAGCCAGGTTATTTAATGTGATGGCGCCACCACCATCGTCTGCTTCAACGATTGCAGGATCTCCAGCCTGAGCACCAGGGTTTACGGTAACAGTCAAACGATTAGAATCAACCATAACTGGGGCATTGGGGGCACCATAGCTGTAGGATAAATCCGTTGTTAGCCAACCTGGTGGATAGGGATCGACTCCAGCAAAACTGCTATCGATGTATACATTACCCTGGATGGTATTGATATTCCATTCTTTCAAGGAAGAAAGTAGCGTGTTTAAATCATTGCGGCTAAATGAAGGGTCTCCGCTTAGTTGCACATAAACGTTTCCTTGGAGCACGCCCTGTTGTACGTTACCAGCACTCACATTTAATTGATTTTTAAAACGATAATCTGGCCCAAGCACCATTAAAGCGGCTGCTTCCGAAAAAAGTTTCATGTTACTTGCAGGGATATACAACCGTTCTGCATTGCGGCGATATAGAGTTTGACCAGAGGTTAGGTCAAGAACGACAATTCCGAGGTTAACATTCGGATTAATGCGGTTAATTAACTTATCTACTTCGCTTTGGATACTGGCACCATGTGATAGTGCTGATAATGCCAATAAAAACGTGCCAGTTAAGATCCTTTTCATCGAGGTCGTTCCTTTTGCTTTGCCATATGCTGATGCGAGGGTTGATAAACATGGTCTAATCATATCTCAAGCCCAATCGCTCCAAAAGTCCTGCAAGGGTGTCATTATCAAAAAATTTAACTTGTAACCATCCTCCATCACCATTGTCGTTTATTATTTGTACAGGTGCGCCCACTTGCTCTGCCAATACCGTTTGCAATCGCTCAATGTCTCGATCTTTTTTAGCATTTTGGAGAGGAGAAGATTCTTTGTTTTTTTGCGTTTTAACCGCATGTTCTAACTGCCTCACTGACCATTGTTGCTCTATAGTTTGCTGGGCTAAATATTCTTGTTGCGCAGGACTTAGCCCTACAAGGACTCGCGCATGCCCCAAAGATAACGTTTTATCCCTAATTAAATTTTTTATTTTTTCACTTAAACCAAGTAGACGAATAATATTGGCAATATGACTACGTGACTTTCCAACTAAAGTAGCTATTTCATCTTGGTGATAATTAAATTCATCAATCAATCGCCGATAAGCGCTTGCTTCTTCAATCAAATTTAAATCTTCTCGTTGGATATTTTCAATTAGAGTGAGAGCGCATGCTTGTTTGTCACTATAATTTCCTATTAGGCAAGGCACTGTTTGCAAGCCAGCTATTTTTGCAGCACGCCATCGCCTCTCTCCAGCAATAATTTCATAACGTTGTTTTGCTATTGATCTTACGATTAAGGGTTCAATCAAACCCTGGGAGACAATCGATTGGGCGAGTTCTTTTAATGCGATGTCATTAAAATCTTGTCTAGGCTGATATTGTCCCGCCTGAATGTTTTCTATAGGTACGTGGTGAAATTCAACGTGCATCGAAAATGGTATTGAATGAGATTGATATAAATTGTTTCATATTTTCGTAGGAATGAAAATAGGAGCTGTGCGCAACGTAGCCTTTGTTCTATTAAGTTGCACGCAGACTACGAACCATTTTATAGCAAGCCATATACTATGGCTGAAATAGAGATGATGCCCATGATTGTTGTAAATGCATTGCTTGCAACATGTGTACGATATTTTTCCATTGCTGGAATTTTGGCAGTTGCATACATAGGCATAATAAAGAGCAGCATAGCAATAACTGGTCCACCCAAAGTTTCTATCATTTTTAAGATGTTGGGATTGATTGTAGCTACAATCCAGCAGGTCAGTACCATAAAAATTTCTATGATGCGTTGCAACTTGCATGAGCTTATTTTTTTTCCAGTTGGTTTGAGCAAATTGACAATAATACTGCTAAGACCTTCTTTAGCCCCTAAATAATGACCAAGAAACGATTTGGAAATTGCAATAAAGGCAATAATAGGAGCGATGGTCGCAATCAGCGGCGTTTTAAAATGATTTGCAAGATAAGATAAAATCGAAATGTTTTGTTGTTTCGCTTGTAAAAGATCCTGCGGTGAGAGGCTAAAAACACAACTAAATACAAAGAACATCACTGAAAAAACCATAAGCAAATGGCTATAGCGCATGATCGCGGTACTATGGCTATCTGCATCAATACCATGTTGTTTTTTTTGATTCACTGCGAAAGATGAAATAATTGGCGAATGATTAAAGGAAAATACCATGACTGGAATGACTAGCCATAGAGTCATTAACAATCCATGACCACCGTTGGCATGTAACGAGTTGTCTTGTTGTAAAATGGCGTTATTCCAGTTGGGAATCAAATAAATAGACAAAAATAATAATATAGTTGCAAAAGGATAAACCATTACGGACATTGATTTGACAATTATTTCCTGACCGAAGCGGACAATCGCCATAAGAGCAAGAATTAGTATTATGGCTAAAAGTGCTCTTGGAGGAGCAGATATACCTAACTGATTCACAAGAAAACTTTCAGTGGTATTGGTAATAGCCACACTATACATTAATAAAATGGGATAAATCGCAAAAAAATACAAACCAGTCAGTATTCTTCCTGCAAAAGTACCGAAGTGCTCTTCAACCACCTCGGTAATGTCATTTTGAGTAGAAGAGCCTGATAAAACAAAACGACATAGTGCACGATGTGAGAAGTAAGTCATGGGAAAGGCAAGTATGGTCATTATTATTAAGGGCCAGATCCCATTAAGTCCGGCATCAATTGGAAGGAACAGAGTTCCAGCACCTACAGCGGTACCGTAAAGACTTAGCATCCAGACGGTATCCTGTTTTGTCCATGAATACTTTTTACTTGTAGCTAAAGGTGAAAGTATTCCTGCAGTTTCATTTGATGACATTAAAACATCCTTTATGTAATACCGAGCACGGTGTTCAATATTAACACTTCGAAGCCAAAATTTCAACAATGGCCTCTTATGTTGACAGAATGTTCCATAAATATTTACTTGGTTTTAGGGACTAATATTCCAATTTGGTACCATAAAGTCGATCCCCGGCATCCCCTAATCCTGGAATAATATATCCTTTTTCATTGAGTTGTTGATCTATTGCGGCCGTGTAAATGGGAATTTCTGGATGTTCTTCATGAAATGCTGCAATTCCTTCTGGCGAGGCAAGCAGACAGAGAAATTTAATTGATTTGGGACTGATGGCTTTAATTTCCTTAACTGCGGCAATTGCTGAATTTCCAGTTGCTAACATAGGATCAACTACAATGACATCGCGATCTCGAGTATGCTCTGGAAGTTTAATATAATATTCAATAGCTTCTAGTGTTTTAGGATCACGATACAAACCGATGTGACCAATTCGTGCTGTAGGTACAAGTTGCAACATGCCATCGACTAAACCATTACCTGCTCGCAAAATTGAAACAAAAACCAATTTTTTACCTTTTAAAACAGGTGATTGCATCATGGCTAGGGGTGTTTCGATTTCTTCATATTCGATTTCTAAATCACGAGTGATTTCATAAGCGAGTAACATGCTAATTTCATGCATCAAATTACGAAATTTGACAGTACTGGTATCTTTTCGGCGCATAATTGTTAATTTATGCTGAATTAATGGGTGGTTCACTACAACAACATGTTGATTGTTCATTTTAACTCCAAACTGCGGTTTTAGGTGAAAAATTGTAGCTTGGTAGCGACGCGGAACCCGGGACATCTTTACTAGGAAACCGGGCTACGGCATGCGCCTTCACTTTGGCTGCAATATATCCAAGCGAAAATTGTCTTAATTTAAAAAACGGTACCATCACTAATAATCTGGACAGGTGGGGTGCCTTGGGGGCGTTTTTGTTTCGCAATTCGTCGTCCGGCCTCCCAGGTGCCTCCTTGCAAAATTTTAGCCAAAGGGAGTTCAATGGCATTTTTTTGCAATTTTTTTCTGATCAATGCAGCTAATTCATCCAAGAGTGTAATGGTCAATGCACGCCACTCCACAATCATTTCTGCATCAGGTGGCAGGGCTTTTTCCAGAGCTTCCTTATTTTTAATTTTCAGTACACCACAATCGATGAGTAAACCACCATTTCGATACTCTGGTAAACCCGTGAGTTCTTCTAAATGAGTTACTGTAATTCCCGCTTGTTCTAATGGCTCAATCAAGGAGTATGTAAGCCACTGGGATAATTTATGAAAGGGAATGTATTCCGATCCAGGATCATTTGTTTTTAGAGCATTATATTGCCACACATCTCCAAGAGGAACTCCATGAAATGAAAGTCTGGCTGGCCATATTTCATTAAATGTATTGAGTACTTCATGAAAAATCTGCGGTGCTGTAAGTCTGTTATTTGCTGCCAAGGAGCTTATATAAGTATAAAAGTTACCTAAGCGGTTTTCTTTTCCAAAATGATGTTCATCGTGTTGTATTAATGCGCCAAGTCGATTGAGCAGAGCAACTCTCCCGGAAAGGCCATCTAGTGGATTCTCGGTAGTTACTTGGAATCCATGACGTAACTCATCTTCATTAAAAGTCAATAAACGCTCGGCATCTACTCTCAACGGTTCAGTTGGGATGGCACTGAAAACACCTTTTTGATAAAGAGATAAACTTGCTAAGGCAAGACCTTCTGATCGGGAATATTCTGCCCCTGTCTCAGGCTCCTTGTAGTGCCAATATTGCCCGGCACCGGCATCTAGAAATACACTGATGATAACCAGTTCATAAAGGATTTTTCCCTGTTCCGCTGCAGAAAAGGTATTCAATTGTGCCTGCATTTTTTTAATTCGATCAATACCTCCGGCTTCAAAATGACGCCAACGACTGTGATAAGGAATATCAAGATTTGGATAATTATCCTGAATGACTTCAATAACAAAAGAAGCAGTGCTGGTCATTTTTTCCGGATCTAGGGAGAAATAAGCTGACTTATCTTGTTTAACTCGTTCTAAAATAGCTTGTGAGCGCACACGTATAGTCCGAGGATCCTTTAATGTGGCTAACACTTGGGCAGTTTCTTGTTCATTACTCATTAAGGTCACGTCCTTTAGTTCTTGCTAATTCATTAATGTCTACGATTCGATCGGGTGAATAATAACCGGCCGCACGTTTGGCATTCATTTCTACTTGTGCGTCAGGAGGAACGAGTTCATCGGGAATGGTTACTCGTTCTACAACCTGAATTCCAGATTTGAGTAATGCATCATATTTCATATTGGACATGGAGACGAAACGATGGATTTTGGTAATACCAAGCCAATGCAAGACATCTGACATTAATTCTTGAAAACGCATGTCTTGAACTCCCGCAACACACTCTGTTCTTTCAAAGTATTTAGCAGCCGTATCGCCACCTTTTTGTCTTTTGCGAGCGTTATAAACTAAAAATTTGGTTACCTCACCGAGAGCTCTTCCTTCTTTTCGATTATATACAATCAAACCAGCCCCGCCTTTTTGTGCCGACTCAATAGACAATTCGATTCCATGTACCAAATAGGGTCTGCAGGTACAAATATCTGAACCAAACACATCAGAGCCATTGCATTCATCATGAATACGACATGTAAGCTCAATTTGGGGATCGTGGATGGTGGTTACATCACCAAAAAAATAGGCAGTCATCCCGCCTATCGGAGGAAGAAATACATCGAAGTCGGAGCGTGTTACCAGTTCAGGGAACATTCCTGCTGTTTGCTCAAATAAGGTTCGACGCAAATGTGATTCTGAGATTTTAAAGCGTTCGGCGATTCCGGGTAGATACCAAACTGGTTCTAACGCCACTTTAGTAACTGCTACATCTCCTGATTCTTTTAATATTTTTCCATCGGGCTTGAGGCGACCTCTTTGAATAGCCGTATGCAATTCAGGAATATTAATATGCGCTTTGGTAACTGCTATAGTAGGGCGAATGTCATATCCTGCTTGAATTTCTTCAGCGAAAACATTGGCTACTAGATGTCCCCAAGGATCAAGAGAGATGATCTTCTGACTGTCACTCCATTGAGGATGAGGGCCTATGGTAACTGGAGGCGTCGTATCCGTAAGATCAGGTACATGTTCTGGGTCCAATACTCCAGCAGCGACGGCAAGTGCTCGATAAACTGAATAGGATCCAGAGTGGGTGCCAACCGCATTACGATTTTTTATATTAGTGAGGGAGGCTATTACCGGACCTCGTTCTTTAGGGTTTTCAGCGCCCCATTTAATTTTTAATGGTGCAGCAGTATGCCCGGATGGATGTGACGATAAAACAATATGTCCTTTAGATTTTTTTTTGGACTCATCTTGAACCATAGTACTAATCCTTTAAATGATAACTACTCGATAAATTTATCATAACAGAAGAAATTAATTGGTAGAAAGTACTATTTTCCTTATCGAATAGGAAAACCCGAGTCATTGTACTGGGTAAATATTCTCGTTATTATGGTTCGTTTTTATAAATTACTCACAAATAACGCTAGGCTATGCTAGCGAGTTTCGCTTTGCGATACCCAGGCTACAATTTTTTGATTTTAATGTGAAACGAATATTGTTAGGAAACACTACTTTATGACTACCTTAATTCTTTGTTTGTTCATTGCGATATTATTGCCTTATCTTCTCAAGATTGTTGTAGCCAATTTTATGCAAAAAGAAGGGAAATACGATAATCATTATCCAAGAACTCAACAGGCGAGATTACAGGGAATGGGAGCACGAGCTGTTGCCGCCCATCAAAACAGTTTTGAATCGTTACTCGTATTTGCGACTGCTACATTAACCGCAATGGTGACAAATCATATCGGTATAACAATTCAAATTTTGGCGATTATTTACATTATCTCCCGAGTTATTTATTGTTATTTTTATTTAATGGATATGGCTTCGTTAAGATCACTCACATGGTTTATTGGCTATATTTGTTGCTTGATTATTTTGGGCCTATGCATGGTGTGATTTTGTTATACTATGGGCCTCATTCGGGTAGGTGCCATTAATTAAGAAGGTTAAAAAGGGTTTTTTGATGCAGAAAAAAAATGATGTTCAGCAAGTTTCGTTACATCCTTTACTGGTTTTTGTTGTTTTAATGCTCATGATATTGATGCAGATGACTACTGATCAGTATATTCCTTCATTACCTGCAATTACCAAGATTTTTAACAGCAGTGAAGCCTCTATTCAATTAACGTTATCACTTTTCATGCTTGGCTTGAGCATTTCTCATGTGTTTTATGGGCCTTTATCCGATAAAATTGGTCGTAAACCCCCGCTTATGTTTGGTGTTGGTCTCAGTATTTTAGGCAGCTTATGTTGTTTTCTTGCGCCTTCAGTTTTGGTCTTGATTATTGGCCGTTTTATTCAGGGATTTGGTATAGGATGTTGTGGTTCTGTAGGCCGTTCTCTAGTTCGTGATCTCTTTACCGATAGAGTCTTATCCAAAATTGGTTCTTATGTAGGTATTGTGAGTGTTTTTATTATGGTTGCCTCTCCAGTTCTCGGAGGCTACATCCAGGAACATTTTGGATGGCGTATTAATTTTTTATTTTTGTTGGTATTTGGTTTTGTTATATGGATTTTAGCTTTATGTACTCTTCCTGAAACAAATAAAAACCTTAATCCTGATGCAACTAAATTAAGAGTAATGCGCGACAATTATTTTGCCTTATTAAAATCCAAAGTTTTTTTAGGTTATGCGTTATGTGCCTGTCTTGCTTCCGCTGGTTTGATAGGTTATCTCGCGATCGCACCGTTTCTTTTTCAGGATACATTAGGGCTTAGCCCTATAGAGTTTGGCCAATTGACAATTTTTATTGCCGGTGCAATTTGTGTGAGCGGAATAATTAACAGTCAAATGGTGATGAAAAAAGGCGTATCCTACATGGTGTTTATCGGAATTGTCTTTATGATAATAGGTGGATTTACCATGTTATTTTTGTCACTCATAGGATTGCAGAACGTGCTTTCCATAATGATCCCTGTGTCGTTGTTTAGCATGGGAGTGGGATTTACTTTTATCAATGCGTTTGCCGGGGCTTTTCACCCATTTCCTCATATGGCGGGAACAGTCGGTGCCTTATATGCATGCATGCAAGACTTAAGTGCTGCGTTGTCCAGCGGGATTATCGCTCTGGGTGAATGGTATGGCCAATTCTCATTAGCGATAATTTTACTTATTTTAGGCTTAGGTTCTTTTGCTTCATGGTATTATCTGGCTTCACAAGAGCATTAAGAGGTATTGTTTATGAAAATTACTGAAACAGAATTAAAAAATATTATATCCAAATTATCAGGCGCTAAAGCAGAAGAAATTCATGATGATACTGCATTAATAGAAGACTTGCATTTAGACTCATTGAAAATAGTAGAGTTACTGGCCATTCTTAGTGAAGAATATAATTTAACTGTGACTGAAGAAGATGCGATGAATTTTCATACTTATAAAGATTTATTTGAGTTTACTCAGGCGTAATCTGTTTTATATTTGTATTTCCATTCTTATGGATGTGACCATTTTATTTTCTCTGATGATGTCTTACTAACTGGGTTATACTCACTGCCATTATGTTAAGGGAAAAGCCGTCGTTCCGGCTAAGATGGGGACCCGTTTTCGAGAGAGAGGTGCAACGCTAATTTAAGTATCGATTCCCGCCTTCGCGGGAATGACAGAAAAATAGCAATAGGGGTGCCGTTGTCCCTTGACTCAGGTTTCATTTAGGGATTCAAAATTGAATTTAGGGGATTTTCATTATCCTGCTGCTTCATAAAATAGATAAGTAGCATGCCAACAACTACTATGCCAAGGGCCATCCCGTTAAACAATGTAAAATTCTGAGTAGAATATGCTGATTTTGGTTTTGCTTTTTCTTCAGTTAATTTACCAATTTTATACCACTCATGTTCAGGGGCGAATAATTTAGAGTTTGGCTCAATTTCTTGATAACGTTTAAGTAAATTGCTCCATTGTTCTCGGTGTTTTTTTTCATAGATGCAAGCATCCGCTTTATCCAGTAATGTATTGCTTTTTTGATCTTCGGATTGTTGTAAAAACTCACCACATTTTTGATGCAACTCACGGATAGGTTGTGCAAACTCCTCTTTGCAATATCGGGTACTCGCATTACGTTTTAGTATTGGGAGAGCATGTTTTAAACTTTTTTCTTCCAATTCTATCGAAGGATTTTCAGCTAATTTTATAGCGAGGTCTAGAATATAAAAGGCAATTGCAACACTATCATATTCCGTTTGTCGCTGTGTTTCTGTTATAGGTTTTGAGGAAGAAGAATATGCAATATTTGCTGAGTCAGCGATCTTTTTTAATTGTTTGATTTGCTCATTTACTCGTGCCATCAGTGGGGTATGGATGTTGTTTTCATCAAGAAGCCAACCTGCATATCCTCTGAGATGTTCTTGTTCAAGATAAAATTTAATTTGTTCGAATATTGAAGAAAAGAGTTCGAGAGAAACAGCTTTACCGTTGCTTACATGTTCCATTTCATCCATTAGTTGATCTGCAAATTCGAGCAACTCATTTACTTCTTGAAAAACAAGTTGTCCATTAAGACGCGCATCTGGACCTATTCCTATTTTGGGCAAAGCAACGTATTTTTTAATTTGAATATCAATTAACTGACACAAAAACTCGAACAATTCTTTTTGATTTTTCATAATTCTTCCATTCTGAATTTTGGGCGGATAGATTATCTGATGACTTTTATTGACGCAATAAATTATGTTTGATCTTATTTACCTTAAAGAGATATATAATAAAAAAAGGGAGCTGATCTTCGTCGGGAATAATATGGAAACAAATCGTGGTTTATCCGTAACGACTCAATCATTGCAAGTTATAGAAAGCATCAATCATTTCCATCAACAAATTTTGGGAGCGGGCAAGGACCCTCATTTTATTTTAGATGCGGTCAAAAATAATCCCGATAATTTGCTCCTTCAGGTTTATACTGCAGCGTTCTATCTTTATGGCCAAACTGATGCAGCTACATCTCTAGCAAAAGCACATTTAGCGCAAGCTGAAAAATTATTGTATTCAGTTAATTTAAGAGAAAATCTAACGTATCAAGCCGTTAAAGCCTGGATGAATTTGGAGTATGAAACTGCTTTAACTATTTTAGCGGCTTTAACGGCTTTATATCCGCGCGATACTTTAGCAGCAAAGTTTGCTGAATGGTTATTTTATTGTTCGGGACAAGCTTACAACGGTCATCACTATTTGAAATTTTGTGAGCAGATAGCACCACATAATCAAGATGAATCCCATTTTTTAGCCATGCATTCTTTTGCAGCGGAATTATCTGGCCATATATCGGACGCGCAACGTTTGGCGGAAAAGGCTTTGACCATCGAACCACTCACACCTTGGGCGCACCATACCCTGGCTCATATCTATCTCAACACAAAGAATAGTGCGAAAGGGATAGCGGCTTTAGAAACGTTTCGAGGGAGCTGGGAGCAGATCTCAACACTTCTTCGCGGACATAACAGTTGGCATTTGGCATTATTTTACCTTGCATTACGACAAGTAGATAAGGTAATGAACTTATATCCTGTTATTTTTGGTATCTCTCCGGAAATTGTTACCGAGCAAATAGATGCTATTTCACTATTATGGCGTCTGGATATTGCAGGATTGCCGCAGATCGAGCAATTTAAAGTTATTGCAAATTATCTTGATGAAAATCCTTTTACACATTACACCGGTTTTAATACAGTTCATTACGTATATTGTCTTGCTCGTTTAGGTCAGGAAGATGCAATTCATAAATCTCTAATATCGATTGAAACATATGCTAAAAACCTGTCTAATGGCTATAACCAATCGCTTTGGCTTTCCGTTATTCTGCCTTTAAGTAAAGGGATTCATGCGTTTGTGAATAATGACTTTCAATCTGCTTATCATTGGATGGCTCCTTGTATCTCCAGACGCACAGAAATCGGAGGCAGTGACGCTCAGTCAGAAATCATTGCGCAGACTTATTTGCTTTGCTTATTACAAAACAAGAAAAAAAAGGCAGCAAAAGAGTTTTTTAATTTTCATTTGGCGCATTATAAAGGAACACCACTGGCCGAATTCTGGTTTGATTCGAAGCTAGACTTTTAAAGGGTAGGGTAAAGGCGAAGTCATAACCCGGGTTTTGCTGCGTTGCACCCAGGCTACAATGTAAATTACATTAGATAACTTCTAAAAGAGCACAAGCAGCAATACCACCTCCACCTGCTGCAACTAATAATACCTTATCTTTTACTTTGATGTGTGCATGTTCGCGGAGATAATCCAGAGCAATGCCTACACTTGAACCCGAAGTATTACCTGTTTCTTCTACGGTCTTGACGATACGGTCTTCGGGAAAACCTAATTGTTTAGCAACAGATAAAACTAAATTTTTATTTCCTTGATGGGGAACCAACCATTGAATATCTGCAGTAGTAAGGTTTAATGCCTTCAGGAACTCTTCTGCGCCATCAACCATACCATGCACCGCTTTAATAAATAGTGCAGTATTTTCTTTAATTGTGATGTAAAACAATTCGGGGTTCGTGCAATTCGCTGCGGGCAACCGTGAACCTCCTGCAGGAGTGGATACCGTATCGCTGACTTCTCCATCAGCAAATAAAGCAGAGGCAAGAAAACGAAACTCTGCATTTTCCTTATCTGTGGATACGATACAAGCAGCTGCTCCATCGCCAAAAAGAACACTTGTAGCAAAATTATTTTTATTTAAAAATTTAGAACGGATTTCACTGGCTATTAATAAGATGGAGCCCATGGTTGCCTGAGTAATGGCAGCACTTGTATGCAAACCAACTACAAAACCTGCACAGGCTGCCCCAATATCAAAAGCACCTGTATTGGGTAATCCAAGTCGGTGCTGCACCAGGGGGCTGGTCGGCGGAGCAAGGTAATCTCCTGATATGGTTGCCAAAATAATTTGGTTGATTTTATCTTTTTCTCCAGGCTTCGCGGTGAATAATTGTTCTGCTGCCAGGACCGCCAAATCACTACATGCCTGATCTTCATTGGCCCAACGTCTATTTCTAATTCCTGTCGAGAAGCTAACCAATGTTGGACTTTGTGTGCTATTCATCCATTTAAGTACTTCTTGATTACTCATAACCTTCTCGGGTAATGCTGTAAATGGTCCTTTTATGTATATATTTTTTTCAGCGCGTAATAAATTCATGATGATAATATTCCTTCAGAACGCATGAGTGGTAAACCTCCACTTACTGTAATCACAGAACCTGTTATAAATGAGGTTCTGGACAATAGAGGATCTGTTGCCTCTGCAATTTGTGCTGCTTCTCCCATCGTTCCTTGAGGAATAATTTGTGCCATCTTTTCTTGATAGGCAGGTCTTTTCCAAAATTGCTCGGTTCTTGAGGTCTTAATTAAACCGACACGCACAACATTGGATAAAATATTATTGGCGCTGTAATCTACGGCAAGATTTAAAAACAATCCTTCGAGTGCGGCTTTGGTCGCACAATAAGCACCATAGCGGCTGGTACCAGTAATTGCAGAAAGGCTGGAAATTAGAATTAATCGCCCAAATTTATTGGCCAATAAAGCGGGTAATAATTGATGAATTAACCAAATATTACCATGCAAATTTTCATCGATGTAGGTGCGTAATGCAGGATAGGATAATGCATGCAATTTACGTAGTTGGCTGACACGCGTAAACGCATTAAGAATGATCCCATCTAAAGGCTCCTGCAGCAAATTTTGCAGTTCATCCTTACTGGCTTCTGGATTGGAAAAATTATATACCAAGCCTCTGACCTGCATGTCTTGTTGTTTATAATGCTCTAATGTTTTGTTTAGACTTTCCTTACTTGAGCTGGTGATGATGATTTTATCACCTAATTGCAACCGTCGTTTAGCTATAGCTTGAGCGATATCCGATGAGCCGCCTGTGATCAAAATATTCATTTTGCCCCCAGCTCAACTAAATGTTTTTCTATACTGTCTATTGATTCATAGTGTTCTTTTATTAAGGGGATAACCGGAATCTTAATTTTGAATTCTCGTTCCAACTCGATGATGAGTAAGGCTAACATTAGGCTATCTAAGCCTCCTTGTTCCAATGAGGCAGATGAATCTTTAGGAAGATTTCCTAGTCCAATCTTTACTAATGTATTGCGAATTCGTTCAGTGAGCATGGATTTTTTCCTTCTGACTTAAAAGTAGCGCTTTTCTATCAAGCTTGCCGTGTTGGTTACGTGGCAATTTTTTCAATAAATGCACCGTAATTGGAAGTTTTTTGGGTAAAAAATGTTGTTTTAATTGTTCGGAAAGCATGTGTTCTGTGGTTG
This sequence comes from Legionella qingyii, assembly GCF_003990155.1. NCBI lineage: Bacteria > Pseudomonadati > Pseudomonadota > Gammaproteobacteria > Legionellales > Legionellaceae > Legionella > Legionella qingyii. The sequence goes on from NZ_RZGX01000003.1 coordinate 20,481, forward strand.
TGGCGCTGAAATTGTCTTGTTCCAAACATGCAAGTAAACGGACACCATATAATTCATCATCTAAAGGGATAACAATGACTTCCTTAATTCCTTCAATTTGGCAAATTTTATGTTCTATATCAATTAAATTGACTTTCTCACCGCCTATATTGACGATATGATCCAGGCGTCCTTTAATTGCCACCAACCCGGAGGGTAGTTTTTCTGCTAAATCCCCAGTAAAAAACCAACCATTGTGCATTCGAGTTTGTTTTTCCTCTCCCAAGTAGCCCAACATGAGCTGGCTCCCTTTAATGAGCAACTCATTTTCTTCTGACAAACGTATCTGCCAATCACCTACTGGATAGCCAGCAAAATCCTCAAGAAATAATGGATCTTTGTTGGAATAAGTCAATACTCGTGGGGCCGCTTCTGTTAAACCATAATTATTATAAATTATTGCATTGGGGAAGGTCTGTATCAAACGATGACGCAATGTAATGCTCAAGGGTGCTCCAGCGGAGACGATCGCTTTTATTTTTGCTGCACTTTCCGGAAAAAGACTCGCCATTTTATGAATCGCGACCCAATGAGAGGGAACACCGCTCCACATTTGAGGAACAGCATGCGTCTCTAATAGTGTTTTAATATCCGTAAATTGCGTAATCAGTTGTGTTTTTATTCCAGCGATTAATCCAGGAAGTAATTGACCAAGGAGGCCAAAAGAGTATGACAGGGGTAAAAATAATAATTGATCGTCTATTCTGGAAAATTCAAGTGCATTAATCACTGCCTTGCAATTTGCTGTAATATTTTTTAGAGACAGTTGTACCGCTTTCATTTGTCCTGTACTACCGGAGGTAAATAGTACTAAAGCAAGTTCCGGGTGATGTTTGATATGATTGTTTTCCTGGATGTCGATGAGCTTACCCTGCTCACACACCGTCATATTCGTACCTAAAAGATGGCGTTTTTCCTGCCCCAATTCTTGAGGAGCAAAGAGTGCAACAGGTTTTCCGATGTTTAAAGCAGCTAACAATTGAATCACAAATGAAGACTGGGGTATGGCGTGTAAAACCAATATTCCTGGCGGTAGTTTTTTCAACTGGGGCGACATTTTTTGGATAGCGGTTTCTAGTTCAGCAAAACTAAATTTCTGATCCTCGAAGCTTAATGCAATTCTATTTGGAGATTCTTGAGATAGAAATTGCATGATCTTAACCCTCCACCTTATTTAATCGCCAGGTAGCGATTATAGGTAATGTTTTGTCTAATAAATGTTTGCGACAGAAATTTCGACGAATTTTCCCACTGGTTGTATGCGGCATCGCTTTGAGTGGAATAAGAATAATATTATGAATTTCGAGTTGATGTGTCTGATAGATCAGTTCAAACACTGTATTGAATAAATTATCTTGCTCCTCAGGCGACATAAAACGGTTTTTTACCTCACACATGACGGTCAGTTCATATTCTTGTTCTCTTTGAATAACAAACGCAGCACATTTGCCCAGAGAGTGATGTACTGGGGCATGGAGAATAGAGTACTCGATATCTTGCGGGTAATGATTTTTACCATAAAGGATAATCAAATCTTTAATCCGACCCGTCACATATAATTCCTCTTCATGTACAAACCCTAAATCGCCAGTTCTTAAATACAATTGATTACTTACATCACCAGAAATTTTACCGTGAAACGTATGTTGTGTTTCTTCATTTTGTTGCCAGTATCCCTGGGCTACGCTGGCACTGTGCACCCAAATTTCACCAATTTGGTCATTACTGCAGAGGGCGAGTGTTTCCGGATCTACAATTTTTACTGTTTGCATAAAGCGGCCGCAACTAATTAAACTATGGCTATGAGGGCTTTCTTCTGTAGCAAAATGGACACGATGATCCTGATACTGTTCTTTAGCCAAAGTGAGTGTACGATAGGGAGTGCCTGGGGTATTTCCTGTAACTAACAAGGTTGCTTCAGCCAAACCATAACAAGGATAGAAGGCTTCTTTGTGAAATCCATAATCTTTAAATGCATGATAAAAATGTTCTAATGTTTCTTTTCGAATGGGTTCGGCCCCATTCGATGCAATTTGCCAGCAGCTTAAATCGAGCCCCTGTTTTTTTTCTTCCTTAATGCGTTTTACACAATAATCGTAAGCGAAATTAGGGCTACCGCTTATGGTCGCTCGATATTTACTAATGTTTTGTAACCAGGAAAGAGGATTTTGTAAAAAAGAAAATGGAGACATCAGATAGGTAGGTACCCCCGCATAAATCGGAGTTAAAATATAACCTATTAACCCCATATCATGATGGGGCGGAAGCCAACTGAATGAAATAGTTTCCTCATTTAACTGAAATGCAGCATATATTTTGTGAATATTATCCAATAAATTGCAGTGGGTGACCATGACCCCTTTAGGATGCATCGTTGATCCTGATGTGTACTGCAGAAATGCAATGTCTTGTCCGCGAATAAGGGGGGGGTGCCAAAAAAAACTCATTGGTAATTCCATGCTGTCTATAGCAAAGCATGGCACTTCATCAAGATGTGGTTTTCCTTTACAATCCAGTGTGGCAAATTTAACCAAATGATCGGCTGTCATAAGCACACATACTGGTTGTGCATTATGAATGATGCGATGTGCTTTATCCAATAATTTTGCTTGGGCAGGAGGATAAATGGGTACAGCAATACATCCCGCGTAAAGACAACCAAAAAAAGCCTGAATCAAGGGTAGTCCTGGAGAAAATAATAATAAGATTCTATCTCCAGGTTTTACTCCTTGGGCTTGTAATTGTGCTGCAATGGCTCTTGCCCGTTCATCCAATTCAAAAAAAGTCATTTTTTCTTCTAAGTTTCTGTTTAGAAAAGTGCAGCTTATTTTCTCTGGGGTATGAAGAGCTCTGGATCGAATTGCATCAACTAGTGATTCACAGCTAAAAATCTCTTTATTCATCATCGGCCCTTATGACTGGTGAAATCGGAGAACTTGTCCTGCATAGGAGAGGCCACCTCCGACACTCATCATAAGTATTTTTCCAGATCGATCAAAAATATTTTCTTCAATTGCTCTAGCCAGAGAATAGAGAATGGATGCACCACCAATATTACCAATCGTATCGGAGTCCCAAATAATTGCTTTGTTCATCATTTGGTTTTCTTGGAGCAGTTCGGTAATTAATTTGCGATTTACTTGATGAGGGATAATCCAGGTAATAGCGTTTCTATCCTCTTCTGTAGGTAATAAATGGGCTAGCATCTGCTTGTATTTAGTATAAGCGAGTTCTTTCATTAGCGACTCATCACCAATTAAGTGATAGCCTACAGTATCGATTTGTTCTTTGGAGGGGGGAAAAACACCATGGGTGGTAAATGCTTCTACATATTTTCCTTCCGTAGAAAAAAAGGTTTTCTCAACGGTGAATGCACCAGTTTCTTTTTTTTCCATGAGCAAGGCGGCTGCACCATCACCTAATCCTATCCATGTTTTTTCATTTTCAGGATCGATTACTTTAGATAAGGTTTCAGCACAACTCACCATCACATTAGGGTACCCTAAGGCCATTAAGGCGTAGGCAAGATGAAGCGTAGATAGAGAAGTTGAACAGCCAGTTTTTAAATCATAAGCAGGGGCATCTATTCCTAAGTTCCCAAGAACTGCAGCAGCTTGAGAGCCTGTAAATCGTTTATTGGTAGTAGAGCCCAGTAAAAAGGCATGTATTTTTGAGGGGGTATAGTTCGCAAACAATTTTTGTACCGCCTCAGTCGCTAAGGATTCAGATGTCAATTCTCGAGACTTATCTAAAGATTCCCAAGGTTTATGACACCAATAACGGGAATAAAAACCAAACTCCTCGCCAATTTTTTCAGCAAATTTCTCTAAAAAAGCTAAAGAATGCTCTGAGGTTCTTGGAAAGTTTTGTAAAATTTCCAGATTGGTAATAGAGGGGGAGTCAGGAAGGACGCGAGATGCGGCTGTAATATCAAAACGAATGTTAGGATGCAAAATTTCCATAAATAACCTTTTATTATGTTCTTTAGTTTGCTTTTTTTAGCGCGTACTATAAATTATAGGAAGTCAATGTGCCTAAATTATAGCTGTTTTTTAGGAAAAATTGACCCTTGTAATTACGAAGTGTATATTTTATATAAAATTTATTTTAACTGAGCATGATATGTCCTCGTCGTCCGTTGGTAAAACCACGATGAAATGGATAGAAAATCTTATTGACGAACATAGTTTTCTTCCATTACTTGCTGATTATATTCCTAATAATCAAACCCATTTACAATTTGGTGCTGAAGTGATTACGGGGTTGGCTAAAATAAACCACCGTCCCGTTGCAATATATGCCCATGATAATTCAGTTAACCGAGGGTATATTACGAGCCAGGGCGCAAAAAAAATTGTGCGTCTTATGGATAGGGCCAAAGATTTACGTATCCCGATTATTGCTTTTTTAGCCTCTCCGGGAATTTCTTTAGAAGAAAATTTATTAAGTGGTGATGAATATACACAAATTATCGCACGTAACATCAACTTATCCGGTGTGATTCCACAATTTGCGGTGCTTGTTGCTCCAACTCTCGGGGCACCCGCTTATTCTGCAGTACTAATGGACCTGCTTTTTTTCAACAAGCATCGCAGTTACCTAATGGTAACGAGTCCGATGGTAGTTCAGCAAGCTATAGGCGAAAAAGTCAGTATGAGTGAATTAGGTGGTACAGCAATGCATGCAGGTACTACAGGTATTGCTGATTTTGTCGATGACAGTATCAGTGCGCAAATAAATCATGTAAAAGCCATGCTCAACATTTTTCCATCACATGGTGGAGAATGTCCTCCTATCCATTCGGTGCAAGAGCCTGTTCATGCTTTACCCAATATTCCAGCTGATCCGCGAGTGCCATTTAATATGCTCGAATTGATTCAGGCAATTGTCGATAATTCTGAAATATGGCAATACAAAAGCGCCTATGGACAAGCCATGATTTGTGCTTTTGTACGTATTCATGGGTATGTAGTAGGTATCGTTGCTAATCAGAGTACTCGTTTTAGTGGTGCAATTGATTCAGATGCAGCGCAAAAAGCAGCTAAATTTATTCGGATATGTGATGCCTATCGGATTCCAGTGCTTACTTTAATTGATGTTCCCGGATTTATGCCTGGAAAACGCGAAGAACAAAAGGGATTGTTACAACACGGAGCGAGGCTATGTGCTGCGATGCAAACTCGAGTTCCTAGAATGAGTGTGATTGTGCGTAAATGCTATGGAGCTGCAGCATTTCTGATGATGCAAACTGCATCTCAACAAGGAGATCTGGTCTTGTCTTTGGAGACAGCAACTCTTGGTGTAATGAGTAAAGAGACTACGAAAAGGGTTCAAAATACTGATGGACAAGTGTCTACTGAGACGAAGCATTGTGTTACTGACATGCGGCATCTTGATCCTTCTTTAGAAGATGCTTTTGTGTCTGGATTAATCGACGAAATTATTACTCCTCAGCAAATACGTGGGAGATTAAGCCAACATTTGGAATATGTATATCGCAAGATGGACCATTTGCCAATGGCACGACATTCTATTGTGTAGACGTTTTCTTAATGAGTGTTCGAGGTGGAAGAAAACTTACCCCTCATCCATCCTGCGGCCCCTTCTCCCCAATGGGGGGTAGGGGTGAGGGAGGTTTTCTTAGAGAAGCACCATTGCAATTAAGTAAGGATCATTATGACTTGCCTTGATTTACAGCAATTAATAAATTCATTTGAAGCCTACTTGGGAAATCCTGCAAAGCAGGAGACGCCTCTCAATTTTCAAGACAGCTTGCAATATGATGAGCAAGAAGAACTTGCCTGGTCACAAATTAGATTGATCCAGCAGTGGGGATATATGGAATATCTAATCCCTCAAAGCCTTGGAGGGAAATTTGTTTCACTCGACGTCGGATATTTTCTAGCGAAATCAATATGCAGACGAGATGTAACTATTGGCATCGCTTTGGGTCTTCCATTTTTGGGTGCATTACCTCTGTGGATCGCAGGAAGCGAAAATCAGAAAAAAAATTTGGCCGCATCTCTTCGGCGAGGGGAAATCACTGCCTGTGCCTTGACTGAGGAGGCGCATGGTTCTGATATTATGGCAAATGAAGTATTTGCTCATCCTTGTAAGAATGGATGGGAATTATCCGGTAGAAAGTGGTGTATTAATTTTGCTACCTTAGGACACAGTGTGACGCTTCTTTCTCGTACTCATTCTCAAGGAGGGCCATTAGGCTTCTCGGTTTTTTTCCTGGATAAATCGATAATTCAATCTGGATTTATGCCAACGCCCAAACTTCCTACACTTGGAGTTAGAGGATTAGACATCAGTGGGTTTTCTTTGGAGAACGTTTTTTTGCCGCAAGATGCATTGGTTGGGGATGAAAAACGCGGATTGGAAATCATCTATAAAACCTTACAGGTTTCCCGAACTTTATGTGCTTCTTTTTCTGTGGGTGCAGCAGATACTGCTTTGCGATTAGCACTTTCTTTTAGTCAGCAAAGGCAATTATATGGCAAAACCGCATATCAAATTCCTGTAGTAAAACAACGCCTTGGTGAGCTTTTTACGCAGTTACTTATTGCCGATTGTACGGCATTAGCAGTAGCCCGGGCTTGCTCTGTGATGCCTGAGAAATTATCATTTTGGTCTGCCATCATTAAATTCCTTATTCCCAAAATAACCGAAGAAATTGTCGAACAGTGTAGTATAGTGATGGGAGCTCGCGCTTATTTACGCACAACAGAGTGGGCTATGTTTCAAAAAATCAGACGTGATATCCCGGTAGTCGGTTTATTTGATGGGAGTAGTCAAGTTAATTTATCCGTGATTGCTGGTAGTTTATTGCCACAAGCAGGAATGAGGGGAAGTTCTCCAAATCAGTCACAACACTTGGAGGATATTTTCAATCTCAACTGCATTTGTCCAAAATTGTCTATGGATCGTTTAGGTCTTTTTACCCATACTGAAGACGATATTTTGGCTGGTTTATCCACATTAGAATCACCGCAAATCAGCTCATTAATTAATGCGGTTCGTATTGAACTCAAACGATTGGATCAGAATGTAATTGACTTGCAAGAGCAAAAACAATTTGATCCGCGCAGTTTGACTGCTTTTCGTCTGGCAGAGCAGTATTGTTGGATTTTTGCAGCAAGTTCTTGTATTCATTTTTGGCATTACAATCAGAAATTAATGGCTCAGGAACTAGGAGGAGTTGAGTGGATCAATTTGGCAATTCAACTCATTCTTAATAGATTAAATACGCACTCAAATGTTGATAATAGATTGCAAGAGTCTATGGCGGAGCATTTAGCCTTGTTTGATGAACAAAATAAAATGTTCTCTGTGGTCCCAATAAAAATACCGGATTAAAGTGCCTCGCTAACTTTAGCTTTTGCAGTTATTATTGTGTATTGTATTCATTTAGGTCAGCAATAAGAATGAATTGGAAAAGATTATTAATCGCAGCAATTACTCGAAAAAAATATCAGGCTTTTATTGAGGATACGAAATATCCTCAGCGTTCACGTGAAAAGTTGTGGAATCAAGAGATTATACCTTTATTAAAAAGGTCTTCTTATTGGAGTGCTGCATTAAAAAGTATCCATACTTTAAACCTGAGTGATTTTCCAATCACAACGTATGAAGATTATGAAGAAGACCTCTTGGCTGCACAATATAGTCTTATTCAGCCCTTTAATGGGGAGAAATTGATTTTTTGGTCAGAGACATCAGGAACAGCAGGTGTTCGAAAATTTTTCCCAATTACTACTTCGTTCCAAACCCAGTTTCAACGTACGATGCCGCCATATATTTATACTCTGACTCAGCATTTTCCTGGGTTATTTCAAGAAAAAATACTTTATCTGGCGGCAGTAGATGCTCATCGAACATCTCCAGCTGGCGTTCCTTCGGGTTGGATTAGCAATTTTAATTATCGTAATTTACCTTCTTTTATTAAGCGTTTTTATGCTCTGCCTGATGAATTATTTGATAATACAGAAGTCTATATACAATGGTCTGCTTTGTATGCTTTAGCCTCCGATCTTAGCGCAATATTTGCGGTAACTCCCATGGTGATTGATGCTCTTTTTGAGCGTTGTCTTAAAAATTTTAGGCACTTTTTACCCTATTTATTAGGTGATAAAGCAGTTCCGGAATTTTTGCCACCGATTCAAATTACGAGGAAACGACGGGAGTATTTGCGTCAATTAGCACAGCAAGAGCCAAGATCATTCAAGGAGTTTTGGCCGTCATTGAGTGTAGTTGGCTGCTGGATTTCTGCTCTTTGTGAATATCCTGCACAACAATTGAAAAAATTATTAGGATCAGGAGTTGATATTGTTGATGGCACTTTTTCAGCTACGGAGGGATGGCTTACTGTTCCGATAGACAATCAGCCCGGTGGATTTTTGCATCCTGGCGCCCATATTACCGAGTTTATTGAGGAGGGTAAAAGTATTGAAAAGGAAAATCTTTTGCAATCCTGGGAATTAGAACAGGGCAAAAATTATGAGGTATTTTTAACAACAGCGATGGGCTTTGTTCGCTATCGGTTAAAGGATGTAGTCAAATGTACCGGCTTTTTAAATAAAGCACCAAGACTTGAATTTTGTTATAAAACACAAATGCTGAAATTAGAAAGCTGTTCTATTACGAGTCAAGAATTGCAGGAAATGTTGCACGATATTTCATTTGAAATGGAATCTCACTGGTATTTTGCCCGTAATAGCTTAGGGAATAGAATTGTTTTAGTTACTGATGATGCAACTCAAATAGGGGATCCCATAGTAACAAAAATGCATGAACGTTTAATGCAAATTAATGAACCGTATGCTCATGGTGTGATTACTAAAGAGGTGCTGCCTATGGTTTTATTCCAACTGCCAAAAGATGAATTATTAGAAGATAGTCATGCTCAGACCAAACCAAAGCTCATTTCTCAGCAAGTAATTACTGAAAAATGAATTACATTGGTTCCGCATAGCGCTCAATAGTTTTGTTATCGTTTCGCCTTCGACCAGGCTGTTATCAAAGAGGAACATCATATTATGACTGAGAAGAATAAAACCAAGTCAAAAAAGACCCCAGTAAAGACTGAATTGACATCATCGATGCTCATCATTATTGATATAGTATCACTCTTATTTAGTTTGATGCCCGCTGTTGCCGCTTTTAGTTTAACGGGCTTATTTATTTATCATGGTTATGAATACACCTGGTTGGTTCTTCCTTTAGCCCCCTTTATATTATTTGCTTCTTTTATCGCTATTATTGCAGCAATTAGATTGTGTTTACCTCGTTTAAAGCCCGGCCGTTATAAACGAGAAATGAATCGAATGACTGTTGCTTGGTTTTGTCATTTTGCTTTGGCTCGTTCTGCTAAAGTGGTTGGTTTGACCCCTTTATTGCAAACATTTAACATTACCAAGTTTTTTTATTGGCGTGCGCTGGGAGCCAAAGTTTCCTTTCAAATTGTAAATTCTTTTGATATAGATTTTGTTGATTGTCCATTAATTACCATAGGAAAAAATGTCACTCTTGGGAGCCAGGTTTCAATTAGCTGTCACTCCGACGTAGGTAACTTACTTTTTCTAGCTCCTGTAATCATTGAAGATAATGTCTTTATAGGCATGGCTACAACTATTGGTCCAGGAACGACAATTAAAAAAGGGTGTTGGATTGGTTATGGGAATACCTTTGTCAATCAGATGGTTGAGGAAAATTCTCGATTTGGAAATATCAGGCCCATTCCTGATGTGCAATAAAATGGCAGATAAGCGAATAAGGTTTCATCCATGCGAGGTTCTTTTTCTACGGAGCGATTATTGTTATTAGACTGGGTTGAGCACCTACCTGAAAGACTATAGGCATATATGGAATGTTGAGCAAAAAGAGAATAATTATGAAGTACAATGCAGAACTAATGTTGCCTATCCGTACCCATTTTTGTTCCATAGTTTCAGGAAACCAGGCTGTAATCGCATAAGTTAAGCTGAATAAGATTCCAGTGATGATGCAAATGACCACATTAACGTCCACCGAATAAGATTGGAAAACTTTATAAGTCATCATTAAAACTAAAAGGAACAAAATCACACGATAAATACGTAATAACAATTTAAGCCAGGATGGAGCCCCTGACTCTATACTCCCATCTTGGAAGTAGGCATTAAAAAATATAATTCCCAAAGCAGTGAGTGGTATTAAAATAAATAATGGATTGATGTATTCTTCACCACCACCTATGGAGTGGCTCAAATAAAGAATAAAATACACAGTACTAATCAATGCTAAGAAAGGGAGTAGGTAGTACATCATTCTTAACAGTAAAAAGCGTAAGTTATAGATAATTTTGATATTTTGCTGGCCAACTCCTAATCCTATAAAAAACAAAGTGGTGTGGGAAATCAATTGAAAATGTAAATTTTCAGAATATAAATTCCATAAGAAATCATTACCTACCGTGTAGAAAATAAAGGCGCCTAATAGAATCAGCAGATTGGCTAAAGCTGAAAACAAAGAAGCCACAAAAAGCAGGGGAATGGTATTCCATACAGCAGCAAATAAACTGTTATAACTGATACGCCATGTATTATCATGATGGTACGCATAGTGGAACGAATGCCCCACATAGGCAAAGAGTGGGAAGGCGCAAAGAAATGTAAACCAGTGTTCAAGATGTATCGATGTAAAGTGCGCTTCCAAGGGGAGCAGGGGTAAAGATAAAAAAAGAGCGACAATGAAGCTACTTGTAATTAAACGGAAGCAGTTTTTTTCATTATATGCCAGTGCATATAAAAGGGCAAAAAGGCCGATCAAGGCATAATTGAATACTTTTGTAATTTCATTGCGGATTAATCCGTCAAGAGTAAAACCAAGGAGTAAGCCAATTAGGGCAAAGAGATAGATTCCTTTTTTTGATGGCATTTTTTTCTCCATAAGTATATGAATTTAGGATAGCTGATTTTAAATAAACTTGCATTTTTTTCTTTGTACTCATTTTGGAGATTTATTATTTGAATAATTGATAGATATCATGGTTTTATTTTGATCTGTGTTTTTGTAGAATGAATTTTCAGTAATTGATTAATTAACTCATTGAGTGACTATGCTGAGTAAAATTGAACGTTTTAAAGAATGGCGTGGGAGCAAATCGGATGCTGAGCAGAATATCCTGGAATCAGCGTTGCTTATATTTGATTACGTGAACTCAGTAGATAATCTTGACGCCATCAAAGCAAGTGTGCAGACAAAATATAAGGAATTTGATCAATATGGTAAACGCTCATGGGGAATCGCGGTTTTTGTCAAGCTATTTATCGATGAAGCAATTGCACAACTACCAGAAACAGCTGCAAAAGAAAAAGCTTTGCTGACTCAGTCCAGTGAAATCATATCCACCTTATATGAGAATTGGAAAACGAATACTAAGGAAAATATCTTCGCTTTAATTGGAAATATTGAAAAATTATTCGCTTTAAACAGTGTTCCTTTTACGGATAAGAATCAATATAAAACGTTTCTTCTTTCTGCAGGTATGTTATTCCACATCATTAAACTCGCAATTGCCGAAATAGAAAGTAGTTGGGCGGCGAAAGTGCTTTTTGTAGTTATAGATCTTAACAAAATCAAGCCCAAGATAGATCTTTTTTTGCTAAAAATAGAAGAGCGAATGGCGCAATTAACACAGCCAGAACAATTATTAAATGCAGCTCAAAGTATCGCTCCCGATCCTTTAAAACCCGCGAAAGAGCTCTTTGCCAAACGATATCTTAAGGTTATCGGCGTTAACCCTGTAATTAATGCAAAACTGCAAAGAAAAAATGCCCCATATGACTTTATGCGATTTGCTCCAACAAGCCCTAAATTACAAACTTCAGGACGAAACATTCTTGAGAGTCTTTCTGCACTTGAAGCAGATATGGAAAAAGTTTCTGCAGGTATTTTTAACTTGATCGAACTTAGAAGTAAAAAAGCAGAACTTGAAGAAAAAATAGAGGTAGTGAGGGCACTTCTTGTAGCTGCGGAAGAAAATGATCTGAAAATCACTGGAAGACAATATTTTTTAGAGTTTATTGAAAAAAAAGAACAGTCATTGAACGTACTTTTAGAAAACTCAGAGGAACATCGAAAACAAAAATTAATTGAAAACATAAAACAATTAAAAGATATGGACGAATCTCCCGATCTGTCTTCAGAAGTGATGCAAGGTGTCAGTTGGGCGGCTACACCAATAAAATTGGTTTATCGAACAGCCACCCCACAAAAATTGCAAAACATGATTGAAACCTCTCTTCCCGCTACCTTGGATAGTTTGTGCAAGACAGAATTTAAAGAGATGACAAAATTATGTTTGTTGGATTTAGAAAGCAAATTAAAGAAAAAAGAACAGCAAATTGCTATTATAAATAATCGTTTTTTTAATCAAGATGAAGGATTAAAATCGTTCATCGCGAATGAAAATTTGGAACTACTCGCTGCTTTTCAAAAAGCAAATGATGAAATGAAGCAAGCGGTACAAGCCAGTTATAAGTTACTTGCTAAAGTAAAAGAAAATTCAATGTTCCTCCATGAAGTTCAACAAAAGAGTCAATTCTTGAGTGAATTTATTAGAATTCATAACGGTTATTTTGTGAAAATTAGCAATTTTCTAGCTCGGTTCTTTACTTGTTTTAAAACCGAGACAGCAAAAATGATAGATGATGCTGCTAATTTGAAAATTAAAGTCGACGGACTTGTAGGTGAGTATCGAGAGCTTGTAAATCAGGGAATAGGTCAAATTGACCGTATATCCTCTCTGGATACACGTGTTAAAATTCATATAAAAAATCAATTTAAGGCTGAAGAATATGAGATAAGCCAAGAAAAACAAAATCACAAACAGCCGAACAAGCGTGAAGTACGTTTATTAATGAAGGAATTATCGAATTTATTTGCTGCAAAACAGCAACCACTTAGAGAGCCAAAGAACAGAAAAGAACATGGGCACGAGATATCTGTTTTAGGTAACGATTTGTTGTAGATATCCAAACATAATCGATGCTCATCCCCATAACCTAAGATAAATAATATTCCATAGGAAACATGATATTAGGCATTTGCTCGGGCGGGGAAGAAAATCAAATGTTCTTTTTTTATTATAGTAATTAAGAATTCTAAAGCCGCAGTAATTTTTTCTGGATGATCAAAAAACTCGATAATGAGCGGTAGAGAGAACGATACATCCAAAAATGAATCGTTATGGATGCCTGTTTCCCCACTAAAACCACTTATAGCACGAAAAACACTAATTCCCCGAATTTTAGCCTCATTTTGTAAGTAATTTAGAATGATAGGGACATTATCAGCTCGTTCCAAAGTGTAAATTCGTACCACGGTAACTTCGACCGTTGCAATATCAAGTTTCTCGTTCATTCTTGATTCTCCATGACAACTTCTCAAGTTGAATCTTATTATCATATGGTATTGTAGGAAATATTAATATCCCACACGCCCCTTTAGTATCCTTAAACTCAACTAAATCTGTTGAAAGATGGAGAAAGATTTCGCTACACTTGTAGCTCTGATTCATTTTTTACAATTTTGAGAAAAATTCAATATATTGTAGGTTAGTCATAATAAAATATTCAGTAAAACAAAATTAATCGATGAATAAAGGAACTCATGAAAAGGATATTTAAAGTCTCAAAAAAGGAGATTAATTTACCCGTTATTGTAATTGTATTGAGCATCTTAATTGGTATTTACCATATCCTTTCCTATTTAATTCCTTTTACAAGTCATGCCTTTGTAGTTACTAATGTTACGCCAATTGCTGCAGATGTTTCCGGTTTTATTACAAAAATCTATGTTCAAAATGGAAGTGCTGTAAAAAAAGATCAACCCTTATTCGAAGTCTATCGGAAACCATACCTTTTAGCTTATGATTCGGCGAAAGCAAGATATGAAGAAGCGCTAGAGCGTATAAAAGTAATTGAGCGGCAAACACAAAAAACAGAAACATTATTGGATGCAGCCAAATTTGAGTATGAAAAATCTCGATTTGAATATCAATTAAAAAAAGCACCTAGTGTACGCGAAGCTCTATCAAAACTTGAAGTACGGAAGCTTGATTATGATTTACATTCAATTCAAAACAAAATGGATTCACTTAAAAAGCAAATTGCGATTGAAGATCAGCAAATAATCCAACAAAGAAAATTAATTAAAGCCCTCAAAGCAGAAAAGCACAATGCTAAAGTAAATCTTGATTTGACTATTGTCAGAGCACCTACAGATGGAGTAGTCGATAATCTTTATATTGGGCCAGGGACACCTGTAAAAATACACAAACCATTATTTTCCTTTATCGATACATCAAAATGGTGGATACAAGCCAATTTATATGAAACTGATCTGCGTAAAGTAAGACCTGGGGATAAAGTTTATATCATGCTTCGGATGTATTATTTCAATAAAATTTTCCATGGCAGGGTAGTCAACACGATATGGGCAGCAGACCGACAAATCACGGATCCACGAACACAACAGCAAATGGTTAGCAGCAACAATCAATGGTTATTGGAGCCACAACGCTTTCCAATTCAAATAGAGATTATTGATCCAGATCCTAAATATCCATTACATCCTGGTGCGAGTGCTTATGTTTATATCGAAACTAATTCGCATCATTGAAGACTACGATCCCTATGGAAATCATCGCGTTAATGGAGTGAAAGTTACTTATGTTTTGCTTATTCTTTTTGCAGTTAATTTTATTTTTTCCATTCCTAATCCCTATTTTTATTATTTTTACATTCCGATTACAGCTATGGCTGCTGAAGTAGTAGGTGATACGATAAAGAGAAAAAATTTGCTGCTTTTTTATTGTATTTGGTGGGCTGTTATTAGCGCTTTTCTTTTTGATATTTTGTCAATTACACCTTTTTTTCCTGTTTTTGCTTTTTTCTATTCTTTCTTTTTGTATATGGTGGCTATTAAGAGCAGGTTGCATACGATTGTAATTGCACCGGTTGCCTTAAGTTTGGGAGCCTATTCTCTGCTGTATAAAGATATAAATACCAGTTTTTATGCAATTTTAAATAATTGTTTGAATACCTTTATAGCAATGGCAATCGTTTTTGCTGCATTAGCTTTTTTTCCCAGGAGTTATTATTATCGCTTATGGTTAAGGGCTTTGATATTACTGATTTCCCAGATTATTGAGCATTTATCCTTAATGGTTGTACGTAAGAATATCATTTTTAATCCAGTTAGAGGCCACACAACCCATTTAGTACGTTATGCCGCGATGCTACCTAAAACGTTTCCTCTTCGCTCCATCTGGAAAATTAATTTACTTATTAATCAATTGCATTTAATAGTTTGTGTTATTGAGTCAGAAACTATCGTATTGGAACGTGAAAAAATCAATTTATTTATAGAAAAGCTTCATATTTTTAAACGTGCGATTGAAAAAGAACAACCGTGTGAGTTGGTACAAACGCCGTGGAGCATTTTAAATAAGCTTATATCTTCTTGGAATTATCTATGTTTAAAATTGTAGATTATCGAAAAACAAGAGCATTACAAATTTGTCTCGTTTTCTCAACTGCATTGGCAATTCAAAGTCTTTTAGGATATTCACATGCTGGATGGATTGGTTTTGCTGTAATGATGATTTACGCGGGATTTGATAGAGGTGCAAGTTTGCAACGCACGATCCATCGTTTTTGGGGGGCGGTGTTTGGATTACTTTTGTCTTATATTTTATGGGTTATAGGGCAAATTGATTTTCGTTTTATCCTGATTATTATTCCTTTTATTGTATTCATGGCTTACTTTTCTTTAGGAAAACGTTATGCATTTCCTACTATTTTCACTGTGACTTTAACTTCATTAGGCTCAGATTATTATGGTAGAAATAATTATGCTGTTCCTAATTTCTTTTTTGACTATTTATTATCGACAATTGTCGCATTTTTACTTTGTTATCTATTTGAAACATTGGTATTTCACAATAGCCAATTATCGAGAAAATTTTATATTGATTTACAAAAAAGAATTATTACTCATTTGAATAAACTCTTTGATATAGTAACTCAAAAACCATTACGAGATAGTCATTATTTAAAAGAAAGTATTGTACTGAACACCAGTATGTTGGATTTATATGCTTTTGTTGATGCAGCGAAACATGAGCGTGATTTAGATGTGAATTTTGCAAATGAATTGGACTCTTTTGGCTCTGTAGTCCAACAAGCATATCATAACATCCGAAGGCTATTTGTTTTAGGAGCGCATAGGAATGAAGTACTAAAAATAGAAACGCGGACAATACTGGAACAACTTACTCGGATAAATCAAAGCCAAAGAATTAAATATATTGGAGAATAAATTGATTAGGATGATTGGCTTACTGATTTTAGGTTTCATGTTGAATTCCTGTACTCAGCATACCTCTAAGCCGTTACTTACTCCTAATCAATGGACTGTCAAAGATTCTAAATTCATAAATTCCGATGAAAACCTGCCTTGTTTTCCATGGTGGAAACAATTTAAAGACCCTAATTTAAATTCACTAATTGACAAAGGCCTGGTCAATAATAACGATGTGAAAGTCGCTATGGCTCATATTCAAGCAGCGCAAGGTGAATTAAAGCGCGTACAACTGAATTGGATTCCTGAAGCCACGGGGAATGCAGGTTATTCTTCCTTCCCTTATTTAGGTTTTCCTGGCGTTCTACTTACAGTTGTTCCATCTTATACCATTAATATCTTTAAACAGATTAAAGAACAACAGAGAGCCAAATATGAATTAAAAGCAACAAAAGCAATGTATTATGGCGTTCGACTGGCTGTGATAAATCAGATTGCCAGCACTTACTTTAATTATCAAAGCCAAATGGAACAATTAAGTTTGTTACATTCTTTGGCGAATGATCTGTCTCAATTAATTACTATTACTCAAGCGATGTATCAAGGTGGGTTATTTGCACGAACTCAATTAGAACTTGCCAAAACAGAGCGTTCATTAATCCAGGCTAAAGAACGAATAGTGCAACAAAATATCGTGGTTAGCGAAAATGCTTTGCATTATTTACTGAATGAAAATCCAGGGGGATTTCCGATGCAACGGCACTTTAGAGACTTAAATAGCCAACAAATGATTATTGGTGCTCTTCCCTTAACTATTATTGAAAATCGCCCTGACATGATGCAAGCAACACAAGAGTTATGTGCCGCCAATTCGGGAATTGGTATCGCTTTTTCTCATTTCTTGCCCACCATCAATTTAGCTATGGCACGTGGTGAAATAGCTAAAGTTGCCAATGGGGGGCAATTAGGCCAGGCGATTCATTTTAATCAGGCCATTCTTGAAGTCCCTTTTTTAAGGGCATCTGCTATAGGCCAATTACAAAAAGCCAAAGGCTTAAATAAAGCGTCCTATTACCGTTACACTGATACCTTACGCAAAGTACTTAGAGATGTAACAAATGATTTATCCGCGCATGAACTGTATACAAAGCGACTTAATGATGTAATGAGGGCAGAGCGCGAACTAAGGAATGCTTATCGATTAAATCAGAATTTATATCAAAGAGGAATTATCAGCCATCTTGTTTTGATTGAAGAAAAAGTCAAATTAGATCAACTCGCTATTGAAGTAAACCAACACAAGCTGGAGCAATTAATTACTATTGTCAATCTGTATCAGGATTTAGCTGCCGGATATAATTATGGCTCTTTCGCGCGAAAATAATGAACACGATCTTGGTGGTTATTCTATATGACACCTAATACCGCTTGCTTTTCTTCAACCTTGACTTCTTTCTTAGTGTTCACATTAAAAAATAAAACATTATCATGATGATGTCTCACTGTAGAGCGATGCGCGATACTAATGATTGTAGTATTTGGCAGAAGTTCCTTGAGTCGACAATATACGTGCTCCTCCACATGTTCATCTAAAGAAGCGGTGGCCTCATCCAGGAATATCCAGTCGGGTTTTCTGAGTAATACACGTGCAAAGGCAATTCGTTGTTGCTCACCTAATGATTTAAAACCAATTTGCTCATCCAATTTGTCTGCAAGTGATTCCAGATTTACGGCTTTTAAAGCTGAAATCAATTCACTATCAGAATAAGAACAGTTTGCATCAGGGTAAGCGAGTACCGCCCTCAGAGTGTCATTTGGAAGAGTGGGCTTTTGTGGTAAAAAATAAACAGATTCCAGGCTATTGGGGATAAGAATTTCTCCCTCGCCGGATAACCATGTTCCTGCTATTGCTTTAAAAAGACTGCTTTTTCCTGTTCCTGAAGGGGCTTGAATCAGAGTATGAATTCCCGGTTTAAATTGTAAATTAAGACCTTTAATGACTAATTCATTACTCCCGTGTAAGTGAAGGTCTAAATTTCGTACCATAAGGTTTCTATTTTGAAGCCCTATAGTGCGAATGATGTTCTTGGTGGATTCATCATTATTTTGATCCAAAGTTTGTTGTAACGTTACAATACGTCCTAAGCTCGTTTGGAATTTATTAATCGTTTCAAAAGAGTTGATAAACCAGTTTAAAGAGCGTGTTATCATGGAAAAATAATATCCTGCAGAATAAAATACATCCAAAGTAATAAGATCAGTGAAATATAAAGGTGCTGCCGCGATGACTGGGATAATTGCCTGGAGTATCCCATTAAATAAATTAAATGAGGCGGTTTCATTTTGAATGGACAATCGTTTTCTGGTTTTTATATTTAATACATCTACCTCTTTCTCCAATCGGTTTTGGTAGTATTTCTCCGCATGTTCAATTGCGATTTCTTCAGAGAACGTTTTAATATGTTGCAAATCAGAGCGTAAATTGGATTGAGCAATTGTCTCTTCATTAGTTGATTCGCGCAAAGACCTATTTATAAAATAACCGATGAGCGAAGTTCCAATACCTACTCCCAGTGCCACCAATACTAAAAATCCTGGGATTATTATAGTTCCCCCAAAAAGCATAATGGATAATGAGCCGCCTGCTAAACTTAAAAGTACAGTATAAATGACCAGATTTGAAAGGTTATCGATAAACCCTAAAGATAAGTTCAGAAATGAATCAACAACTTTATCTATGTCTTCTTGAATACGTTGTTCCGGGTTATCAATGTCATTATAAATTCGGGAAATTTCCAGATAATTTGTATTGTTATTCAAGTACTTATTGATTATTTTTTTAGTTAACCAGCACCGCCAATTAATGTACAATTCATTTTTTAAAAAATTGGTCAAATAATTAAAACCAGCCATCGCACCAGCAATTAAAAGACCAGCCCCTAATCCCATTAACAAAATAGCAGTATCTTTAACTATAAATGCGGCAAAAATATATGGAAAGCACCACCATCCTAAAACAAAACTAAGACCAATCATTGTTAATGTACTTAAAACACAACCCAAAAATAACGCCCATGCCTTCCATTTATCATTTGAATTTAAAAAATAATCAGACAGCAAGTGCAGAGACTTTTTGAAATAAGATCGTTCAGATGTCGAAGAATGAGTCATTATGAAGTATCGGTAATGTTAAAAAAGGACAAAACATAATGCATAAACAATAAAGGATCAATCTATCATTGTCTTCGTATTGTAGATAGCCGAAGATGTTTACTTGAATTGAAGTGCATTTTATGAAGAGGCCATGAAGACCTGGTTTAGCTTATTTAGAATTGATATATCGATATAAGAGGTACAAATCAAAACAATAATAATGCATTTAGAGGTTAATTTTAATATTGATAAGTAAAATATCGCTTTTTTAAGCATCCCTAATTATTATGCCTCACTTAGTTTTTTTCTAAGAGAAATTAGATGCAATTTAAAGCGAATTTTTTTAAAAAATCCACACCAATTAACTCATACAACTGGGTAATGAACAATTGTACCGTCAAGGTCATAACAGCAGAACAGCGTGACTTTATTAATAGCAAGGAAGGCCAGCAGCTTATGGATCAACTGTTTGATAGCCAAAACCAGGATCATTATTTAAAAGTAGCTCGCCAAATTGAAGAAAAAATGGAGTCCTTATCTGGTGGATATAACTCTTCATTTTGCTTTCAATAGCTGGAGCCTTTCACATAGGTTACTCTTGCAAACAATCCCATAAAGTGCTTGATTTTTAAAAACTTAATGTTTAAAGTTCGATCAGATTTAACTGCATTAAGGAGGATAAACGTGATAAGTTTTTTTAATAAGGAAAATAGATGGCGTGCAACGATGCAAGTTGCAAATGGTCTTGCTCTAACAATGGCTGCTTATAATCTATTTTCTAATCCGGAAACGGTTTGGGAAAATGGTTTTGAGATAGCTATGCTTGCGCTTAATGTAGTTACCTTTAGTAGCAATGATAATGCTTTGTCTAGTATAGGAAATGCCGCTCTTAATTTTACAAGTTTGGGTACTGTTTATGCAGGAGCTACATCAGGTTGCACTTCAAATTCGCTTCCAGTGAGCTTAGGAAATGCTTTTTTGCATATGACCAACGCAGTAACGAGTATTTGTTACAGATATGAACCCAATGAAGAAAATACCTCAGAAACCCCTGCAAAAACCATGTAATCGATTTAGGTTGAGCGTGAGCGCTCAACCTCCTCAATGAATTCAAATTGCTTAAAAATAAATCACTTGGCGTTTCATAAAATATCAGTTGCAATGAAAAATTTGAGCTATATTAAAAATACAGGATTTGAACAAATAAAAATAAGGACAAATCATGAGCGCTCTTCTGCTATTATTTTTAGCAGCAACCATAAGCTATTTTCCGCAACTTCCTTTGGAGCTCCCTCAGGCTCGAACTATGAAGGATGATGCTCGTTTCATCAGTGAAATAGCACCTTTTCCGGGGCTCGAGCAAATTAACGATCTTTACTTAAATGATATTAAGTCATTGTTGGCACATGAAGCGCCTAATTTAAATCCGCTTGTGATTAACAAAGTACTTACTACCCTCAAGTGTGCTACAAATTATAATGTGGAACATAATAATATTTTAACCATTATTGATTACTCTTTACCTTCCAATGAGAAGCGTTTCTGGGTTTTTGATTTAAAAGCAAGAAAATTATTGTTTTATACCTATGTTTCGCACGGTATTAAATCTGGGGCTTTATTGACTAATTTCTTTTCTAATAAATTTAACAGTAAAGCAAGCAGTATTGGAGTTTATCAAACCCAACAAGCTTATTATGGCCGTGATGGTCTTTCATTACGTTTGGATGGTTTGGATCGTAATTTTAACGATAATGCATCAAGTCGGTCTGTTGTGATGCATTCTGGTTGGTATGTAGAAGAAGGTTTCATTAAAAGATATGGACGACCCGGACGAAGTTGGGGATGTCCTGCGCTTCCTTTAGCGACTTCCCAAGGAATTATTAATACGATAAAGGATAAATCCTTATTGGTCATTTATTATCCTAGCGATGCGTGGTTTGCCAAATCAAAATTTTTAAATTGTGATAAAACTACCGCGGCTCAACATACGAATGATCCTACAATCCAAGTACCGGTCTCTGCTCCTGATGAACATCGTGATGCTATTTTATTCGTGGGTAGTGGCTATAAAGGCAGTAAGAATGCTGAAAGTAAACCTGTTGCAGTCATTTCCGCAGATACTTACGAACGTGTATTTCATACTACAGCACCATTGACACGGATGCTACGACGCCAGATCAATAATGCAGAGTACATTGCACTGAACGCATCAGAACTTTATTATTTGGCTAAAAATAACACGAGGGATAGTACTGCAAGCCAAGACGACGGCATAAATGCCATTCATTTTGTAATACCTGTTTTAAAAATAGTGCGGGGTGGTTATTATGAAACGCAAATGCAGATTGTCAATTTAGGCAAAATCAAAGAGGTCAAAATTAATGGTGGTTTATCCAGAACAAATGAGCTTGCGAATAGTTTTACAGTTTATTTTGAGGGCGGCCCTTCAGTTAATTTAAATGCGCACAATGAGTTTATTCGTTGGGTGGGGTTATAGCTTATTGCATGAATAGCAGAAACCCGAGAAATATCATTTCTCGGGTTATGGCTTAGGTTTATTTGGGCTCATCCTTTGAGTCATCGAGTTCAAG
This sequence comes from Legionella qingyii, assembly GCF_003990155.1. Classification (NCBI taxonomy): domain Bacteria; kingdom Pseudomonadati; phylum Pseudomonadota; class Gammaproteobacteria; order Legionellales; family Legionellaceae; genus Legionella; species Legionella qingyii. Next base: position 42,614 of record NZ_RZGX01000003.1, read on the forward strand.
CCACATTGCATTTAAGATGGCAAAACAGCAGGCCAGACCAGTACCCAAAATCCAAGAAAAATACCACATAATAACCTCCTAATAGGCCGTATCTTGATTTTTAATAATTGTTTGTTCTGTTATTTTTCCTCTTAATACGCGATAAACCCAGGCGGTATAGGCCAAAACTATAGGTAAGAAAATAACAGTAGCTACTAGCATAATAAACAAAGTTAACTGGCTTGAAGAGCTATCCCATACAAGCAAGCTTTGCTCAGGATTAGATGATGAGGGCAGTATAAATGGAAACATACTAACACCCACGGTGGAGATAATCCCAGCAACAGAAAGAGCACTGCAAATAAAAGCAGTTTTAATATGTTTTGCAGCAATAAGCGCAAGTAAGGCTGCAATAATTCCAATCCCCGGAGCAAATAAGGTTATGGGCAGACTACGGTAGTTGGAAAACCAAGCATCTGCTTGCCGAATAGCCGTCTTGTAATGGGGGTTTGATGGGCCATCATGGGCTAAATTACTCGTTAGACTATAGCCATCAATACCGTAATGAAGCCAAATTCCCGCACTGATAAAAAGTAATAAGGCAAGTAGCGCAGATATCTTTGCTGCACTTCGGGCTCGTTGTTGTATATGACCCTCTGTCCTCAAGTTAAGAAAAAAAGCACCATGCATGGCGAGCATCAACACGGACAGTAATCCACACAATAGGGCAAAAGGATTTAATAGGCCAAAGAAGCTGCCAGTATAGAATGGTCGTAAGTATTCATCAAAATAAAAAGGAACGCCTTGTAATACATTGCCAACGGCAACCCCAAATATCAGCGCAGGTACAAAGCCGCCGACAAATAATGCATAATCCCAAAATGAGCGCCATTGAGGATTGGTTAGTTTTGAACGGTATTTAAATCCAACAGGACGCAAAATTAGAGCCAACAATACTACCAGCATCGCCAAATAAAAACCTGAGAAGGAGAGGGCATATAAGGCTGGCCAGGCAGCAAAGATTGCACCTCCACCCAGAATAAACCAGACTTGGTTTCCTTCCCAAGTCGGCCCAATGCTATTAATTAATATGCGCCGTTCTGTATCTGTTTTTGCAAGCCACGGTAGCCACATGGCAACACCCAGGTCAAAACCATCCATGATCGCAAAACCAATCAGTAATAAACCGAGTAGAATCCACCATATAATTCGTAATGTTTCATAATCCAAAGGCATAATGAATCTCCTAGTGAGCCATATTATCAGGGCCAAGACGGATGTACTTAACCATCAAGAAAATTTCAACCACGGCAAGAACTGAATAAAAGAGGATAAAACCCGTTATTGAGGTTAATACTTGAGTAGTACTTAAAGTAGATGTACCCATAGCAGTAGGTAGGATATCCTGGACTACCCAAGGTTGGCGTCCATATTCTGCAACGACCCAACCTAGCTCTGCAGCAATCCAAGGTAATGGCAATGAGAAAAATGCCATGCGCAAATACCAGCGGGTAGTATGTAATTTACGTCTCATAGACAAGTAGAAGCCTATTGCAAATAAGAGAATGAAGAAGAATCCGCAAGCGACCATAATACGAAACGAGAAAAATAAAGGAGTGACACGAGGTTTCAGATCATGTGCTGCTTGGTTAATTTGATCTTCAGTTGCATCAACTACCTTCTCAGTATATTTCTTCAAAAGCAGGCCGTAACCCAAATATTTATTGTGAGCGGTAAAATCTGCTTTTGCTTGTTCGTCATTAGGATTTTTTTGTAATCGGGTTAATGCTTCATAAGCAAGCATTCCTTCTTTGATGCGTTCTTTTCCTTGATCGATTAACTCAGCAATACCTTGTAATGGTTGCGTGAACGTACGTGTTGCAATTAATCCCAAAACATAAGGGATATTCAAGGCATAATCAGTTGTCATTGTTTCTTCATTAGGAATGCCGAAAACTGTTAGGCCAGCAGGAGCTTTTTCCGTATGCCACATGGCTTCGATTGCTGCGAATTTCATTTTTTGATTTTCATTGTCAAGATGACCGCTTTCATCGCCCAATACAACTACGGCTAAAGCAGATGCAAGTCCAAAGCTTGCTGCCACGGTTATTGACCGTTTGGCAAAGTTGATGTTTCTGCCGCGTAATAAAAAGTAGGCGCTAATGGATAAGACAAAGATTGAACCAGTAACGTAGCCAGCACTAATAGTATGAACGAATTTGGCTTGGGCAACCGGATTAAACATCACGGCAACAAAATCAGTGACTTCCATGCGCATGGTATGGAAATTAAATTCCGCCCCGACAGGGTTTTGCATCCAGCCATTGGCAATCAAAATCCATAATGCTGAAAGATTTGTGCCTAAAGCGAGCAACCAGGTACAACACATATGCTGCACGCGACTTAATCTATCCCAGCCGAAAAAGAACAAGCCGACAAAAGTGGCCTCTAAAAAGAAAGCCATAAGTCCTTCAATAGCCAGTGGAGCACCAAAAACATCACCAACATAATGGGAATAGTAGGCCCAATTTGTTCCAAACTGGAACTCCATGGTCAATCCGGTAGCTACACCTAAAACAAAATTAATACCGAAGAGAACGCCCCAATATTTGACCATTTGTCGCCAAATATCACGGCCAGTCATTACATAGATTGTTTCCATGACAGCTAAAAGTAACGACAAACCCAACGTGAGTGGGACAAAAAGAAAATGATAAAGCGCAGTTAGAGCAAACTGTAAACGGGAAAGATCGACCAGGTCACTACCAGGAATCATTACTCACCTCTCATGTCATGTACTGTATTGATAAAACCCTTAAATTCCAATGTTTATCTTGGAAAATGCTAAGGATTTCCCTTGTTTATTTTTCTTTAGAAGGAAAATATTCTTTTGCTTGAATCGTTCCTAACAGCCACTGCTCATTGCTCAGATGTGGTTTTTCCACGTCTTTAAAGCAAATTATCCATAATAAAATCAACAAGCTAAACTTAATGATTAAGGTTACTAGAATATCACGGGTAAGTGGTTTAAGCATGTTCTTTAACTCTCTTTTCTCGACACAGCATTCCATATTTTAGAGACTCTGCAATCAATGAGGCTTTTTGAACTATTTCCTCTGCAATTTTCACAGGTAAATGATATTCCGCTTCTTTCTGAAATAAATCCAGCCAACGGACAAAATGTGCTTCTTCAATATGGGCGATTTTTTTTAATAGGACATGTTTTTGATAAGCATTGCCGTGATATTCATTGGTTTTCAACATGATACTATTCCAAAATTGACACAGAAGGGGGATATGTTCATCCCAATCAACTTGTGCCACATCATTAAAGATAGGACCAAGGACCTCATCTTTTTGCACTTTTTGGTAAAAATGGGTCACGAGCTTTTCAATATGTGTTTTATTCAGCTCAGTCATGTCACTATCTGCTGATCTAAATTAGAATAATGATACTTATGTTTCATTTTAAATACAACTTTAAATTAGTACCAAATTTGATTATTTTATTGCGACTTCATTAATCACCCTAAATAGAAAATAGACACTTATTGTTTTTTTTGATTAGATATATTTCAAATTCACTTTTTAAGTAACAAAAAATTGACAGAGAAACTATTATTAAGGCGTGCTTGAGCTATAATTAAACTTATGGATATTAGAATCGAGGAATGATCATGAGCAGAAATAGTATGAGTAAAATCATATGCATTGCAGTTTTTGCTCTAGGCCTATTTACTGCTGGAGCGTGCTCCGCACATGGGGGTTGGCATGGCGGTGGAGGCTGGCATGGCGGAGGCTGGCATGGTGGGGGCTGGCACGGTGGTTACTATCATAGCGGTTGGCACGGTGGTTATGGTGGCTGGGGTGGTTATGGTGGTTGGGGTACTGGAGTTGTTATTGGAGTTCCTTACTATAACGATTATTACTATCCCTCATGTCAAACTGTTCGCGTATGTAATAGATATGGACATTGTTGGTTACAAGAGTCTTGTTACTAAAACCATAAATAGTGATTTCATTTTTTAACCCACACATACATTGAGTGGGTTTTTATTTTAAAAAACCATTATGCAATGGTTTTGGGTTTCATGAGATATTCTTCGGATTGATAAAAAGCCTATAGTATCTATTGGTGAATATTGATACCATTTTTGATTGTTTTCTGCATTTTACATGAGTCTCTTATGAATTACACATTAGAATATCTGAAGCATATAAATTGGGAACATATTGCTTTTGCGCTACTTCTACTCATTTTTGGTTATTTTTTGGCCAAAAAAATCAGCCATTGGGTTGAAAAAATAATTGAAAATCGATTTTCAAAACACCTTGCAATGTTATCCAGTCGAGTTATTTATTACGGTTTGTTTTTGCTGTTTTCGATTTCAGCATTGCATGAGTTGGGGTTTAAACTAACCTTATTGCTAGGTACAGCAGGTCTATTTACTGTAGCTTTAAGTTTCGCTTCGCAAACGGCCGCATCAAATCTTATTAGTGGGGTATTTCTATTATTTGAGCGCCCTTTTAAAGTAGGAGATGTGATTTCCATTAAGGATATTAAGGGAACGGTAGAAACAATTGACTGGTTATCAACCAAAATCAAAACCAATGATAATCGTTTGATTCGCATTCCTAACGAAGGGTTAATTAAGTCAGAAATTACCAATTTAAGTATTTATCCCCAAAAACGTGATGAGATAATACTTCGAATTGATGCGGTACATGATGTAAATCATATTAAATCATTACTTCATAAGATTTGTGAGGAGTGCAGTCATATTTTACCAACACCCAAAACCCAAATTTTATTATCGCAGATGATTGATAGAGGCGGTGTTGAACTTAAAGTATTGTATTGGTCAAAAAGCGATCTGGCCACCGTACGTGATGAAGTGCTCTCTGCAATTAAAATAACATTTGAACGAGAAGCAATTACTTTTATTAATGAACGAATTTATATGCCGACGCTCCCCTCATCTACAACTCCATTGCCTCTATAGTCCAGAGAAAACGAAGCGAAATCCAGATTATTCATTTTTGATTATTTGCTAAACAAATTTCACTTCGTTTTATCTAAATTACAATATCATGCCCACTTGCGAGTCATGCATACTAGGTGTATGTTGAATAGGAATGGATTGTAAGTTGGGAGTTGAAATGGAATCAACGATCGAAATTATTGGCTATGTTGCCTGTTGCCTGGTTTTAGCGACTTTCTATGTTAAAAGGATTTTGACATTACGTCTTATCGCTATTTGCTCCAATGTAGCATTTATAATGTATGCGCTTGGTAGTACTCTTTACCCGATTTTTATTTTGCATTCGTTATTATTACCGCTGAATTTATATCGGATTTTTGAAATAAAAAGAAGTTCATTATGTGCCCTTAGTGATGGCTCGGTGGAATCCATAGTGTCTTTAGACGACTGAGTAAATGGTTAAGAAAGTGTAAATAATAGTTACAAGTGTTTAAAGAAATAGGGCTGCTTTTTATAGGAAAGCATTTCGAATCAAATCGAACGTGTGAGGTAGGAAAGTACACGATATAGGTGCTCGGCAGCTTTTGCTGCCGGGCATTTTGATCAACCCATAATCCGATTAATAAGTCTTGAAAACAGAATTGGTTATCCGCAGTCTTCTGTTTCTCAAGTCGCGATTTGAGATTTTTAAATTCCGTTGTTCTGCCTTTATATAACACCTGTAGAGCAGCTAAATCGCATTTTTGCGTGCAAGAATTGACGTATATCCAACTGGGGTTTAAATAAAGTCCCATGTGTTTTAGAGACCATGGTAAGGCTTCCCAAATCATGGTTTGAAAAATCTTGGACTATTTTGTTTTGGATTTCTGGAGGCATTTTATAAAATAATTCAAATTTGTCTCGCATGTTTTGCACCTTGATATGCTGAAATTAACTTGGCTAAAAATTATGCTTGTTTTTTTTGGAAAATAAAAAAGCATTTTGATAGCTATATATTCAAATTAACTTATATATGTGGTATCAAAGGCTCATACATTGCGAGGTTATATTCGTTTATTTATTTTTCTGCTCATGCTCAATGAGCCATTTCTTACGAGAAATTCCTCCACCATAACCTCCTATGTTTCCACTGGAGTTAATAATTCGGTGACAGGGAATAATAATCGAAAGCGAGTTTGCGCCATTAGCGTTGGCAACTGCTCTGTATGCGGTAGGTTTCCCCAGCGCGTGGGCTTGTTCGGCATAACTTCTCGTTTCTCCATAAGGAATTAGTGTCAAAGCATGCCATGCCATTTTTTGAAAAGGGGTGCCTAGCATCTGTATGGGAGTATTAAATTTTTTTAAAGTTCCTGCAAAATATGCTTTGAGCTCTTTTTCAATTGAACGAATTGGTGAGGTATCTCCTGGGATAATGGCTGCTTTCATTTTATTTCTTAGCCGGTCTACCTCACGCTCCAAGCCTCTTCGATCTACGAATTCCAAAAGGTATAAAGCGTGTTCATCAGCTACTGCAAGCATTGGTCCAAGAGGGGAGTCGAACCAAGAGGCCTTTAAAACAGTAGGATGTTTTGCTAATTGAGAAGGAGATGCTCCCATTATTTTAGAAAAAGCATCGCGAAAACCGCTACTGGATTCATATCCCATATTTAGTTGTGTTTCAGTCACTATTGTACCCTCACGAATTTGTTTCATGGCTATACCCATTCTTCTTGCGCGTGCATAAGCAACAAAAGTCATGCCAAAGCGCTTTTTAAATTGCCTGCGTGCCGTTGATGTATCAACTCCTAATGCAGCAAAATCCCTGTCTTTCCATCTCTTTTCAGGATTGGCTTCTACCGCTGCAACTAATTTTTTTATTAAATTAGAAGCCTGATTAGGATAAGACATTGGCTGGCAGCGCATACAGGGTCTATATGAAGCAAGGAGTGCCTCTTGAACTGTTTGAAAAAATTCACAGTTTTCAAACTTTGGTTTTTTTGCAGGGCAGGTGGGTCGACAAAATATTCCAGTCGATTTCACTCCAACATAAAATAGGCCTTCATATTTGGAGTCTTTAGCAAGTAAGGCCTGGTAATATTCTTTTTTTGCTGTATCAGTTAACATGAATTGCTCAAATCAGTTGTTTCACTAGTTACTATAGCTTTTTTAAAAAAAAGTGCGACCGAAATTCAGGCATCGAATTTAAGAACAATTTATAGCTCTGGTAGAGCCTAACGTCTCCGGGTTCTTGATATTGGACTAGGTATTATTGAGGTCGCTAAAACAAATAGGTTTTTCTATTTTTCCCTGAGCAGGTAAATTAATTCGTACCATGCCGCAGCGATCTGTTCTATAAAAGAGAATATCCAACGAGTTCATGCTTGCCAACGTTTTAGCATGAGGAAAATGAAAACGATTATCAAAGCCTAATGACGCTATAGCATAGCGTGGTGCAACTTCAAGCAAGAATCGATAAGAAGAAGAGGTTTTACTACCATGATGAGGCACAATTAAAACATCGGATGCAAGTTGTTCTCCATACGTTGTTATTAGATAATCTTCGGCTATTTTTTCAATGTCACCAGTTAATAAAACTGTTCCGGTTTTAGTGCTTACTTGCAGAATACACGAATTATTGTTTTTATTTTTAAAATGAACGGTGATTGGTAAGAAACGAAAATGGACGCCATCCCACTTCCACTGAGGATAATCATGACATGATACACCATGATTATAGTAACGAGGCTCATTGACTAATAGTTGTTCTACGTGTATTCCTTTCTCAAGAGAGTTAAGCCCACCACGGTGATCTTTATCGGGATGACTAATGACGACGGCATCAATTTTTTTTATTCCCAAGGTTTTTAGATAAGGCAAAATTACCATGTTTCCAAGATCATTTCCTTGGAAAAATCGATCCCCGGTATCATAGATCATGACATGATGTTGGCTTCTTATCGCAACTGCCAAACCTTGCCCAACATCTAAAATGTCAATTACTGCTTCTCCTGGTGCTAGTACAATATGGGATGGAAAAAATGGAAGTAGTATCCAAAGTAGTGCAATCCATTGAAAGGGTTTAATTGGCAATAAAATCCACATCAGCAAAGCACCCATTAAGACCATCACCAGTTCAATACTATGAATAGACCAGCTGATATTCATGATTTCTAAATGTTCAATGAGGCTTAATCCTTTAAATAACAGGTCAACTAGCAACGCTAAGGGTTTCATTAAGAAACCGGCAATACCCCATGAACAGAGTGTCATCGTTACTAATGCCGTGGGGACAATCAAAAAGCCAACGAGAGGAATAGCAAATAAATTCGCAATAAATCCATTAATTGAACCATAAGAATACCAGTATAGGGTTAAAGGCATGAGCCCAATTAAGCAGCTTAATTGTAAGGCTAAACTTCCTTTATATCCTTTTAGTCTCCAACGTTGTTGGGTTAAAAGCAAACACGCTACTGCTAGAAAAGAAAAATAAAAACCTTGCATGAATACGGCATGTGGTTCGATACATAAAACGCCAAAAAGGGCATAACGCCAGATTTGCCAGGCGGAAAAACGTTGTTTTCCCAGACGATAGAACGTATACAAGAAACAGCCAATTAACGCTCTTTGTACTGGTGGAGCAAATCCTGCTAAAAAGGCATAAAATAAGGCGGCCAAGAGTCCGCTGACACTGGCAACATAGGGCGCTGGAATATACAAACAGCATAGGGCGCTTTTAGACCATAGCCAACGAATCAGCCAATAAATCATTCCTGATATCAACGCAATATGTTCTCCTGAAATCCCAAATAGATGGGTAGTGCCCGTGCGTCTAAATAAATCCCAGTTTTGTTGGCTAATATGGTTTGTCAAATTTAAAGTTAGTGCTTCAACAACCCCGGCTGTGAATTGATCGGGTGCTAATTGGCTGAGTTTATTGCCTAGACGTTCACGAACTTGAAGCCAACTAAAATGTGAGTGAGATTCTGATAATAAGTGATTGTTATGAGGGAGAATATAACCAGTCCAATGAATATGTCGTGTATTGAGTGTACCCACATAATCGGCGCTTCCTGGGTTAAGATAGTTCCGTGGTTTTTTTAATTTTACGGTGAACTGCCATCGTTGTCCTGCATGTAATTCGGGGGCATTGTTATACCAAGCTAATTGGATTAATCCTTGGGCTGGATGACTATCATATTGCTCCAGGGAAAATAAGAATTGTGTTTTGGAAAAATCATGGTTAGGAATCGATGCAATTGTTCCTTGAATTGTTGCTTTGGGGATCACGGCAATATTGGGTATTCCTTTGGGTAAACCAAGTGATTGATGCAGATAAGCCAGTAAAACACCTAGAATAAAAAATAGAATCAGGGAATACTTTGGACTGAGGAAAAAGATGAGTAAGCAAGTTAGAGGTATAGAGCGATTCAACGTATAGAGGTAGAGTATGCCTGTGAAAAAGCAAAAAATTTCCATTTCATTTTTAAGTTGGACTATCCGTTAAACGGCATAGTAGAGAATAGGTTTTTGTTTGTAAAGTAAATTTTTTACTGAGATTGCATGGATTTGGAAGAATAACGTTTTAATTTAGATAAATACACATTTCAATTTATGTGGGATTCCAACAAATGGTTTGTGCGACTCCTGATGAGTCTATGGCTGTCTTCGCGTTTGATTGATCAAGATACATACTGGCACAAGTCGCATCTTTGGTTTGACTACCTATGGGGGTGGCTTTCAGTGTATAAGTAGTGGTTCCTAAATGAGCCAAGCTAATACTGTAAAAACCTTGAGTCGATGTTTGCGGAAATGAAGGTAATGCATTACAGGGGGCATTATATGAAAAATTTTGGGCATAACATCGTTCCAGAGTGATTTGAGTTTGGGCTAATGTCGCCATAGCATCGGACCGATGTACTTTTAGCAAGAAATGAACATAGCATGGGTAGGCTATTGCAGCCAGGATAGCCATAATAAATATGGCTATCATCAATTCAATTAAAGTGAATCCTTTTCTTCGTATTTGATTCGTTTTTTGCATCCTTGTTGACACCAGAAATACTAGATCGCTTTGCCCTTTGGGCATTTTTCTAGGGACTGTTGACAATTGCTTCATTAGCCTTCGTTCCGCGCTTTATGCACGGAATCGCGCATAAAGCGCTAGAAGAAGGCAGAATTAAATGAAATGTCAAAAGACTCTAATCCCATTCGATAAATTTCTCAATATCTGCATTGCTTGCAATCTTGTATTGCTGAGGTCTTTTTTTGTTCTGCGCAAGAACATGAGGCCTATTACATTGAATTCGATTTTTAAAAGTTTTTAATGCATCTTCTAAATTAACAAATTCATAACCATTATTTTTATACAAATTGATGATATCTGGCAAAACATAAGCATTAAGTAAATTAGCATGAATTAATAAAATTTGTGCTTGCTCGGTATTTTGATGAAATTCATTGTGTTCCTCAGCACGTAGGGTTTGTTGCCAAATAAAATCAAGATAAAAAGGTTTTAACTCGTCAAGATAGCTGCGTCTGCTTATTTCAGGAACGGATAGCAAACGTTGGTTAAAGACAAAATCTTTAGAGTCTATTGTAATAGGGGCAACATGATAATTTTTTCGCGCAAGATAACAGAGTATGTCTTCTTTTTTTTGTCCGGAACTCATCGCCAAATAAGGATAACGAAAATATTTAGGTTTCGTTAAAACAGGGTGTAAAATGTTGTCTGCACCTCGAATTTCCTGAATGTATTCTTTGGTATCCATTTTATTTAAATTCGCATGGGTAAGGGTGTGGTTACCTAACCCAAAACCAGCATCACGAAATTTATGCAGTATTTCCCAGTTATTCTTGCGTACTTCACTGGCAATAATAAATCCAGTAGCAGGAACTTGCTCCTTGGTCATGGTATCGATCATCATATTCAAATGAAAGTTTCGATATTCACCAACAAAAGGTAAATCATCAATGGTGATGGATACTGTTTTTTTGTGGGTAACAGATAATCGCTTAAGAGACGCTTTTTTGATATCGTGAGGCTCTTGAGATTGATTGTCGGAATCTAAAATATTACTAACGTTATTAGCGCTGTCTTTAGAAACGCGGTGTCCAAATGCAAAACTGATGTTTTGAGCCGCTATTAAAACCATGAGAATAAACGATATATCTTTAATAATTAATTTAATTTTCATTAGTGCAAGGTACAAACAAATAGGGAAAAATGACATTGTAACAAAAAATTTGCCTAAATGGCTTATCTGTTATGGGGTGGTTACAAAAATATTAAGAAGATAAGGTGGTAAAATGTAAATAATTTAGCCACCTTATTTTTAGGATAAAGGTAAAAAAGCTTAAAGATTAAAACTAGCCATTTTTGCCAATCACAGGCGAGGTATGTTCCAGATCTTCTTCTTCATCCTCCTCTTCTTCATCTGCGACTTTGCCTCCAAAGAAGGTTTTATTGAGTGCAGAAGAGAAGCTGCCTAAGTAACCTTTAGACTCTTTATCAGATTTTTTGGTTTCTTTTTTGGTTTCTTTTTTGAATTCATCGACAACACTTCTCAATGATGCGATGCGGCAATCATAGATCATGTCAATAAGTAAATTAAAAGAAGCTTTTAAATTAAAGTCTGTAATTGCTGAGAAAATATGGCTATCACGAATTGCTTTTTTGCCATTATTTTTCGGAGCTACTGTCATAAATTGCATAAACTGAGTTGCTGATGTAACCAAAGATTCAACATCTTGTGGGGTTACTTCATCTACAGCAAGAATTTTATTTAATCCCTTGAAAATAACAGACTTTTCTGATCTTGAAAGGTATGAAGAGGCATACTCATTATCGATTTGTTTACGAACCAAATGCATGGATCCAGCGAGAATTGCAACTTTTTCAGCTTCATCGATTTCTTGAGTTTTCAGTGCTTCTCTTATTGCGTTCAGAAAATGCAGCTGGGCAATACGCTCTGGTGATTTTAACTTTTCAATCTTGGAAACATTTTTATCAGCAAGTTCATCTTTGATTAATTCATCAAGCGCTGCATTGAGTTTATCCCAACCACCAAATCGATCGGTTGCAGAAGCAGGGGAGCTTTTATTTGATTTGAATTTACCGAGTTCAACAGGTGTTCCATCCGTAGTAAAAGAAGCAACAATTGCTTTCTGGGCTTCTTTTTCAAGTTTATAGGAAGTTTGAATCAACTTGTCCAAGCTATCTGTTGGGACAGCAGTTAACATATGGTTTTTTGCAAATCCATTACGTGAATCATTTCCTATGAAAACCTGATTTAGTAATGCGTTTATTGCAGTATAGAATTTGGAAATTTGATATAAGTCAGGCTTGTCTTCTGCTTTGACATCATCACTAATGCCTATTGCATCTTTTAGGCGAGCGCTAAGTAAACCAGATGATTCTATCATACCTCGGTTATTTTCGATGTCTTGGATTACTGTTAACATTGCACCGTAAAAAGCATTTGTTAGATTTACAACTACAGTAGGTTTTTTTTCTTTTTCTTTTGCTTGTTCTTCTACTTGAATAAGTATTGAAGAGAGGAATTGAAGTTCAAATTTTCTTTGAGGGTTGGTAAGATCTTCAATTTTTCCTTTATGTTCACGTTTTAATATAATTTGAACGGTATCATCAAAATGTTTTCTTAATTCACTTAGGTCCTTTAATACAAACGTCATGTTAGTCTCCAAATGTCCGATGGATAGATATGTAAGATCTTCTTACAAGGCCTCAGTGTAAACTAAAGTAATGCACTCGTCATGTATTTTCATTATACAATTTCAGCCTTTTAGTAAAAAGCAATAAAATTCATTATGTTAGCCACATGGTTAAGCCTTAAAATGGCTATGTTTTTTATCAATAAACATAAAAAAATTGTATTAATTAAAATAAAAGGTAATATTCCTGTCATTTTTTATTGAGTGTCTAATCAATGTAGCTTGATCAAGCGAGTTGAAACCTCAGACTCATAGATTTTGCCTGCTTGCAAGAGAGAAAATTTTTAACGAGGATCTGTTTTGAATATTGAAAACGAAAAACAGTTGCAACAACAATTTTTTTATAATGCTTACTTTGCATTAGTCTTTCTTCTCGTGTGTCGAATAATTTCTATATGTTTTATTCCATTGAATGATGTTTCCGAAGCACGCTATGCAGAAATTGCCCGCAAGATGTTAGAAACCGGGAATTGGGTGACGCCACTTCATGATTATGGTATTCCTTTTTGGGCGAAACCTCCTTTGTCTACTTGGTTGTCTGCTTTTTCAATGAAACTTTTTGGTGTGAATGAATTTGCTGTTCGGCTACCCGGCTTGTTTCTATCTTTGGTTACAATATGGCTTATTTGGTATTTGGTTAAACGACATAGTGGCGATGTGATTGCCATGATCACAACCTTAATTCTTGCAGGAACATTGTATTTTTTCCTTGATGCAGGAACTGTAATGACCGACCCCTCTTTAGTCCTGTGCATTACTTTGGTTGAGGTTGCTTTTTGGCGTGCGGTGGTTGATGGAAGTAAAGTTTGGTCTTATGTTTTTTTTATTAGTTTGGGGTTAGGTTTACTAGCAAAAGGCCCTGTTGCCGTTGTTTTATCCGGAATGCCAATATTTTTTTGGGTTTTATTACGCAAGCAATGGCGTAATTTATGGGAGCGATTGCCCTGGCTAAAGGGCGTGATGCTAATGCTTACTATTGCGCTTCCTTGGTATATTTGGGCGGAAATAAGAACGCCAGGTTTTTTGAATTATTTTATTATTGGCGAGAATTTCAATCGATTTTTAAAGCCTGGATGGGCAGGTGATAAATATGGTTATGCACATCAACAATCTTGGGGAATGATTTGGGTCTATTCTGTAATTGGAACTTTACCTTGGTGTGCCCTAGGCGGTGCATGGTTTATTAAATGCAGGCATAATGCACGCAAAGTATTTGTCGACAATGACGGGTGGTTGAGCTATTTTTTTCTGTGCACTATAGTTCCGCTCTTCTTTTTTACTTTTTCCAGAAACATTATTTATACCTATGTTTTTCCCAGCATTCCTGCTTTTTCAGTTTTTTTTGTGACGTACTGGAATCGTGTTGGTGCCATCCTAAGAGCAAAGCAACTTATTACATGGCTCTCTATACTTGTAGGTGTGCTTTTTCTTGTGGCAACTCTTGCATTTAATGCAATACCAGAAGCAATATCCAAAACAGAAAAATTTGTAGTTGCTGCCTGGTTAAAGCAACATCCTGCCGCCGGAAGCTATCTTATTTATTGGAGTTATAAAACAGAATTCTCAGCTCAATTTTACTCAGGAGGTCGAGTGAAACCTGCCGCGAGCAATAATGAACTTTGCCGTTTGCTGGACAATGGACGAGAAAATTATTTAGTAATTAAGCCATATAATACCACCGATATCTTACCTGAACTGTTTTCCAAAATGGTCCTAATTCAACATGTTTATTCAGGTGATAAACGGTTTTTATTGATGCGTATTCCGGTTTCGGCAAAACAAACTTGTAAAAACAAAAAAACAGCGGCAGTGGGATACTCGAACTATTTTTACCTTGAGCAAGGAGGTGATTTACGACACGTACTCACCTAAGTTTGTTCAATAAAGATACCAATTTATTTAGAGTTTTGGTATAATCAGGCGCAATTTTTAAGCCATAAGGAGTAACTGTGTCGCAATCTGTTGTAGTGGATTCGAGAAGTTTTGTACCCCGTGGTGATTTCATGGCCTGGGTTGTGTGCCTGTCAGCAGGACTCTTTTTTTTATATGAATTTTTTCAACTCAACATTTTTGATGTGATTAATCAGCCTTTACGAGATGATTTTCATATTGATGCAACTCAATTAAGTTGGATGTCCAGTGCTTATTTGTGGGCAGATATTTTATTTCTTCTCCCAGCAGGAATTATTCTGGATCGTTTTTCTACACGCACTGTTATTTTAAGTGCGATGTTTATTTGTGTTCTTGGCACGGTAGGTTTTGCATTAACCCACTCGTTTATTTTGGCATCGTTCTGCCATTTTCTTTCTGGAATAGGTAATGCATTTTGCTTTTTATCCTGCGTCGTTTTAGTGTCGCATTGGTTTCCACCAAGAAGGCAAGCTCTTGTTATCGGCTCTTTGGTCACTATGGCATTTGTTGGTGGTATGATGGCCCATACTCCTTTTGCCTATCTTTATGAATTATTTGGATGGCGTAAGGCTTTGTTAATTGATGGGGCAGTTGGTGCTGGGTTGCTGTTGTGGATTTACTATATGGTAAGCGATAAACCCGCAGAGTCACCAAAGAAAACTTGTTCCAATCAGGGGGAAGTCATTTCTGAATTTATCAAGGCATTATCTAATTCACAAAATTGGTTAGCAGGTTTTTACACTTCCTTTCTTAATTTGCCCATTATGGTTTTATGTGCTTTATGGGGAGCGAGTTACTTGCAAGTGGTTCATCATTTACCCGAAATGGTAGCCAGCAATGTTGTCAGTTTGATTTTTATGGGAAGTGTTATTGGTTGCCCATTGGCTGGATGGTTGTCTGATTCCCAGGGGCGTCGTAAGCCTTTAATGATCGGGGGAGCTATCGCAACACTGATCACCGTAATTCCTTTATTCCTGGATATAGTCTTATCGCAATTTGCGCTGAGTATTATATTTTTTGCTTTAGGCTTTTTTACCAGTACACAAGTAATTTCCTATCCTTTAGTGGCTGAGAGTAATTCTGCTGAAAACACCGGGGCTGCGACAGGTATTGCCTCAGTAATTATCATGGGCGGTGGTGGCGTAGGACAAGTACTCTATGGTTGGTTAATAACCCATCATGCTGGGGCGGCAGTGACTACTTATTCTGTGGCTGATTTTCAATACGCCATGTGGATGTTCCCAATAACTACGGTTGCGGCTTTAATTGCCGTATTAATAACCCGTGAAACATATTGCAAGCGATAAAGCTGAGGAGTAAAAATGCAAGTGGTGGATGAGTTTCAAGGATATAATGAGATTAAATCGTCATTATTACCCTGGATGGTGTGTTTTGCTGCGACCTTATTCTTTTTTTATGAGTTTATTCAGGGAAATATGTTTGCATCCATCGCTGCAAATATTATGCAGGATTATCAGATACAAGCTGATAAGATGGCCTGGTTATCAAGTATTTACTATCTTTCTAATGTATTGTTTCTTTTTGTTGCGGGGATGGTTCTTGACCGCTTCTCGATTAAAAATACATTGTTAATTGCTATGTTTTTATGTGTGGCCAGTACCTTTCTTTTGGCTTATTCTCATTCATTTTATATGGCCTTATTTTGTCGATTTATCACCGGCATTGGCAGTGCTTTCTGTTTCTTGGGGCCGGTACGTTTAGCATCTCATTGGTTTCCCCCAAAGCGTATGGCCTTGGTGACTGGAGCTATAGTGACTATGGCAATGGCTGGAGGAATGTTGGCTCAATATCCTTTAACCAAGTTAGTTATTTTGGTTGGATGGCGTCAGGCAGTACAAGATGTCGGAATTCTTGGTTTTGCCATGCTGATTGTTATGTTTTTTTGGATAAAGGAAAGACCGCATACAGCAATTAAGCAAGTTGTTAAACCAATCAATGTATTCTCAGCCGCTAAAAAGGCTTATTTAAATACTCAATATTTGCGAGCAGCATTTTATGCCAGTTTAATGAATATGGCCATTGCTGTATTTGGTGCCATGATGGGTACTTTATATCTGGTTCAACGCCTGGATATTAGTTCTTCGCAAGCATCTGTGGTAAATGGCATGTTATTTTTGGGGGCGATTATTGGCTCACCTTTAGTTGGTTGGATATCTGATAAAATGGGTTTACGGATTATGCCTATGAGAATAGGCGTAATTGCTTCCTTATTGACTTTGCTTGCAGTGCTTTACCTCCCTGTTTCTTATAGTATGATGGCATTTTTGTTTTTCTTGCTTGGTTTTTTTACTTCAGCTCAAGTGATTAGTTACGCATTGGTGGCTGAAAGCAGTTCACATGCAATGACCGCAACAGCTGTAAGCGTCATTTCGATATTGACTCAAGGCGGTTATATTGTGTATCAAAATATGTTTAGTTATTTATTAACGAATTACGGCGGCATGCAAATGGTTAACGGAACTCCTGTTTATCTACTCGATGCATATCAATATGCTGCAATTATTTTACCTGTAGGATTATTGGTTGCTTTCTTCATGCTTATAGGTTTAAAAGAAACACGCTGCCAACATATCGAGGGTTAAGATGACAGGGAGAGTTTGTATATTACTGATGGATTCTTTCGGCATTGGTGCTAGTTTAGATGCCCATCGCTATGGTGATGCTGGTGCCAATACTTTTGTTCATATCCATCAAGCATGTGAGCGCGGTGAATGCAATCGGGAAGGGGGGCGTCAAGGCCCATTAACTTTGCCCAATCTGGCCAAATTAGGACTTTATCATGCAGCCCTAGCCAGTTGTGGATTGCGTTTTGTTGAATTGTCTACTTTTCCTGAACCTGTGGGCTATTATGGTTATGCAGTTGAACAGAGCTTAGGTAAGGATACTCCCAGCGGGCATTGGGAATTAGCAGGAGTCCCTGTGACGTTCGAATGGGGTTATTTCCCTGAACAACCGTTTTGTTTTCCGAAAAAATTAATTGATACCTTTATTCAACGAGCCGGATTACCAGGAGTTCTTGGTGAGAAACATGCGTCGGGAACTACAATTCTTGAAGAATTAGGTGAAGAGCACGTGCGAAGTGGTAAACCAATAGTTTATACTTCTGCGGACAGTGTATTTCAAATTGCCGCTCATGAAGAACATTTTGGTTTGCAGCGTTTGTATGATATTTGTGAAATTGCTCGTATTTTAGTTGATGAGTATCAGATCGGACGGGTAATTGCCCGACCTTTTATTGGTCAACCAGGAGCCTTCAAACGCACTGCTCATCGCAAGGACTACGCCACTTTACCTCCGGCAAAAACTTTACTTGATTATATGAAAGAAGCAGGTCGCGAAGTGATTGCTCTAGGAAAAATTGCTGATATTTATGCTCATCAAGGAGTCACCCAAGTCATTAAGGCTGATGATAATATGGCTTTATTTGATGCTACTTTGACCGCAATGAAGACTGCTCCTGATGGTAGTTTGGTTTTCACTAATTTTGTAGATTTTGATTCCTCATTCGGCCATCGGCGCGATGTAACGGGTTATGCGCATGCGCTTGAGGAGTTTGATGCACGTCTTCCAGAGCTTGATGCTTTATTAAAGCCGAATGATCTAGTTGTTATTGCAGCAGATCATGGTTGTGATCCTACTTTTCCTGGATCAGATCATACGAGAGAGCATATCCCCGTATTAGCTTATGGTCCAAGTCTTAAGAGCCGTTTTATCGGACGCCGTGATACCTTTGCTGATGTAGGCCAAAGTATTGCACAACATCTTGAATTAGAGAATTTATCTCATGGAGTATCTTTTTTAATCTGAATCTGCAGATTTTAATTTAACTGTTTACGTACTTGCATCAACTTACAAACATCGTTTAAGGTGCAAGTCGTAGCCAGGGATTCAAGACTGAAAAACTGAGTTTTCCTCTACTTCACCCCTAGTACACTCTGATGCCATAGTTACAATTTATTCACTTTGTCACCCCTTGTTTTTTTGTTTATCATCCCCATGTATGTGGTTCCGGTTTGATTTGAGGATTTTATTTTGGAACAATTTCGTGGGACAACCATACTTTCAGTACGACGCGGAAATCAAGTGGTTATCGGTGGGGATGGCCAGGTAACTTTAGGTAATACCGTGATGAAGGGTAATGCGCGCAAGGTGCGACGCCTCTACAAAGATCAAGTAATCGCTGGCTTTGCTGGTGGTACTGCGGATGCGTTTACTCTTTTTGAACGTTTTGAGAGCAAGTTGGAAATGCATCAAGGCCATTTGGTCCGTGCTGCAGTTGAGCTTGCTAAAGATTGGCGAACAGACAGAATGTTACGCCGACTTGAAGCAGTTCTTGCGGTTGCAGACGTCAAATCTTCACTAATTATTACAGGTAATGGCGATGTAATCGAACCTGAGCATAGCTTAATTGCTATTGGTTCAGGCGGTCCCTTTGCGCAAGCAGCTGCACGAGCATTGATGGAAAATACAAAATTATCTGCTGTAGATATAGTGCGTAAAGCATTAAACATTGCTGGAGATATCTGTATTTATACCAATAACAACTTAACTATAGAAGAATTAAATAATGGCAACAAATAACAGCAAGAAGACGACTCCTCGTGAGATTGTCCGAGAAGTGATGACTCCTCGTGAAATTGTCCAGGAATTGGATAAATATATTATTGGCCAGGATGATGCAAAAAGGGCGGTGGCAATTGCATTACGTAATCGTTGGCGGCGCATGAATATTAAAGATCCTGCTTTACGCAATGAAATCATGCCCAAAAATATTCTCATGATTGGGCCAACTGGTGTTGGTAAAACGGAGATTGCTCGACGTTTAGCTAAATTAGCTCGTGCCCCCTTCATCAAAGTAGAAGCAACAAAATTTACCGAGGTAGGATACGTCGGACGTGATGTAGATTCGATTCTTCGCGATTTGGCGGATATTGCCGTAAAGCAAGAACGTGAATTTGCGATGAAAAAGGTGGAGCATCTGGCTGAAGATGCAGCTGAAGAACGAGTTCTTGATGTATTACTTCCACCTGCACGAGGTAGCTTAACTCCTAGTGAAAAAGACAGTACAGCCAGACAAGTCTTTCGTAAGCAATTGCGTGAAGGAATTCTTGATGAGAATGAAATTGAAATAGAGGTTTCAGCAACACCAATAGGCATTGAAATTATGGCTCCTCCGGGCATGGAAGAAATGACAAGCCAATTGCAATCAATGTTTCAGCAAGTAGGGACTCATCGAACAAAAACACGTAAGATGACTATAGCCAAGGCAATGCAGATTTTACGTGAAGAAGAAGCTGCTAAGCTGATTAATGAAGACGATATTAAGATTCGTGCCATAGAAAATGTGGAACAAAATGGAATTGTCTTTATTGATGAATTGGACAAAGTAGCACGTCGTACCGAGAATGCGGGCGGTGGGGATGTTTCTCGTGAAGGCGTACAAAGAGATTTATTACCTCTAGTTGAAGGAACATCAGTTACTACTAAATACGGTATGATTCGTTCGGATCATATTTTATTTATTGCTTCTGGAGCATTCCATGTAGCTAAGCCATCTGATTTGATTGCTGAATTGCAAGGTAGATTACCTATACGTGTGGAATTATCTGCTCTTTCTGTTGATGATTTTGTACGTATTCTTACAGAACCTACTGCATCATTAACATTGCAATACAGTGCTTTGATGGCTACTGAAGGACTCACATTGACTTTTGATGAGTCAGGGATTAGGCGTATTGCCGAAGTAGCTTGGCAAGTGAATGAGCGTACAGAAAATATTGGTGCGCGTAGGCTCTATACCGTGATGGAGCGGTTATTAGAAGTCGTTTCGTTTGAAGCCACAGATAAATCAGGCGAATCTGTTCATGTTGATAAAGCATATGTTGAAAAAAACCTCGGGCAGCTCGTCGCGGACGAGGATTTAGCTCGTTATATTCTTTAAACTAAAGTGGTCTGTGTGCAATAAGTGAATCCGGGTTTGATGAAAATAAATGAATTGTTCAATCCCGGATTCTGCGCTGCGCCCTGACTTAAAATCTCCAGAAATTCAATGCGATTATCTTTATTTCTAAAAACCAAGGTATATTTTTTATTTGCTTGTTATAATGAGGAAGTCAAAATAAATTAAGGAAAATTATTATGACAACTCGGCCTCCTGTTTAATTTGCGGAGGACTTGATTCAATTGTAATTTTGGTATGTGATAAAAGAAACTGCAAGTTCTAAAAAACGGTTGTTCTCACGGAGGAGAATAAAATGTCACATCAACTGAGTATTGCTACAATAAGAAGTGAAGATCTTGAGTTTATAGAAGAGGGAACAGATGATTCTTCCGAAAATTATGAGTCCCAATCTTCTTTTTCGTGTATTGGTGTAAAAGCATATTCATTTTTTAATCATCCAAAATTGACTTTAGATTTCCCGGATTATACCAAGATTTGGAATAAATGCAGGGGAGATTCAAATCACAGAAGAATCAAAGCGTTGCTTATAGATTACACAAAAGAAGACTGTTTATTTGGTTCATTTATCGGCCGTATGATTTCAGGAAATTGGAATAGACATCATGTTAGTGCAATAAGTAAAATTATCGCGAATATGTCGGTTAATAATTATTATGATTCAGCTGATGACATTGTTTCTGATTTGAAAAAATTAAAACCTAGAAAAGGAGGAACTTTGTACCAGCTAATTAAATTTATTGAAATGAAATTGGAAGCCCAACTAAAGTATGATTTTAAATTTTAATCCGAAAAGCAGTTGAGTTGTTGCAAGCAAAGAAACTGGCAATTTTAGTATTCTTCGCTCGGGCTCGACTGTATTTTTAGATTTAAGGTAATGGAGTTGTGTGATGTCTAATCCTTATATTTTGGTTTTATATTACTCGCGAACCGGTTCTGTAGCGCAATTAGCACAATATATTGCACGAGGTGTAGAGCGTGTTGAGGGAATTGAAGCGCGTTTAAGAACGGTTCCGCCTGTTTCTGCAACATGTGAAGCAGTTGATAAGGCGATTCCGGATAATGGCGCGCCTTATGTAACCTTGGATGATTTACGTCATTGTCAGGGACTTGCTTTAGGTAGCCCAACCCGTTTTGGAAATATGGCAGCCCCTTTGAAATACTTTTTGGATAGTACTTCATCTTTATGGCTGGCGGGTGATTTGGTAGATAAACCGGCTTGTGTTTTTTCCTCTTCTGCGAGTATGCATGGTGGCCAGGAAACAACTTTATTGAGTATGATGTTGCCTTTATTGCACCACGGCATGCTCTTATTGGGAGTACCTTACTCTGAGCCTTCTTTAAATGAAACGGTTAGTGGCGGAACACCTTATGGTGTAACGCATGTTTCTGGTGTGGCAAATGATTGGCCTCTGAGTCAGGATGAAATTAATATAGCCAAGCACTTAGGCGAGCGTTTGGCTCGAGCTGCTCTAAAATTGAGTGAAAAAAATGAAAGTAATTAGTTTTAATGCCAATGGTATTCGTTCAGCGGCGCGTAATGGATTTTATGAGTGGCTAACAATGCAAGATGCTGATTTTGTTTGCATTCAAGAAACGAAGGCTCAGCCTGAACAATTAATTCCGGAAGAATTGTATTATCCACGCGATTATTTTTGTGAGTATTATTCAGCTCAAAAAAAAGGATACAGCGGTGTGGCAATTTATGCCCGTCATAAACCGAATCGCATAGTTAAAGGAATGGGCTTTGATTATTGTGATAATGAAGGACGATACATTCAATTTGATTATCCCAAGTTCAGTATCATTTCACTTTATTTACCTTCAGGTACAAGTGGTGATGAACGTCAGATGGTGAAGTACGATTTTCTCGAACAATTTGCCAAGCATTTAATGCGATTAAAAAATGATGGACGAGAGTTGATATTGTGTGGTGATTATAATATTGCTCATAAAAAAATCGATTTGAAAAATTGGCGTGGTAATCAAAAGAATTCAGGATTTTTACCTGAGGAACGGGCCTGGATGGATGAATTGTTTGGAGCTATGGGGTTTGTTGATGCGTTTCGTGTTCATAATCAGGAAGAAGAACAATATACCTGGTGGTCTTTTAGAGGGCGTGCATGGGAAAAAAATGTAGGATGGAGAATTGATTATCAAGTAATTACCCCTGGACTCACAGGGCATGTAGTTGACAGTTGCATTTTTCGAGAAGCACGCCTGTCTGACCACGCTCCTTTGTTAATTGAATATAAAGGAGATTGGTGTGCTTAAATTAGCAAGCTGGAATGTGAATTCTTTAAAGATACGATTGGATCAAGTTTTGGAATGGTTTGATTCTGAGCATGTGGATGTTCTTGCCATGCAGGAAACAAAATTACTTGATGAAAATTTTCCTATGAATGCGTTTATTGAGAAAGGCTATCATGTAGTATTTTCAGGACAAAAGACTTACAACGGTGTTGCTGTAATAAGCCGATATCCTTTTTCTGATGTTCTAACTGATATCCCTGATTTTGATGATCCGCAACGACGGATTTTGGTGGTTACCGTTGCAGGTATTCGGTTAATCAATTTGTATGTCCCTAATGGGTCAGAATTAACTTCAGATAAATATCAATACAAATTAAATTGGTTGCAAAAAGTTACGGCTTTTATTCAACAGCAAATGAGCATTTTTCCCAATTTAGCTGTAGTTGGCGATTTTAATATAGCTCCTGAAGATCGTGATGTTCATGATCCTGCTGAATGGGTGGGCTCTGTATTAGTTAGTCCCGCTGAACGAGAAGCTTTTATGCAACTGTTACAACTCGGATTATATGATAGTTTTAGAAATTTTACGCAGGATGAGCAGATATTCAGTTGGTGGGATTATCGTGCTGCTGCGTTCAGGCGTAACCGAGGCTTACGGATTGATCATATTTTATTGAGTAAAACGCTTAATGGATTGTGTAGGCAATCTGTTATTGATAAAGAGCCGCGCAAATCAGAAAGACCCTCTGATCACGCACCTGTATGGGTTGAATTGGATCTTAATGTGAGTTAGATGTAGTCTGTTGTAGTGGAACTTGGGATCTGGAAAACACCAGATACCGGGTTCCAGTTTCGTACCCAGGCTATAATTAGGTCTACTGTTGTTATTCTGTTTCCATCATTGATTTTGCAAGGTTTCAAATAAAAACCAAATTCGCCGTTCTGTTTCATCAATATAAACTTCTAAGATACTCGTGGTAGCGAAATCGTTCTTTTTGCTACAAACCTCATGAACTCTTCTCAAGCTTTTTAAGAAACTTTTATTGTCTTCCAGTAGATTTTGGAGCATATCATCTGCAGAAAGAGTTTCATTTGTGTCTCGAAGCGTCTGCAATTGCTTGATCTCTCCAATAGAATGTATCGTTCTTTCTCCTAATTTGCGCACACGTTCTGCTAAAGCATCAATCATCGCAAAAATTTGTTCGCTTTGTTCATCCAATAAAAGATGATAATCACGAGAATGGGGGCCTGTCATATGCCAATGGAAGTTTTTGGTTTTAACAAATAAAGCAAAGGTATCGGCCAAGAGGGGATTAACCGCTTCGGCAATTTTACGACGATCTTTTATATCGAGATCATTTGGTGTTTCAAGCTTATACAGTTCCAGTTTTTTCATTTTAACTCCTGTTAAATTAATTTGTTTTTATAAGCGTAGACCAATTGTGGCTATTTTGTTCAATTGCCAATCAATATTGTTACTTCAATGACCAGATATGAAGAAATGAAGTAAAGAGTTGTTTATTCGTATTATGTCTACATTTTAGCATCCAAACGAAATGCCACTATTTATGTTGGTTCAACATCAGATCTTATCAGACGACACGTTTTAGCTGGTCAAAGGGCTTATATTTTATTGTCATAATCATTGCCTGGATGAACCGTGGATTATTATAGTCTATTTTAATTAGAGGCAAGCTAGAGAAAAACTAACTTTAATGTAAGCCGTTAAAGCACAATTAGATGATGAAACAGCTCAATATCACAACTCATATTTTTGTTAATTATCGGTTTTCATTGTGTATCAATGTTTCATTTAATATAACAAACAGGGGTATAACCTCGGTTTGGTTTTGATAAAAATTGCTTTACAGACGTTTTTCTGCTATTGTTTTGCGTCATTTATACCGAGTATGGTGCCTGGCATTGGGTTCAGGTGGCGATACTCATTTAAACTATAGAGAGTAGTATTATGAAGGCATCAATTCATCCAGAATATAAAACAGTTAAGGTAATATGCAGTTGTGGCGAGGAATTTGAAACTCGTTCAACATTATGTAAAGATTTGAACATTGAAGTATGCTCACAATGTCATCCTTTTTATACTGGTAAACAAAAATTGGTGGATACTGGAGGTCGTGTTCAGAAGTTCCGCGATCGTTATAGCCAGCGTTCTACACAAGCTTCTAAAGAAGAAAAGAAATAAGGCGCGTTACTTTGCGCCTTATTTGTATATACTTCATTCGAAGTATATCTTATTGACAGATTGTTCCTGCAATGCTAATTTCAGTGTCGCAGGTTCTTGACGTCCAATTATTGTCTCCATCCCATCATCCTTAGGCTGTTTCTCTTATATTTTATTAAGAGTTCATAGTCTGATGTTTGTGTGCCTCTAGCACTATGGATGAACAATGAATTGATAATGGTTGGTAGGATTTTTAGACCTTACTTAAGTTTTATTTCAATGTAAGAGAGTGAGTACTTTGGATAATGAAGTTTTAAAGCAGTGCGCATTGGATTATCATGAGTTTCCAACCCCTGGAAAACTCGGTGTTCATATTACCAAATCAACGGACTCTCAGAGTGATTTGTCTCTGGCTTATACACCTGGTGTTGCTGCCCCGGTGATTGCAATAGCAGAAAACCCCGAAGATGCTTATCGTTATACGAATAAAGGAAATTTAGTCGCAGTAATGACTAATGGCACTGCGGTACTGGGGTTAGGGGATCTTGGACCTCTCGCCAGTAAACCAGTTATGGAAGGTAAGGCCGTTTTATTTAAGCGTTTTGCTGGAATTGATGTATTTGATATAGAAATTGATGCTCATGATTCACAAGCTTTTATTTCTACAGCAAAACGAATTGCTCCTACTTTCGGAGGGATTAACCTGGAAGATCTTAAAGCTCCTGAATGTTTTGAGATTGAGCAGGCTTTAATTGAGCAATTGAATATCCCTGTATTTCATGATGATCAGCATGGTACGGCCATTGTTGTTGCGGCAGGTTTGCTTAATGCTCTTGATTTGCAGCAAAAAAAATTATCTGATGCAAAAATTGTGTGTATTGGTGCTGGGGCTGCTGGAATTGCTTCTATGCGATTGCTTGTTGCGTTGGGTGCCAATAAAGAGAATATGTTACTTTTGGATACCAAAGGAGTCATCCATTCGGGTCGTGCAGATCTAAATGCTTATAAATTTGCCTTTGCTCGTACTACGGAATGCCGAACTTTAGCTGATGCACTTGTTGATGCTGATGTATTTATTGGGGTTGCGAAACCGAATTTATTAGATGCTGATTTATTGAAATTAATGGCCCCTAGACCTGTTATTTTTGCTTTATCTAACCCTGATCCTGAAATCAGACCTGAATTAGCTTTTCAAGTACGTGACGATTTGGTTATTGCTACTGGACGTAGCGACTATCCTAATCAAGTCAATAATGTGTTGTGTTTTCCATATATTTTTCGTGGCGCGTTGGATGTACGTGCCAAGTGTATCAATCAATCGATGCAAATTGCGGCAGTTGAAGCCATTCGTCAACTGGTGCACGAGCCTGTTCCCCAGGTAGTGAAGGATAATTACCCAGGTGTTACGCATTGGGATTTTGGCCCTAACTACATTATTCCCAAGCCTATAGACCCTCGTTTAAGAGAACGAGTCCCTGCTGCTGTGGCTCAGGCTGCAATAGCAAGCGGCGCGAATCAAGTAAGTTGTAATTTAGAATAAAAGTAGCATCCCGAAAGCAATAAGGGATCTCAAGGTGTAGGAGTATACCATATGAGATATTCCTGTTTGCGCTCGGGATAATAGTAGGTTAATTGTAGGTACGAATTTTTAACTGTTGGACTTTAAGACAGTGAATGTTCTTGCCTAACAAATAGTTAAGGAGATTACTTTGCTTTCTGAAAACCGGAGAAATTACGCATTAATTGGATGGCTTATTTGTGGTCTTGGAGCTTTATTTTACAGTTACGAATATTTGCTTCGAATTGCGCCTAGTGTCATGGAAACTGCTCTACGCGAACATTTTAATTTGTCTGCAACAGGTTTTGGACTCATTTCATCTGTATATTATTATGCATATGTCCCTATGCAATTGCCTGTAGGGATAATGATGGATCGGTATGGCCCGCGAAGATTATTAACTGTAGCCTGTTTTATTTGTGTCTTAGGAACGTTCTTATTTACAAGTACTACATCTTTTTGGGTTGCCGCCTCAGGACGATTTTTAGTTGGATTAGGCTCTGCATTTGCATTTGTGGGAGTATTAAAGCTTGCTACAATCTGGTTGCCTGAGAATAAACTCGCTATGGTCTCTGGTATCACCTCGGCATTAGGAACAGTCGGTGCCATGCTTGGTGATAATTTTTTAGAACTATTCGTTACGAAATTAGGATGGATTAAAACCCTAAATATGACCGCATTTTTTGGGATTGTATTAACCTTTGTTTTATGGTTAGGCATCCACGATAAAAAAGGACGATATAGACAAAGTGGTACTGTTTCTAATTTTAAAATTGGCTTAATTGACTTAAATATAATACTCAGAAATAGACAGATATGGATTAATGGACTGTACGGTTGTATGGTTTATCTTCCTACAACTGTTTTTGCTGAATTATGGGGGATTCCCTATTTAAGACATGCACACGGCTTGTCAACACACGCTGCTGGTTTAGCAAACTCATTGCTTTTCCTAGGCTTTACCGTAGGCGCCCCTCTAATGGGTTACTTTTCTGATCGAATAGCACGTAGAAAGTTACCTATGCTTCTAGGCGCTAGTATGGCTACCGTTCTCATGCTGGTTATTCTGTATTTCCCAGGTTTAAATGAAACTAATGTACAAATACTCATGTTTTTCCTGGGTTTATTTTATAGCGCGCAAGCAATTGTATTTGCCGTCGGAAGAGAATTGAGTCCGGGGGAAGCAGCTGGTACCGCTATGGCATTTACCAACATGATCGTTATGCTCGGCGGTATGTTATTACAGCCTTTGGTAGGACATTTACTGGATTTCAGTTATTCCTTACGGAGTGGTGCATCGCTTTCTTCAGCGCTGGTTGTTGAAAACGTTAATAAGCTTTATAACGTGAGTGATTATCGCATTGCGCTGGCATTCATACCTCTAAGCATGTTTATTGCAGCTTTATTAACTTTCTTTTTAAAGGAAACTCACGCACATGCACCTAAATAATATTGTTTCAAGAAAACAAATGCTCTTTGGCATGTTTATCTGCTTTGTTGGGGCTATTTTTTATTGCTATGAGTTTATCTTACGCATTATTCCAGGTGTTTTGCAAACGGAGCTAAGTATTGCGTTGGGGCATATTTCAGCGACTACTTTTGGACAAATATCTGCCTTATATTATTTTGCATACTCGCCCATGCAAATGCCCGTAGGAATGCTCATGGATCGATTTGGTCCCAGACGGCTTTTAACTTTTGCCTGCATTTGTTGTACCGTGGGTTCCTGGATGTTTACCTTGACCTCATCCATGTTTTTGGTAGGAGCAGGGCGTTTTCTAGTGGGGTTTGGTTCTTCTTTTGCATTTGTAGGAGTTTTATCTCTAGCACTACATTGGTTGCCCAGACGCTACTTTTCTTTAGTTGCGGGTTTGATGACTACTCTAGGAATGTTAGGTCTTGTTTATGGTGAAGTGAAGATTACCGAGTGGTCTCAGAGCATTGGTTGGGAACAGGTGTTGCTGTTTATTGCCATTGTAGGCTCTGGATTGAGTGTATTAATGTTCATCGTGGTTCGTGATGGACCCGAAGGACATCAACCGAATAAACATCCTTTACCAGAATTCTTCCGAGATGTTCTTAAAGTATTAATGGCTCCAGAAGTTTGGGTTATTGGTTTTGTCGGTGCCTGTTTGTACACTTCTTTATCTGTATTTGGGGAGTTGTGGGGAAAAACGTATTTGGAACAAGCGCACCACTTAACTAAAGTTGAGGCCGCCAAGACAGTCTCTGCTGTCTTTTTAGGTTGGGCTGTTGGTGCCCCTATAGCGGGTTATTTATCGGATCATACCGGAAGACGCTTGTTACCTTTGGTTTTAGGTGCAATTTTGGCTTTGGTTTGTATTAGCCTTGTATTATATTGCCCAGGGCTATCATACTTTAGTTTAAATGTTTTATTGTTTTTGTATGGTGTATTTAGTGCCACGGAAATTATCGTATTTATTATGGCTAAAGAATGCAGTGGTGCTAAATTATCGGGTACGGTATTTGCAGCAACAAACATGATAGTTACACTTGGTGGCGTTATTTTCCAACCATTAGTTGGTAAATTACTGGATACTTTTGGTGATAGTGGCATTGTAGAGGGAGAGCATATCTACACCATGGTGGATTATCAGGTTGCTTTATCTATCTTACCACTTTCATTATTGCTCGTTACCATTCTTGCATTCTTTATAAAAGATCATAAAGATAATCAAGTTAATTAAAATTGTAGCCAAATGAAGCGAAGTGGAACCCTGGTTCCGTTTTGCTTCGGCCAGTCTAAAATGCTCCCACATTAATTAAATATTGCGATTAACTCGTTTACTGGACGACGTAGCGATCCTTGGCAATTAATAAAACGTGATACTGGGAAACTTCTAATTTCTGCTTTTCGATAGTGGTAGCGAGTAAATTCAGTGTCATGATTGGACAGGATCACTGGTATTCCTCGAGCAGCAGTTTCCTTAGCCAATTCTGTTAATTCGATTTGATCTTCAGTTGTAAACAGTTTTTTATTATAGGGTAAATGACGTGATTTCTCTGAAAGAAGTACGTAAGGGGGGTCACAATAAATCACATCCCCTCGCTCTGCGTACTCAAAAGTTTTTCTAAAATCATTATGGATGAATTCTGTTTGTTGGCTTTTGGAGTGAAAAAGCTGCATTTCCTTGCGTGGAAAATAAGGTTTGCTGTAAAGCCCAAAAGGAACATTATAGATCCCTTTAGAATTATATCGACATAATCCATTATAACCATGTCGGTTTAAGTAAAGAAAAAGCGCAGATTTTTGCGGTGAATGCAGGGACGCATTAAAATCAGATCTTATTTGGTAATATTTTTCTTTCTGGTTGAACTCCGGGCTAAAATAGGTTTCGCAGTGTTTAATAAATGCGTCTCCTTGTTGTTGCAACGTAGTAAAAAGATAAATTAAATCAAAATTACTTTCAGCCAACAAATAGGAAGAGTAATTTGAATTCATAAAAACGACGCCCGAGCCGGCAAAGGGCTCAATTAAGCGTTTACCTGGAGGAAGAAAGGGAATAATCTTTTCCAAACAATTGTATTTACTCCCTGCCCATTTAAGAAAAGGCCTTATTTTAACCATAGGTTTTACCACGATTTATTCAGAAAGAAGTATTGCTTATTTTTAAGAAAAAAAACAGAATTTTTATTAGAAAAATTTAGAGTCTGTTGACATTTCATTTAATTCCACCTACTTCCACCGCTTTATGAGCGGTCTCTATGCAGAGACGCACTAAAATGTACTTATTTTTAATGCGGTCTATAGTCGATTTTCTAATGGCACTGAGAGCCCAAAATATAAGCCAAATGATATTATGAACGGGCAGAATTTAGTGATTTATGTAATTCATATACCGGGTATGCAATGAACACTTATGATATTTTACAAAGTTTTATGAGACAAGGATTTGCAAGTGCATGAGTTGAAATTAGGTTCTATAGAACGAAAAATTATTATTCTTACTTCTTTTCACCAGGTAGGGGTTTTTCGAGTATTTTTTAAATTATATGAAGAATCGGGAGATTGATTATGAATTTTGCAAAACAAACAGTTGTTTTTCTTATTCTCTCTATATTATTTTCTCTAGCAAATGCTAATAGACCTTTTATTATTGATACGGATGTAGGAATCGATGATGAATTAGCAATGTTCTATTTGTTAGCACAAAAAGACATCGACATAAAGGCGATTACTATAGTCGGTACTGGAGAGTCACATTGCCCTGCTGGATTGAGAAATGTTGCTGGATTATTAGCGTTGACGCACCACGAAAAAATTCCATTAGCTTGCGGACGCGTTGCACCGATGACTGGAACCCATCAATTCCCTAATTGGTTACGTAAACAAGCAGATAGTTTAGCAGGAGCTGCAAATTTGTTGCCCAAGGTTGAAGTATCCACCTCACAGACTGCGGTTCAATTGCTGGAGACTACTTTAAAGAATGCAAAAGAACCTGTTGAGATTTTAGCTATTGGTCCGTTGACAAACCTTGGAGAGCTTGTGACCCAGATGCCAAAAATAAAGAATAAAATAAAAATGATTTATGTCATGGGTGGGGCAGTAGATAGTATGGGAAATTTAATTGAGGTAGATAGCTCAATTCGAAATAACACTGCGGAGTGGAATATTTATGTTGACCCTCATGCTGCAGACAAAGTATTTCGTTCAGGAATCCCTATCACTATGATTGGTCTGGATGTGACCAATCAGGTTCCAGTAACTAAAGATTTTTATCTAAAATTAAAGCAAAATCAAAATAGTCTGGGCAATAAATTTTTCTATGAACTTTTTCATCGCAATGAGGCCGAGATATTTGAGCATAAGTGGTATTTTTGGGACGTGCTTTCCGCGGTTGTAGCTCATGATAATTCAATCGTTAAATCTACAAATAAAAAATTGCGGGTTGTATTAAGCCCGGAAGACCAATCAGGTACTACCATAGTTGATAAAAATGGTAATGCCGTGCGTGTGTGTACCACGGTAAATCAGGAGCAACTTGAAACCATTTTGATGGATACATTAAAAAAGACTGCCTAAAGGGTAGAAATTTAGTTTGGGGCAATTGCAGCAAAATCCTCGGAATTCTGTGAATCCGGGTTTTGCTGCACCAGGCTAGGTTTAGATTAATTGGGGACAGAACGTTCTTCTTCAAAGAATTGTACTTTTCCTGTTTTTATATCATGTAATCCCGCTACAATTCCTACTTGTTTTTTACTAATTAAATCTCTAAGTATAGGACTTCGCTCTTGCATTTCTTTGACAATTCTTAAGGCATTGGCTTTAGCAATAGCATCAATTAGCTTGGCATCAGAGCAATCTTTTGTTCCTTGCTCTTGCATACTCATCGGCACTACAGGTTTAATTTTATCAATAACATCGGTCAAATGTCCGAGTTGTACGCCACTACATGCACCACTTACAGCACCGCAGGAAGTATGTGCCAAGACGACAATAAGTCGAGAGCCCGCTACTTTGGTCGCAAATTCCATGCTCCCCAGAATATCATCATTGAGTACATTTCCTGCCACACGCAAGGTAAATAAATCTGCCAAACCTTGGTCAAAAAATAACTCGGGAACACTGCGTGAATCCATACAATTGAGGATTACTGCAAACGGGTATTGTCCGTAAGAAGATTGATGTGCTTGTTTTAAATAATCCCTCGGTATGGGGGTGTTGTTTAAAAAACGTTGGTTTCCATCTTTCAAGCGTTGTAGCGCTTGCTTAGGAGTCATTTTCTGTTGTTTTTCTTGAGTTAATGTTTTTCCTAAATTAGGTGTTTCTGCGGCAGATGAACTTGCAAAACTTATGAAAGCACACGTCAAACCAAAAGTTAAGGCCAGGATTTTTGTTAGGTATTGCATTGAGATGCTCCATTTTTTAATTAGAAATCGTCCTTCATTGATAATATCTTAATCTTAAAAACGCATATACTTTTTTAGAAAAATTTATTCTTCTTCGCATGAAAATTCATTACAAATAATCATGTTCATAGTTCTTGAATTTTAACAAATCGCTTCTATTTTTTAGAACTCGTTATTCGTTTTGTAATTTATTAAAATCAATTTAAATTCAATAAATTGCCGATTGGAGAAAACTGCTGAACACATGTTTGAAGCGTCGGTTGCAGGAATAATTTACTGGATACAAGTATTCCTCATGGCGACGGAACAAAGACGTCTGCTAAATAAGGGGCAATAATCTTGGGGGCAACGGACACAAATCCCTCAAAGCGGATAAGGTCGCATTTGCCTATACGATGATCAAGCTGCGCCATTTCTGCAGTCCGTAGCAGGTACAGAAATTGCTTATTTTTTCTTATGGCGAAGCCCCCCAGGATGCTGATCATCCAAAATAAAATTTATAAGGTTAATAAAGATTCTTTTTGTACAAATTCAATCAATCTCATCACAAAATTAATATCAATCAATTTTATTTCAACTTTTTAACCCAATTTAGAGTCCATAGTGTTGCTAGGGACTTCCTCCGCATCGCTCCATCGTGGTTGGGGTATTGTTGTCAACGATAAATCGCCACTTCGTCTCACCTGAGGGGGGGAGAAGCTATTGTTTCCAGAAACCTGGAAAAAGAACGTGGTACGTCCTTCCTTTACTGGAGAAAATGCAAGAGCGCTATCCTTCGAAACTGGAGAGAAGCTAAGGCTCTTCTTAACTGGAGAATAAGTAAATCCCCTCTTTACTGGAGAAAATTCGAGGACGCTCTGTGAAAGGACGGGACGCTTTGCTGGTGGTGTTGAAAAGTCCTTTGTTGCTAATGCACTATCAGCGAAATCAGGACTATCTTCTGGCCGCATACTGCCTCCAAGCTGACTAGGGCTAGGGGATGAAGGAGACGTTAACGGGGTTGATGATACTAAAGAGGGTAATTTCGCTGAAGTACTGTCTGGTGAAATAGGTTCTATTCGCATTGGTAGGTTAGCTGACGCCAAGCGCCCCAATACTTTGGCTGGGCTGGTGGTAGGGGTAGGGGGCTGATCTATATATACTTCTGCATCCGCTATAAGCTCTTCTCCAACGGTTAATCCTGACTCGGCTTCTGAAGTTGGAGCTATGGGGGAAAAATCACTAGGCCTATCCTTATTTTCTGATAAGGCAGCTTGCAAATCCTCAGCTATTTGATCATGGGTTCTACCATAGAGAAACTGATATAAAACACCATAACCAAAAATAAAAGAGACAACGCTTCTACCAAAGCCCCCTAAAAATTGATTAAAAAATTTACCTTTATCAAGTTTATTCTGTTCACAATAATTTTTTGCCGCAGCAGGCGCGATCTGGCCGAGATCAATGTTGGGAACGTGTTGCGAACTATCCTTTATCATTAACAAAGTATAATAATCTAAATAATAATTGGCGAAATCTAGTTCAGTAGATAATTTATTGTGTAACACCTCTGTTATGTCTTGCCAAATTACCACGGGAGGCCATTTAGCCGCCTTTTCACGAGACATAAACATAGTGCTACATAAAATTTCGGGAAAATATTGAGCAAGGAAATCAATATAAGCGCTTTTTTTTTCTTCAATATTCACGGGGAAAAAGGCCATAAGGGAGATCAGGACCTTCGCTGGTTCAAAGCTAGTAATATCAGCAATCACATCTGGCGGACTTTTCTTTGTTATGTGCTCAAGAATTATTCTTTGCTTCTTGTCCCTTATTCTTTTTAATAAATCTGTCGCCTGTCTTGCTAAAATTTCACTCATTTTGAACTGTTCTCCCTATTTCCCTAAAATATTAACCAGGTTGATATAAGCTTTTCAAAGTATCATTATCATGTTGCTGTATCTTATTACTATACAATTGATGGCAATATGAAGCATGACGCGCACTTAAATTTGAACTGTTAAAAAACATTCCGGCATATTTACCGATAGAGCTAAGTGGTGTTTTCCCTGAGTCAGGCGCAGGCACTTTATCACTAATATCAAGAGGAAGCTGAGAGATTTTGTCTATTTTTCTGACTAATCTCGTCAGGTTATTATCCTTTGCCAGTTTGGCTATGGCTGCTAAAGGACTTACAGAAATTTCGCCGCTCTCTATTTCCTCTTGTATTTTTTCCCAGTTTTTTTCTGTTTCCATGAATAAATAAAAGATTGCTGCCATGATATAACCACCTATATCCAGGTTCTTTTCTTTATTCAGATGATTTTCTTCTCTGTATTCCGTTTGGTGAGAGGAAGATTTTAGGCTAGGTAAAAAATCATTTAATCTTAAAAAGTAACGATATAAATACGCAGCTGCCAGAGCATGAAGTGGCGACATTGCATATGAAAAAACTAATTTTGCACCTTCATAAGGAGTATGAGTCAACATATGTTCATTGAGCATTAATTGATTATCAGGTAAATATTTGGGTTTAATCGCTCTCAATGGCTCAGGGGAGCAAGAAGCAGAAAGCTGGGATGATGAGGCTATCGGCGCTGCAAAAGTTACTGCGATATCCATGGTACCATTTGGAAAGGTTGATATATTCAATTCCCTTATATCACTCTGGAATTTCTGTTGCCACTCTGATGGAATAGCGCTGAAAATTTTTGCAAGCACAGCAAGACTTCTTTGCGCGTCGCTAGTGGCTTTCTCTACACTAAGCTGGCATTCTTTTTCTCTGTCCAACAAAGCTAGTTCTTTACTTCTGTATTCCTCTTCCTGCTTTTGCATTTTTAATTTAAGCTCATCTTCCTCTAGCTGTATTTGATTACACAAGGCTATCGCCAACTCACTTTGTTGATGCAATTCGGCGACTCGAAATTTGTCTTCTATTAATTGAATCGTTAAATTCATATTATGAGCTAAAGGTGACTCTGCTTTAGCTGATATAGTCTCTTTTGCTTGCAGAAAGGAAATATCTCTAGTTGATCTCGCCACAATTCTTTTCAGATCGGATACCAGCGTTTGATAATGCCGGCTGAGAGTTGTTTCATCATCTATATTTGAAATGATAGTAGCTAACCAACCTTTGAGCTTTGTTATATCTTGTAGCCCGGTAGAATCCACATTAAAGAATGTGTTCGATGTGGGATTATAATTGGAATATTTTACCAACTCTGAATAAGCGAATGTTAATACATCTTTGATTCGCACTTAAAACTCTCCTAATTATCTTATAAAAAATAAACATATTGCTGAAAGAAGAGCATTATAACGAACCATTTTCATTCTGCAACTCTCTGATGCGGAGTAAATCTTTCTGTAGGCGTTAAGTCATTGGTGCAGGCATGCGCTTTACTCGTTCAGAGCAAACGTGCCGGAAGCAGGACGCTCGCGGCCTTTAACCTATCGCGTTGGCGAGTGAATTCCGGGGACTTGGATGCCCCGGAATTTATAACGAGGTAGCGACACGCTTGACTAAATTAATATCAAACAATTTTATTTCAACTTTTTAACCCAAGTTAGAGTTAGTTACTAGCAACGAGCTCAAAGTGAAATTTAGGACTGTTGATTTTGGAACAAGATCGGGGTTTCGCTCCATCCAGACATTTGAAAAATGTATCTGAATATAATGTAGATGTTGGTTCGTTTATTGTTTAATAATCCAATTGCATCATACTCGATTTTCTATGCCAAATATGTTCGATAGTCGGTAGTGATGTTTATTTTACCCCCCTGATTTGTCCTCCAAAAAAAAAGTCTAAACGATCCATGAATATCGTGGAATCAGTTCATTAAAAAGCAGCTAAGCATTTGTAATCTCTTTGAGTACTGTTTAATTGAAATTCAAATCAACAAAACGAAAAAATTTTAATCTTTTTGGCTATACTTATTAAACGAGAGCAACATCATTTTAGGAATGCGATATGCTAAATAGAATTGATGAATCAAGTAAAAAAGTTATAGCCAAAAAAGACTCACCGGTCGTAGCAATAACTTTTTATTCAAAGCGAACCGATTCAGAGCCAGGATATCACACGGGTATTTTAAGTGAGGGAAATAGGCAAGACGTGGTTCGTTTAAAAGAAGGACTTGAAAATGCTGCAAAAAAAAGGGAAGAAATACCACCTAAGGTTGAAATTACATTGTTTCTTATACCTAATTGGGAAAAGGGAGAAGATTATAATTCACCAAATTATATAGCGGCAAAAGAAAGGATGATCCAAGATGCCAAAAAATTTTATGGAAATGACATCTTGATTAAGGATTTTCTCAGCTGTAACGTCAGTGATGCGGAGCTTAAATTTTTAAGAAATTGTAAGGCTATGGGAAGTGTTGCTGATATTGTTAAAACACGTACGATTATAGACAACCAGGGCAGGCCATGCTTACAGACAGACTCGAATGTCACATGGGCAAATAATAATTTTGATAAACTGTATGAGTTAACTTTTCACTCCAATACGGATGCGTTTAATAGCAGCAGATGCTCTGAAGTTTATGTTTCTGCGCATAATAAATTAGTATTCACCGGTTCTGAGAGTAAGTTACCAGAAATTTTTGCGAAAACTTTAGTTGATTATTGTACTGAATATGATTCTGATCCATGGCATAAAGATGAAAACTGCAATGGGGTATATGATATCGCTTTTTGTGAGGGCATGAGCCAGTATGGTCTTACCTATAGAGTGAGAATAGATGATAAATATAAAAAAGATAAAACTTTTGATTTTTATCCAGCAAATTTAGATGATTCTCGATATAAATTGATGCCACTTGTTATTGCATGCCAACGAGAAAGTTGGCGTGTGGGTATGCCTCCACCGAAACCGGAAGTTCTTGAGTTAACTGGGAAGTTAACTTCAGATGATGGCAAGAGCAAGCCAGCTGTTGAGGCTGAAATTAATGGCGTTAAATATGGATATTATCATTTTAAAAGTTTACTCAGAGTATACACAAACATACCGAGTTGGCATGCGGAAGAAGAAAGATACAAATATGTACACCAAACACAAGATTTTTATAAG
Organism: Legionella qingyii; assembly: GCF_003990155.1. Taxonomy (NCBI): domain Bacteria; kingdom Pseudomonadati; phylum Pseudomonadota; class Gammaproteobacteria; order Legionellales; family Legionellaceae; genus Legionella; species Legionella qingyii. Next base: position 80,091 of record NZ_RZGX01000003.1, read on the forward strand.
ATGGCGGAACATGCCCGAAATATATTCGTAAGTAAACAAGATACTCTATTATGTATGGAGATTCTTGCTCGATATTACAATACTGTGAAACAAGAGTACGAGGCAGGACGTTTTCAAACAGGAAAACACACATTGGAAGCATTATCAAGGCTGATTCCCGATACAGACGCGGGTAATCGATTATGTGCCGAATTGTTTGGTTGTATTGTAAAAGACTTGCATGAAAATCCTGTACGTAATGCCTTATTACCGATTGAACTAGAACATAGATATCAGAGAAAATTTAAAGTTGAGGTATCACCTGGTTTTCTGCAAAAAGTAGCTCCTAATTTGACAGGAATGTTTCCGTTTTCATTCTTTCCTTCTCCAAGACCATTTGAACATTTGATGACCAAGGAAACCTTGAAGGTCATTGCACAATCAGTAGATAGTTTACCTAAGAAAGAACGTCAACAGGCATTGGATTTTTTCAAAACGCTATCTCGAGAAAACCTAGAAGGGATCAAGAACGAGTCTAAGACGGCTCAGAATGCTTGGGACGAACAATATGGTATGGTATCTTACAACAGTCCCAAGAAAGGGTTTCAATAGACCCAGGTACAAAGACCATATTAGACTTAATAGCATAGGAGATTAATTCATGCAAACTAAATTTAATTTAATGGATGAAAGTTTGTGCGAGGCTGTTTTAGATGGCGATCTGGAGCAGGTTCAGATAATTTTAAATGAGTATGGTGGAAATGTGAATGCCCAAAATAGATATGGGATGACTCCTGCCTTGCTTGCCGCCAAGCGTAACGATCTAAAAATATTAGAGTATTTAGTGGAAAAAGGAGCCGATTTAAAACTTAGTGATGGTTTAAATCAATCCCCTATGGATTGGGCCGAACATAATAAAAACGAAAAAATGATCGATTTTATAAATGAGCATACTGCTCAGAGTTATTTTAAGCGATGATCTAAATTATAACCCATAATAGGGGGATAAATTAAAAGCCCGCAGGCTTATTGGTTATCAGATAAAAAACAATGATCAGACTAATAAACACTGGCCAACCTGAGCAAAACCAGTATTTAAAATAGCGAAAGAGGCCTCAACGCCTAGAACCGAGATTTAAATATTTTTACTCCTGCCTGAATCTGTGCATCAAAGTAATACCCATGATGTGAACCATATGACCTCATTGCAGCTCTCCTTGTGGGAGCTCCCTTTGGGGAAGGGAGACTGGATTTCGAATAAAGCCCTAGGGTAAGTAAAAAAGCTAATTATTTTAAGGCCGGAATTACGAGGCACTGTTTTGGGCCTTCAATGAGAAAATCCGAAGACGATGATTATCGGGATCAAGTGCGACAAAAGTATAGCCAAAATCCATCATCGTAAGTGGTTGGGCAATCTGAATTCCCTCTTGCTGCCAGAGTGCGTGAAGTTCGTCAACTATATGGTTATCATGCACTTGTAGTGAAAGCTCATTACCACCACCAAGTACTCTTACGGGTGGCTCAACAGAGTGCTTTGACCATAAGCCCAAACGTACGCCTGATTTTAATAAGAACATGACAAAATTAGGTGACGATGCAATAGGTTGATTCTTGAATAAACGCTCGTAAAAAGGCGCACTAACCTGAGGATTATCAACATAAAAAATTATTAAATTTGGATCAAGGTTCATAAAAAACTCTCCTAAATTGAACGGAGATTTGAGTTTAAATGATAGCGTTGACAGTTTCTGTCAGTAGTGATTAGTCCTGAAGTTTTCCCTCTTCTGTCTTTAATATGAATGGGGGAGCGGCATGTTTACTTATGATAAGCAACTCATTAGTATGAAAATAAATTATCAGCAGAACCTACTATAATAACAATTTATTCTGTGGAAGAATTTTTATGCCAAATAAAATTCATGTACCCAACATAGTTATTGTCGGCGGTGGTGCAGGAGGAATGGAGCTGGCTGCACTGTTTGGAAATAAATATGGGAAAGGAGGTAAAGCAGCCATTACTTTGGTGGATTGTTCCCCGACCCATATTTGGAAACCCTTATTACATGAGGTGGCTGCAGGTAGCTTGTTTACCAATGAAAATGAAATTGACTATCTTGCTTATGCAGCGACACATCATTTTCATTTTGTTTTAGGAGCTCTTGAAGGTTTAAATCGAAGTAAAAAAGAAATTTATTTGTCCCCATTTTTCAGTCATGAACAAGAGGTTCTGCCAAAACGAGCTGTTTCATACGATATTTTAATTATTGCGGTGGGAAGTGTCGCTAATGATTTCAGTATCCCTGGGGTACGTGAACATTGTTTGTTTTTAGATAACATACAGCAAGCGACCTATTTTCATCGCGAATTATTAAACCGTTTTATGCGTCTTTCCCAGCAACCACAGCAAGGTCAATTTAATCTCGTAGTGGTGGGAGGTGGCGCAACGGGGATTGAATTAATCGCAGAATTAAATAACACAATTCATGAAATTATAAATTATGGTATTGGTATTCAACCTGAAATCATTTCGTTTACCCTAATTGAAGCAGCAAGCCGATTATTGACCGCGCTTCCAGAAGAATTATCTGAAAAAGTATCTGCGGAATTAACTCGCATGGGGGTAACAATCTGTGTCAATGAACAAGTTGATAAAGTCACAGAACGTGGTTTACATACAAAATCGACACAATTTATTCCTGCCGATCTTGTTGTCTGGACTGCTGGCATTAAAGCCCCAGATTTTTTGAGGCAGCTGGATGGTTTGGAGGTGAATCACACCAATCAATTGTTAGTGAAGCAAACCTTACAAACAACCCTGGATGATTCTATTTTTGCTCTAGGTGATTGTGCGAGTTGCCCACAAACCAACTCGGATAAAACGGTTCCGCCACGTGCACAAGCAGCACACCAACAAGCAAGTTTTTTATATAAAAATTTGGATAAATATTTGGAGGGTAAGCCTTTACCTGTATATCATTATCATGATCATGGTTCTTTAGTTACTTTAAGTCATCATGTGATTGGTAATTTAATGGGTAAAATTACTAAACGATTCATGATAGAAGGTAAGTTGGCACGCTTATTCTATTTATCTTTATATAAACAACACCAAATGGCATTATATGGCGGGTGGCGAGTTTTTTTGCTTTCTCTGTCGAATGTGTTAAGTCGCAGAGTAAAACCTCGGCTTAAATTGCACTAGCTATACCGAAGAAACTCCAAAATGCAAGGTTTGAGGAGTCTCTTGGATATATATTCAAAAATAATAACGCAGGAAGCACAATGTGGGACCAGAATAAAAAAGAATATTTAAAGCGCCTGTCCAAAATAAAATCTTTTCTTAAAAACAACAAATTTGTTGAGGCATCTGACCTAGTTGCCGTGCTTTCGCTGCTCATTCACTCAGGTGACCGAGTTTGCATCGAAGGAGATAACCAAAAGCAAGCCAATTTTTTGGCTGCAGCATTGACTCAGTTAAATCCTGGCAGGGTAAATCATTTACATATGATCCAATCCGCTATTGCCTTGTCCGAACATCTCGATATTTTTGAAAAAGGAATAGCGAACCGGATTGATTTTGCCTATTCAGGCCCACAATCAATTCGTCTTGCAGATATGGTAAAAAATAAAAAAATCGAGATAGGAAATATCCATACTTATAATGAATTATTTGGACGATTGGTTGCTGATTTGACGCCAAATGTTTGTTTGTTGATGGCGGATAAGGCAGATAAACAAGGTAATTTGTTTACCGGAGCCAATACCGAAGAAACGCCAGCAATTATCGAGGCGACTAACTTTAAAAATGGCATAGTTATTGTACAAGTCAATGAAGTGGTAGAGCAGTTACCGCGAGTTGATATTCCTGGAGATTGGGTTGATGTCATTGTTCAAGGTCCAGATACATCTTATATTGAACCACTGTTTACCCGGGATCCCGCACACATAGATGAAGTGAAAATATTAATGGCCATGATGGTGATTAAAGGGATCTACGCACCTTATCAAGTGAATAGATTAAATCATGGCGTGGGTTTTAATACATGTGCCATTGAATTACTTTTGCCGACCTATGCAGCATCATTAGGGTTAAAGGGAAAAATATGCCAGCATTGGGTTGTTAATCCTTTACCTACCTTAATACCTGCTATCGAAGCTGGATTTGTGAAAACAATTTATCCATTTGGGGGCGAAGTGGGTATGAATCGCTATGCAGCTGCTCGTCCAGATATCTTTTTTACTGGTAAAGAAGGATGCTTGCGCTCAAATCGGATGTTAGGCCAGTTGGCTGGGCATTATGCGTGTGATGTGTTTATCGGAGCAACATTGCAGATGGATCTTGAAGGAAATAGTTCTACAGCAGTTGAGGGGCGTATCGCAGGTTTTGGTGGGGCTCCCAATATGGGTTGTGATGCTCCGGGTCGACGTCATTCTTCATATGCTTGGTTAAAAGCAGGACAAGAACGCAGTGACGCCCTGGCGACAAAAATGCCGCGAGGAAGAAAATTGGTGATTCAAATGGTAGAAACATTCCAGAGTTCAACACAACCTACATTTGTGGAGCATCTGGATGCCTGGGCTTTGCAAAAATCGATGAATGCTGATTTACCCGCAGTGATGATTTATGGAGACGATGTAAGTCATGTAGTGACTGAAGAGGGTATTGCAAATCTTTTGATGTGCCGTAATCTTGAAGAGCGTGAGCAAGCGATTCGTGGCATCGCAGGATATACTGAGGTTGGAATAATGCGTGATAGGAGAAAGGTTGATGAATTGCGTCAGCGAGGAGTGATTAAACGTCCTGAAGATTTAGGAATTAAAATTTCCGATGCAACTCGAGATTTATTGGCAGCCAAGTCAATTCGTGATCTTGTTGATTGTTCACAGGGTCTATATGAACCGCCTGTAAAATTTAGAAATTGGTAGGACAAAAAATATGGAAATGATGGAGTTTCGCTTTACACTTTCTGGAGAACGTTTGCGAGGCAAAAAAACGGTTTGTGGGGTTGTTGGCTCTGGAAATCTAGAAGTCATTATTGAGGAAAATACCAATTCTGAAACGATTTTCACGATCCAGACTGCAATTGAACATTATAAACCAGTTTGGAAAATGGTAATTGGGGATTTTGTGAGTCAACATCAACCCGTTGGTTTGCAATTTACACTCAATGATAATGGAGCAACACCTGCTGTTGTTTTATTACGTTTAAGTCAGGCATTGGACGAGTTTCAGGGTAATTGCAAAATAGGTACTAATTATGAAGAGCTTGATGCACGTGAACGAATCCAGGTTGTTTTTGATGAGGATTCGTTTATGGAGTGGCTTGCTGATGAAAAGCAGTACAGTCCTTATTTAGCTGCATTAAATTTGCCAGGTGAAGCAGATGACGGCATTGTTATCGGATCTGCATTGTTACAAAAGAATAAAGTACTTGTTGCTGCCCAGCAAAAAGATTTCATGGGTGGTGCCGTCGGTGAAATTCATGGAGCAAAACTTACTGGCTTATTTAAAGCAGCAATTAAAACCCAGGCTAAAGCAGTTATTCTTCTTATTGATAGTGGCGGTGTGCGTTTGCATGAAGCAAATGCGGGAGAAATAGCAATTTCAGAAATAATTCGCGCTATTTTTGACGCACGTCATCAAGGGGTAACCACTATAGGTGTCGTTTGTGGTAAAAATGGTGCTTTTGGTGGTATGGGAATTATTTCGGCTTGTTTGGATTATCTTGTAATTAATGAAGTAGGGCGTATTGGAGTATCGGGTCCTGAGGTGATTCAAGCGGTAGCGGGAATTCAAGCGTTTAATTCACAGGATAGAGCTTTGGTATGGCGTGTATATGGAGGTAAAACACGCTATTTACAGGATGTTGCTCAAAGCTATGTGGGTTCTGATGTTGCAGCAATACGCACTAAACTGATTGCTGCTCTTAATCAGCGCGTTCCATTGGATCTCTATTCCATAAAACACAAGCATGCTTTGTTAAAAAAACGTTTTCAGGAAACTGATGGATATCAAGAAGAGGGAACTTATCTTAATAAAGTTGCCCCAAAGTATGCTGCAACTCTTTTTGGTATGAGTGAACAGGAATTTTTAAACGCAGCAAAAAATATAAAAAAAGAATCGTAATCGATTGTAGTCTGCGCTGCGATAATACAGAAGGAATAAGAAATGGTTGCATTAAAGGCTCTTCTCAAGCAGATTTTTTCTCAAGATGTTACGCTACAGGAACATCAATCGGTTATTTCTGGACAAGCAAAGCTGAATAATCAACCGATCCATCTTCTTGGAGTAAAGGAATCAACATTCCTGGGTGTAGAGCAAGCACTGATTATGGCTCAGCACATCATCGATATTCTTGAGAGTCAATCAAAGGATCCAGTTCTGCTTTTAGTCGATGTTGCGGGGCAAAAGTTAACAATGCGTGACGAATGGTTGGGGATGCACCAATATTTTGGCCATTTGCTTGAATGTTTGGAGTGTTTACGCCAACAAGGAAATGCTTTGATATCGCTTGTGTATAATCAAGCCTTAGGAGGCGCGTTTATTGCCTATGGCTTAATGGCAGATACTATCTTAGCTTTGCCTGATGCAGCTTTGGCTGTGATGTGGCTGGAAGGCATCGCAAAGGTGACCAAAATAGAATTGAGCACACTCCAGGAGCTTAGCAAGACATTTCCAGTTTTTGCACCTGGTGTGCAAAATTTTTATGAACTTGGAGGTTTGCATGAGATTGTAAGTCCATCTGAACTTGCTGAAAAAATTGCATTGGCAATTCGAAAAAATAATACTAAAGATGAGCGAGCACTCCTGGGGAGCGAACGTGATGGCAGAAAGCTTGCTTACACGATTATCAATAAAGTAGCCAATCATTTATGAGTCCACAACGACATCATTTAATTTATCTCCAATCTGATGCTGATTTTGCTATTGCTTCATTACATGAAGACAAACAAATGATTGAAGAACAGGTAACACTTTGGCTTGCAAAAGGCTTGCCTTGTATTTATGCCAAACAATTAGTTTCTCAAGAAACAATAAGTCTTGGATTAACCCTTCTGTTTTCCAATAAAAAACACCGAGTTGGTATCCGAGTTGCGCCATCATTAGTACAAAAACAAAAGCCACTTCCTCAACTCATCGAGATGCAGGATTTTTTTTCCCGTTATTATGGAGTAAAGGAGTTAAATCATCTTCTTGAATTGTATTTGATTTCGGATATCGCGGTGTATGGCTCATTTTTATTTCACTATTTATCAGGAGACTCATTTGTTGAGTCCGATTCAGATGTTGATTTACTCCTCAATTACCAAGGATATTCTTTGATTATTCTCCGTGAATTCGTTGACGCATTAACAAAAAAATTCAATCGAACGATTGATGGCGAAGTGCGCTTTCCTGGTTTTGGCGATATTCCTCTCAAAGAGCTACTCAATTTAGCTGCAAAAAAACTGTTATGTAAGAGTCAGGACAAGGTTACATTATTATCAAGAGTGGAACTTTATGAACATTATCCGCTGTTGTGAAAGAGCGCTTGCCAAAATGGCGGTTAGAGCGCTTTATTTTGAAGTCAAAGCGTATCCTAAACCAGGTTTGGTCAGTTTTGTGGATGCTGGTGCACATCATGATATGAATGGTGAAACATTTTATCGTAGCCTATTTACCTTGCGTCATTATTTTTATCAAATTACAAAAATGGGATTAATTCATGACTCTTTTGAAGAATTAAAACAAGTAGCTATTGAGGCGGAACGGCGGATGTTTGAAAAAACCAGGGGAATAAACACGCATCGTGGTGCTATTTTTGCCTTGGGTATAATCTGTATTTCAGTGATGAGGTTGGCCCAGGAAAAAAGACAATTCACTCCTATGGATGTTCATCGGCAAATATTGACAGATTGGCCGAAATATTTGGCAAACCATCTTGAAAATCCAGAAAGCCACGGTGCATTAGTACGTCGAAAATATAAGGTTATTGATGCCAAGCAAATGGCGATGCAGGGTTATCAACTGATTTTTCAATTACTTCCTGCCTTTATTTCACTTTTTATTGAGACTAAATCACTGGATACAGTTTGTTTATTTGCTTATTTAGAGCTTTTACTGCGTATGGATGATACCAATATTCTTCATAGGAAGGGGAAGTCAGGTTTAGATTATGCAAAATGTAAAGCAGCCGAATTATTAGCAATTCGATGTGTGCAAACTCGCCAAACAAAGGCATTGGAATTACATCAACATTTTTCTGAGTTAGGAATTAGTCCAGGGGGCGTAGCTGATTTAATCAGTGTTTTATTATTTTTGGGGCAATTGTTTTGTAAACAACTATTTAACTACTCTGATTTTAAAAAATTTTAAAAAATACAACTATACTATAAGCAGTAGGTAGCTCGTTGCCAGGATATCATTTTAAATAGGGAGAAAGTATATGGAACCTAGTAATAGTTTATCTCAAGCAGAAATTATACCCATCCTTTCTCGAGCAACCATTTTTACAGGTATTGGCCTGATTGAGCAAAAAATGCTTGCTGATAAATGTGTTATAGCGAACTATAGACCCGAAGAGATTGTCATAGAACAAGGCGAAATAGGGGATAAGCTATATATTATTATTCGAGGTACTGTTCAGGTTTCTATAAAAACCCAATCTATGGGGTGGAAACGCATTAATACTTTGGGTCCAGGCGATGTGTTCGGGGAAATTGCCATTTTACGTAATATTCGGAGAACGGCGCGTATTAGTACCATAACTGCGTGCCAGTTTCTTACGATTACCGCAAGGGATTTTTTGGCAGTTTATCAATATTTTCCTCCGCGCGCGCGCGACAATATTCAGTTAGTTGTTGCCAAGCGATTACAAGAAAGTGGAGCTCATGTGCGTTTATAACAAGTCATAGTTTGTATTTGATGTTTTTCGCGCCAATTTATTTTTTGTGTGCAGCAATGGATCTCTGCAATTGCAATTAAAAAACAAAGAGTGGCCACGCAACGCACAAGATATGGATTGAAAATCAATTGCGATTTCCGGAAATAAAATGGAAGCGAATTTTATTAATATTATTTTGGGGTTTATAGAAGGATTTTGTTTAATTATTTCTCCTTGTATTTTACCTATTCTACCTATTTTTTTGGCAGGTTCACTCTCAGGATCCAAGAAACGACCAATGGGAATTATTGTTGGTTTTACTTTGTTTTTTTCATTATTCGTATTCTTTTCTCATCAATTAGTGCGTTATTTAAATGTTGATTTTAACTTAGTTCGAGGGTTCGGTTATGCCATTTTGCTTCTTTTAGGCCTCGTCATGATCTCAAATTATTTAACAGAACAATTTGGCAAAATAACACAAGGATTTACCCGAATAGGTAACTTTTTTTCTTCTGCCAATAAGAATGAAGGAGGTTTTTGGAATGGGCTTTTTTTGGGGGGAGTCATTGCAATTATTTGGACTCCCTGTGCAGGGCCGATACTGGCTGCGATTATTGTGCAAACAGCATTACAGAAAACAACAATAATTAGTTTCTTCTCTTTGATGGCATTTGCCCTTGGAGCAGCAATTCCTATGTTAATTATTTCCCTATATGGAAAAAAACTAATAAATACATTCACCTTTTTTAAAACGCGAGCCACTATTTTTCGTAAGTTTTTAGGAGGCGTAATTATTGCGAGTGTGATTTATATGATTTACTTTGAAGGAGAGGTGGTTTCATCTTCAGTGACTCCTCAAACAGGAATTAAAACTTCAAATTCACTCATCAATGGTTTATGGTTTACTTATCCAGCGCCACCAATACAAGGTATCGATGCCTGGATTAATTCGCCTGCTTTAGGTTTGGTCGATTTGCATGGAAAAGTAGTTTTAATCGATTTCTGGACTTATTCATGCATCAATTGTTTGCGCACCATACCTTACATCAAAGATTGGTATCATCGTTATCATGATAAAGGTTTGGTTATTATTGGCATCCACACACCGGAGTTTGATTTTGAAAAAAAATTAGATAATGTCAAAGCTGCGGTGGAGCGATATGGAATTGTGTATCCTGTAGCACTCGATAATCAATTTGTAACCTGGAGAAATTATCAAAATCATTACTGGCCTGCTCATTATTTAATTAACAAAAAGGGCTATGTGGTTTACAGGCATTTTGGGGAAGGTGAATATGATGTTATGGAGAATAACATTCGCTTTTTATTGGGGATCAAGGACTTAAGCACCTTAAAATCTTTAAAGGAAATTTCATTCAACCTCTCCCAAACACCAGAAACTTATTTGGGGTATGCAAAAGCTGACTCTGATTACAGTCCGGAGCTCATAAAAGACAAAACCACCCAATATCATTTTTCCGATAAATTACCGTCTAATGCATGGAGTTTGAATGGATTATGGCAGGTCAATGCAGAGAACATTGTATCGGCAGAAGCAAATGCTGGTCTAAAAATACACTTTATGGCACGCAAAGTTTATGCTGTTATGGGAAATAATACAGCAAACCCCATTACGGTTAAGGTAATCTTAACGGATTCCATATCAGGAAAAAAATTACAAGAACGTATGCTGGTAGTTGATAAATACTCCATTTACGAGTTACTTTCGCAAAAAAGATTCACCGATGGATATTTACAAATTATTACTCATGATCCTGGTTTTAAAGTATACACTTTTACCTTTGGAAGTTGATGTTTAACTTCTTATTATGAGAATTCACTTCTCTGGTTTGTTGCTGGAGCCTTACTATAATCTGCCATATCATGAAGTGGTGTTGTGTCTTTTTTTTCTTCCTGGAAAAAGGATATTGTTTTTTTGAGATTTGACTCGAGAGGTTTTGCAGGAGTTTCTGGAGATATTCCACTGATTGTAGTTGAATTGGGCTTGAAATCAGAAAAGTTCTTTGTTAGTTCCAAAAAAGCGTTCACTTTAAATAGATACTTAAATAATAAGTTGATCTCTTTATCCTTTACTGTTTGTTTTAAAAGCATCCCTAAATCAATAAAGATTTGACCATTGATAAAAACAGCAACTTCAGGGTTAATTGCATCCTCGATTTGTTTTTGTGTGTAGTCAGAATCTTCCCATAGCCCAATTGCTTTGATCGAAGCGTGTTCTTTTAATGCAAATGAAAAACTAGCGCTCAATGCATTACGTAGTTGTTCTGCATTGCCCACAGGAAGTTCAATGGTTAAATTTTTACCGTACCCTCCTGAGGTACTAATAATTTTAATACCCAATTTTTTATGATGAATGCTAAATGCCTTTAAAAACAAAAGTACATTATCAGCTTTGATCTGCTCTCTTTGAGGGGGTATGGGATGTGGGATAATGATCTCCATATTGCCTGGAATTTTTGTTAAAAGACTTGCGAAGTTAAAAGCACCAATATAAAAAAAATGACACGTTCCACCACCTAGAACATGCTCATATTTTATTGGATCAACGGTGTCATTGAGACTAAACAGACTTACCTGTAAGAGTGGCCAACCCGAATTGTAATTGCGTAGCAGATGTGGGATTTTATTTTTCTTGGTTTGGGTTTCATTATAGTGATGCAATATGGGAGCTTGTTCTTCTTCTGAAAAGAAATGGATTGGCATAGTACTCTCTCTTATTAATTAAGTATCCTGAACATCGTGTAAAGCAACTGCGAATTTTTGCATCTTTACTTTTTGATAATAGAAAGAATCTTTTTCACTTCGGCAACGATTTTTCCTTCTTCATCAGTTATAGGAACAATAAATTCTGAGTCAATTTTTTTTGCTTTATTGACTTCATTCCTAATGTTCTCAACCTGTTCTGGAGTTAATTTGAATTGCGCATAAAGAGTCCCTTTAGCAGGTATTTTATAACGGATGGATGCTGATTTATCCCAGACAACATATCCCTTCCCTAATAAATTCATTAACATCAACATATAAAACGGATCGGCCATAGAGTACATGGAACCACCATAATGCGTTCCCACATAATTTTTATTCCAAAAACGCATCTTCATTTGGACGACAATCTGAGTACCATCAGAATGAAAACTTTTTACACTGATGCCAGCACCCCAAAAAGGTGGCCAAAATCGCATCATTCTTAATAATGTTGAGAATTTCATTCGATTATTCTAGTAAAATTAATGACTGCTTACATAAGCCCTATTTTTCATTTTAAGTCAATTTCAGTCAATAAATAATCTTAAATGATACTTTGTGCTGATACGGCTTTTTCACAAAGCATGCGCAAGGCAGTGGCAATTTGTTTTAATTCATTAGTGTGTAAATTGTATTCTTTACCTAATTGAATTGGATCGGTGAAACTTAACCATACCTGCCCACTTTGATCTTCCGTAGCCATTATCCGCAAGGGTAAATCAAGAGCAACTGCCGCATTTTCTTGCATTAATGGTGTTCCCTTTTCAGGGTTTCCTATGATAAGTACCTCTGTAGGTAGCAGTGATTGATTCACCTTTTGGGCTTCACTACTGTGATCAATATGAGCAAATATTTTACCTCCCTTTTGGGTAATCATGTTAGTGATTCGTTCTATTGTTTGGGAGACAGAATATGGACTTTGCAGCGTTTGTGAGCCTGAACCTGCTGGAGCGGCCAGCTTAATATCAAATGCGGCTGCAATTTTACGGCCTAAAATATCTAAATCATATAAATTCTCTTTATTGGCTAAAAGAGTTACACATAATAGCTCATTAGGCGCGGTAAAACGGCTTAAAAAGGCTGAAAAGCCAGGAATGTTACCTTTTATCTCCATTAAGCCAGGATGGCCAGGGAATACCCAGCCCGCATTTCCAGGGATTACTGTTTTATTATTTAAAGTAATACAATGATATAGAAAATCTCTATTTTCGGCTTCTTTGACTAAAATAGATCCCGCCAGACTGATATCCCATATGCTGATATCTTCTGCGGAGGCAATTATGCCACTGTGTGCAAAAGTGGTTGTCCAAGTAAGCTGTGGAGCCGCTTTATTATCCACTTTATAACCAACAGCGACTTCTACAGGGTCGATATAAGAGGGATTATGTAAAAACTCACTGTGTTTGAAAGGGGTAGTGCCATTATGTACTTCATTATCGATGGCGGAAGTATTTTTGACAAACAGTGTGCGTTTCAACCCTACGCGCTCAATTTGATTTTTGGTAACATAATTTTCATAACTCATGCCACTGATGTTTTCAATAATAATTCCTAGTAAGTAATAATTTGAGGCACTGGGTTGCATTTTTGTGCCTGAAGTAAATAATAAATTCGGATCTTTGATTAAACTAAAAATATCCTCGGGTTCATAATTTTTATGGAAAGAAAAACCTTCACACTCTGAGTAATCGGGTATTCCTGAACTGTGAGTTAATAATTGTCTGATGGTAACATCTTGCCATGCTTGAGGTAAGGACGATATTGAGGCAGAAATCGAGTCATCTAATTGTAGTTTTCCTTCTTCTAGTAGTTGCATTATCGCTACTGCAGTAAATGCGTGCGTTAATTGCCCCACATGAAAGAGGGTGCGAGTAGAAACTAGAAGCTTTTTTTCTGTATCTGCGAATCCATAGCCAACTACTCGTGTAATATAAGGCGCTTGAACAATTGCTAAAGACATTCCAGGAATGTTATTTTCTTCCATATATTCAATGATGAGATCATCTACAGATTGACCTTGGTAAAGAGTATGAAAATCGCCGCGGCCACTACCAGAATGAGTATTCATTATTATTCCTTTGCTCTATGCCACAAACTACTTTTAGTATAGATGATGATTCCGGAGTTGTAACTTTGGTGAGGCAACTCAGGGTATCATTATTTGGTTGATATCTAAAGGAAGCTTACTATATTAAATAAAGAGGGACTGACTGAATTATTTTTCCTCAGATAGGTCATTTGTAATAAGGCAAAGTTCAGTTTGATTAATAGATATGCATGCGAGCAACGGTTTCTAAAGAAAATAAATTAGATAAGGATACTTTAGTATGAATCACGCTCTTCCATTGATAACTACCGTTGCAATGGGATTTGCTTTGGCATTAATCATGGGGTTCATTGCGGTACGATTCAAAATTCCAGCTTTGGTAGGCTATTTATTAGCCGGTGTTGCTATGGGACCATTTACTCCCGGGTTAATGGCAAATGTTGAAATTGCTCAAGAACTTGCCGAAATCGGTGTTATGCTGCTTATGTTTGGGGTGGGTTTGCATTTCTCATTATCTGATTTGATGCACGTTCGTAAGGTTGCAATTCCTGGTGCACTTGTGCAAATGATTGTTGCAACAATATTGGGCGGTTGTACTGCCCTCATGTGGGGTTGGAATTATGGCTATGCATTAATTTTTGGGCTTTCATTATCGGTTGCAAGTACAATTGTTTTATTAAGAGCGCTTGAGGAGAGGGGTACCTTAGAAACAATTAATGGTCATATCGCGGTAGGCTGGCTTTTGGTAGAAGATCTAGCCATGGTCGTTGTGCTTGTATTGCTTCCGCCATTATCTCAATGGTTAGGTACTAATGCATCAGAAAGTATTCCCAAACCATTATGGTTTGTACTTGGCCTTACATTGATAAAGGTTTCAACTTTTATTGCACTGATGTTTCTGGTTGGGCGTCGATTTTTCCCAAAATTGCTTTGGCATGTTGCCCGCACAGGTTCTCATGAATTATTTACTTTATGTGTTGTTACTGCCGCAATTAGTATCGCCTATGTGGCCGCTCAATTGTTTGGAGTGTCTTTTGCTTTAGGCGCTTTTTTTGCTGGGATGATTATGAGGGAGTCCGCTTTTAGTCATCGTGCTGCACAAGAATCTTTGCCACTGCGAGACGCATTTTCAGTGTTGTTTTTTGTTTCTGTAGGTATGTTATTTAATCCTGCTGTCTTAGTGAAACAACCACTGCAAGTTCTGACTGTTGTAGGTATCATTGTTATTGGAAAATCGATTGCAGCGTTTATATTAGTTCTTGCTTTTCGCTATCCTTTACAATCAGCATTAATCGTATCAGCAAGTTTGGCACAAATTGGTGAGTTTTCTTTTATTCTTGCTGAGATTGGGACACGCCTTGGTCTTCTTCCAGTGGAAGGGCAAAGTTTTATTTTGGCTGGCGCGTTGATCTCAATAGCCATCAATCCTCTTATATTTAGATTGATAAATCCCATACATTCCTGGGCAAAATCTCACCCTAAATTAATTGAGGTATTTGAGCGTTCAAAAGATCCATTAACTGAATTACCAATGACAACTAAAGAAGAGTACCTTGCTGGGCAAGTTGTTTTGGTGGGGTATGGGCTCGTGGGTAAGCGTGTTGCTCAGTTACTTTCTGAAAATGCAGTTCCTTATGTTGTGGTAGATGATAATCGAGAGCTAATAGAAGAGTTACGAATTTCTGGTATCCCAGCAGTTTATGGAGATGCATCTAAACCATCGGTACTCATTCAAAGCCATATTGCTCATGCCAGTATGCTTGTACTTTTAATATCAGATACGGTTCATGTAAGAAAGATGATTCAATATGCAACTCAACTCAATCCAGATATAGAGATTGTGATCCGCACCCATAATGAAGAAGAGGCTACATTACTACAAAAAGAGATAAAGGGAAAAGTGTTTTTTGCGGAGGGTGAAATAGCAAAAAACATGGGACTTTATACTTTAAATAGATATGGGAAATCACCAAACTAACGGTATATCTGCTTCATGTTAATTATTGGGAGTACCAGTGGTAAAAGAGAAACACAAGATGTATCCTGATCAGTTTTATTAACCAGGTAATGAAAAAAATTAATGGGTATTAAAAATGATAAGAATTGAACTTCTGCAAAATAATCTTGATGCGATCCCTGAGCTTGCTTTGATTTGGCGAGAAGGACTTGGAAAAATTTGGCTACCTGATGTACCGCTTGCCGATGTTGAACGGCGTTTTCTTGAGCATGCGAATAATGAAAGGATGCCAATGACCTTTGTGGCATTCGATGAAGAAAAACCAGTAGGCATGTGCAGTTTACGTGAAAATGATGGTATCCGCCCTGATTTAATGCCATGGCTAGGCTCTTTATCGGTAAAACCTGAGTATCAAAGACAAGGACTTGGCCAACGTCTTATTGAGGTGACTAAAGAACAAGCAAAAAAAATGGGATATAAAGTGCTTTATCTTTTTGCTTTTGATCGAACAATTCCGAATTATTACCAATCATTAGGGTGGAATATTATAGATACTGACAGTTTCAAAGGACATCCTGTGACCGTAATGGAAATTGTAATGTAAACCCTAATATCTTATCGCACATCCTTATTAAAAAATAATCTATTTTACCTGCATTGCTTTATTGGGAATGCAGTTAGTAAATTTTCCTAAAAATTATTTTCTTTCAAATAATTAAGTATTTTCCTTAGTTCACCTTGAACCACGAATCAATTATTTTGTAAATGGATTTGAAGAATTAAATAATTCTTCCTATGCTAAAAAGAGTTTTCGGTAATTCATTATATGCCAAAGGAATGCTAATGAACATTTTAAAAACCCAAGTCTTGAAAGGCCCGAATTATTGGTCAAACTACAGAAGAGAACTCATTGTTATCAAACTCGATTTAGGGACATACGAGGAGTTTCCTACGAATCTGTTGGTTGGGTTTAAGGAGCGATTGATACAAAATCTCCCTAGTTTAGACAAGCATCGTTGTTCTTTGGGGATTGAAGGTGGATTTTTAAAACGAGTAGAAGAAGGAACCTGGCTAGGACATGTTATCGAACATGTTGCGTTGGAGTTGCAGTGCCTTGCAGGAATGGAATGTGGTTTTGGCAGAACTTATGGCACAAATGAGTATGGTGTGTATCAAGTGATATATGCATACCAAATTGAGGAAGCAGGCATATATGCAGGACAGGCTGCAGTCAATTTCATCAAATCCATAGCAGAGGGTAAAGAGTATCCTCTTGATGAGGCTATCAATCGCTTAAAAGCAATTTTTAAACAACAGGGTTTGGGACCGAGTACGCAGGCGCTTGTTGAAGAAGCGAAAAAAAGAAAAATACCTTGGAAACGTTATGAAAATACTTCTTTAATTACATTTGGGTATGGTCGAAATCAAAAAAAGATTTGGGCATCTATATCCTCGAAAACGAGTTCTGTTGGTGTGGATATTGCCTCCGATAAAGAACTTACCAAAAAGATTCTAAATGCCAATTTTATTCCAACACCACAAGGGTTGATTATTCGAGCCGAAGAAGAGTTACACCATGCAATAGAGCAATTAGGATTCCCTTTAGTAATAAAGCCACACAACGGGAATCATGGAAAAGGGGTAACTACTAATATTACGGATCTCAAGAAAGCAATTTTTGGTTATGAGCTTGCGAAAAAAATTTCTAATGAATTGATAATTGAGCGCTTTATTGTCGGAGATGATTATCGATTTTTAGTGATAAATTATAAAGTAGTTGCTGTAGCAAAACGTACCCCCGCTCAAGTTAGAGGTGATGGAATACTTACAATTAGTCAATTGATTGATCAGGCGAATGACGATCCAAATCGGGGTGAGTCTCATGAGAATATGCTGACAACAATCAAGATTGATGAATCGACTTTTTCAATTTTAAGACAAAATAACCTTACTTTGGAAAGTATTTTACCTAAAGATCACATTTTATATTTAAAAGAAACTGCAAATTTGAGCTCAGGCGGCACCGCCAAAGATGTTACCGAAGAGGTTCATCCGTTTAATATTTTTCTTGCAGAACGCGTAGCACGACTTGTGAATTTGGATATTTGTGGAATTGATGTAATTTCAAAAGACATTGCTTATCCTCTCAATGAAAATAATGGAGCCATTATTGAGGTAAATGCTGGACCAGGATTAAGAATGCATTTATCCCCCAATGAAGGTACGCCACGGAATGTAGCAGAGCCTATTTTAAATATGCTTTATCCATCTAATTTAACCTCAAGGATCCCGGTAGTTGCAGTTACAGGCACTAATGGAAAAACATCGGTTGTCCGTTTGATTGCCCATCTTGCACGTTTTGCGAATCATTACACAGGCTATACCACGACCGAGGGTATTTATATAAATAATAAATTGATCTATAGCGGAGATTGCAGCGGTCCTGCTAGTGCACAAGTAGTTTTGTATGATCCTGAAGTGGATTATGCCGTCTTGGAATGTGCTCGGGGCGGAATTTTGCGCTCAGGATTAGGTTTTGATGAATCGGATATTAGTGTAATTACTAATATTACTGGAGATCATTTGGGATTAAATGATATTCATACCCTTGAAGAATTGGCGCAGGTGAAAGCCGTTGTGGCACGGAGTACGAAAGAATCAGGCTACGCTATTTTAAATGCGGATGACGATTTAACCTATGATTTAAGAAATGATTTAACGTGTAATATTGCTTTATTTAGTATGGTTGAAAGTATTAGGATTAGGCGACATTGCAGTTTAGGTGGGTTGGCCGCGTATATTGCTCAAGGCAGTATTGTAATCCAAAAAGGCTCGGAACGAACGGTTTTAGCAGATATAAAATCAATACCACTAAGTTTTCAGGGCGCTGCTACTGGTATGATTATGAATATCTTAGCGGCCACGCTAGCGGGCGTGATCAGTCATTTTTCTATAGAGAAAATAAAAGAAGCCCTTCAAATCTTCCATCCTACTGTTGAAAATCTTCCTGGTAGAATGAATCTTTTCAAATTCCCTCATTGCCAAGTTATGATCGATTATGCTCATAACGAAGGTGCATTTTGTGAGTTAAAAAATTATCTTGATTCGATTCGTTGTACTAAAAAAATTGGAATTATTGGGGTAGTTGGTGATCGGCGTGATGAGGATATCGAAAAATTAGGCTATCACGTTGCTTCAATGTTTGATGAGATCGTTATTCGTCATGATAAAGACGGAAGAGGGCGCTCACATCATGAAATAAATCGTCTTCTTGTTGCTGGAATACTCCGCTCCGATTTTAAACCGTCTTTAAATATCATTTCAGATGAGCTTGAGGCTATTGAACATATGATGGAAATTGCTGATCCAGATACTTTTATTTTTTGCGCCGTTGAAGACGTATTTGAAACAACCAATTTTCTCAAGAAAAAGGAAAAACAATTGATGCTGGTGAATGAGGTTTATAATGACGCCCAAAGCTAAGTTATTGATCATTGGCGGTGCTGAGGATAAGGGCGATAATGAACCTCTGGATTTTTTGGATCAAAAAAAGGAATTTACACGTTATGAAATTCTCAATGAATTATTGCCTCCATCGAATAAGAAAATAGAAATTATTACTACCGGTTCTGAAATTCAGGATGAAGTAAAAAAAATATATCAAAAAGTTTTTCAAAACATGGGTTATAACAATATAGGATTTCTTCCCATAAAAAATAGAAGTGAGGCTCGTCAGGACGAATATTTAAAAAGAGCAGAAGATGCTGGAGCTATTTTTTTTACCGGAGGGGATCAGTTTCGCTTATCAACCATACTAGGCGGCACTCCTATTGTCGATATTATTAAAGAAAGATATCTGGATGATAGCGAGTTTATTATAGCTGGAACCAGTGCCGGGGCTATGGTTATGGGGACGGTTATGATTACTGGTGGAGGTTTATCTGAGGCTTTAAGATATCGAAATTTATTAACTTCTTCAGGGTTAGGAATCTTACAGTCTTGTATTGTTGATACACATTTCATCAAAAGAGGGCGATTTAGTCGTCTTGCGCATGCAATTATTATGAACCCAGAACAACTGGGTATTGGTTTAGGGGAAGATACTGCTTTGGTGATTCGGAATGGATCGGATGCAGAATGTTATGGCTCAGGTATGGTAGTTATCATTGATGGAAGAAATATTGATCAAACGAACATTACTGACGTTGAAGAAGGGGAACCCGTATTTGTTGAAAATTTGATCGTTCATCTTTTAGTAAAGGGATGTCAGTTTTCCATTGCAGATCGTACTCTGGCAAACCCTGCAATCCCTGTAAGCAAACAATCTAAGTGATGGAATAAACCTTATGAATAAAATTGCAATTGCAGTACATGGTGGTGCTAGTGAAAATTATTCTTTTTTGCAAGAACATCAACAAGAGTTTGAGCAGGGTTTAGCTAATGCTACGGAAAAGGGTTATGCAGTGCTTGATAAGGGGGGGGCTGCTTTAGATGCAGTTGAAGAGGCAGTTGGGATTCTTGAAGATAATCCCTTATTTAACGCGGGAAGAGGTTCAGCCTTAAATGCACGAGGTGAAGTGGAGATGGATGCCTCGCTTATGGATGGTAAGGATCTGCAAGCTGGTGCGGTGTCTATGGTTCGTACGGTAAAAAATCCAATTCGTCTTGCTCGATTAGTGATGGAGAAAACACGACATGTCTTCCTTTCTGGGTATGGCGCCTTAGAGTTAGCAAAGAAATATGGTATGGAATTTGAAGCTGAATCTTATTTTATAACTCCATATCAGTATGAGGTATATCAAAAGCTTAATAAAATAGAAACTATGGAAGAAATTCAGAAAAAGAAAATGAAAGGAACAGTAGGTGCTGTTGCTTTAGATTTACAAGGAAATCTTGCGGCGGGAACATCCACAGGTGGAATCAGCAATTGTCTTCCAGGACGAATCGGTGACAGTTGTGTGATTGGTGCGGGATGTTATGCTAATAACACTACCTGCGCAGTCTCTGGAACTGGTGAAGGTGAATATTTAATCAGAGGGGTGGTTGGCCATACTATATCCATGATGATGGAGTTTGATATGCCATTACAAGAGGCATGCGATTATGTAATTCATGAGCGTAATAAAAAGTTAAATGGAGAAATGGGTATAATTGCTCTTAATCAAACGGGTGATTTTGGTATTTCTTTTAATACGGAAATCATGAAAAGAGCTTGGAAAAGTTCATCGCAAGAAATTCAAATTAAACTTTTTGATTAATTGAATGAACACGTAATCCAGGTTAAAACGTTTTATTCACGTTGAAAATTCCCGGGCTACAATGATATTTAAGATAATGGTGAACATAACTCCACTAATGTTCCATCAGGACAACGAACATAAGAGACTAATTGGCCCCAAGGCTTTTTTATGGGCTCTTGAATTGATTGGGCTCCTGCTGCAACAGCTTGTTCATGTGCTCGCTGGACTGATTCGGTAACTAACGCGATTTCCATACCTAAAGGCTGGCTCGATGAATCAGCTGCTACATAACCATCAGGCAGATTGTTCGCACCTAAGTGATGAGATGCAAAAGCAAGCGTTGTTTCTCCGGTTTCAAGTTCACCATAACCTGCTTCATGAAAGAAGCGTGTTTTTATATTAAAAGCCTCAGAAAAAAAGGCCAGTGAAGCTTTTACATCGTTGACATAAATAATGGTATATCCAAATTTCATAGATTTGATTCCTTGTTGTTACTGTATCAACGCGTCAATTAGGGCAAATAATGCAAGGAATTTAAGGTATATTTTTCCTTAAGATCATTGCTTTGTCCAAGCAACGATTTACGCTTATGCCATTAGCTTATAATTGCGATGATAAGTAAACCCACCGCAATGAAGCCGATTAAAGCTAAACTGGAATTACCCCCGGGTACCAAGTGAGTTTCTGTTGTGACCAGGCAGGATTTACGTCCTCTCCATGCCATAATCGCGGGCAATAACAATAATAAAATGACACAACAAATACCCGCATAGCTTAAAGCGTGTAGATAAATTCCAGGATTTAACAAGACTACTGCTAGTGGTGGAAGGAAGGTTAAAGCCAAGGTATATTTTCCTTGATTACCTGATTTCTTCAGTTTTAATCCATCTGCTAAAAAGTCAAATAGCCCCAGGGAAACTCCTAAAAATGCTGTAAGCATGCAGATGGATGTAAAAAAGCCAAAGAATCCACTAATCCATTGATTTTGCACGGATTGACTTAAAGCCTCAGTTAATCCGCTTGTCGCATGTTCCGAGTTCATCAGCGCCAGTAAGCCATTCTCTCCTTCACGAGAGACTACACCCATAATGACTGCATCCCAAACAATATAACAGGCAAGAGGGATAAGTGAGCCTAATAAAATGACGCGTTTTAGGCTGCGTATATCATCTCCAAAATAGTCGCGTAAGCTTGGTATTATTGATGCATAGCCAAATGATGTAATCAAGATCATTAATGTGCCAGTAAATGCACGTGCTGAACCATCAGTTAAACTCAAAGTTGAGGCATGGGGGCTAATAATCGCGACTAATAAAACATAAATGCCTAATTTACCAAACATTAAACCGCGATTGACATAATCTACCGAGCGTATACCTTTATAAACAATCAAACTGAATAAAACTGTAAACAGGATCGCAGTGACACTATTAGGCAAATTGATATTCAATTTATGTAATAAGCTATTGAATACATCACTACCACCTGAAATATAAGCTGAGAGTAGGGTGTAAAGCAAAAATAAGTACGTTATCCAAGCGATGATTTGACCAGGTAAGCCTAATGTGGATTTAGCCATGGAAATCATATTGCTTCCTGCTGGAAGGCGTAGATTGACCTCTAGCATTAATAATGCGCCTGCAGTCATGACCAGCCAGCAAAAAAATAGGAAGAAAATCGAATTGCTAAATCCTACTTCTGCTGTCGAGACAGGTAGGGCAAGCATACCTCCACCTATAGAAGTTCCTACTATAAGTAATATTCCACCTATTAGTTTTGAATTGATCATGAGACATAATCCAAAATCGTTTAAAAACAATCCAATATGATACCTTGTTGTTCAATTTTAGTCAATTGTATCATTGCCCATGGCTCTTCGAAATCCTGGGTTGTGGTGTTTCATTTAAGTTATCTATAGCAAATTCCAGAATTCATGTATCAATAACCCGACAGAAACAGCAACTACAGCGATTTGAGTCCATTTACCTCCTGGAACAATAAAGACAGAGTGATGATTTTTTCTGCCAAAATAACACATTAATGCCGGTAAAAGTAGTAGTAGGATGATACAAAAAATGCCGGCATAACCTAATGCATGGATGTATGCACCAGGATAATAAATAACGATAAGTAGCGGGGGTACAAAGGTGAGTAAAAATAACCCAATGCCATGATTTCCTCGTTCACGCAACTTTAAGCCATCAGCAAGAAAACTGTATAAGCATAAGGACACGCCAAGAAATGCAGTGAGCATACAAATAGAGGTGAAGAAGTTAAATAAAGCACTGATCATAGTATTTTGCACTTTATTCGAGAGCAGGCTTGCTAAAGCACTGGTAGTATGTGGATTATGCATTAAGCTCTCAAGGTTTTGACTTCCTTCAGATGGAAGGGCGCCCATAATAACAGCATCCCAAGCCAAATAACAAAATAGAGGAATTAGCGAACCAATAAAAATAACTTTTTTCAATTGTTTCACGTCATCATCAAAATAGTCTCTTAGATTGGGGACAATGATGGCGAATCCGAAGGAGGTAATTAAAATCATAATCGCGCCGCCGATATATTGTATGTCGCCATGACGCAAATGCTGTAGTTCAATGTGTGGCGCAATAAGCAGTACTAATAAGAAATAAACAGCCAATTTACCAAACATCAGGCCGCGGTTGACATAGTCTACATAACGAATCCCACCGTAAACAACCAGCCCAAATAGAAGTGTAAATAACAAACTTGCTTGCCAATCAGCGAGATGCAATCCTATTTTAAAAAGGAGGCTGTTTAATACATCAGCTCCACCTGAAATATAAGCAGAGAGTAGGGTATAAAGTAAAAAAAGATAGCTTATCCAAGCAGCAAGCAGGCCATAATTACCCAAAGTGGCTTGCGCCATTGAAACCATATGCTTTCCTCTGGGTAAATAAAGATTGGCTTCAAGGATAAAAAATGCCCCTAATGTCATGAATACCCAGCAAAGGAACAGAAAAATTGAAGACTGCCAAAAACCAGTTGCTGCATTGGCAACTGGCAAGGCGAGCATCCCCCCGCCTATAGACGTACCAACAATTAAAAGAATTCCCCCAATAAATCTTGAACGCATTATCCGCCTTACTTCATTGAATAGACTACTGGTGATGGTACTGTAATTGGACATGTTGCACAAGTCTTAGTACCATAATTATTGAACCACTGAATTTCAATGCGACGATTAAATGCACTACCATGAATCAATTTATTGTCACCTACATCATTTTTATCCCCATAACCTTCTGCTTTAAGAAGTTGGGCAGGAATTTTATTGGCCCATAAAAAGGTAAGCATGGTTTCAGCTTGAGCTTGGGACAGTAATTTTTTATGACGACTCGTGCCCACATTGTCCGTGAACCCTGCGACATAAACAGGACTGTTCGGGTAAAATTTTAATAATCTAATAATATTTTCCAGACCTGGATAACAGATTTCATTGAGGCGAGGACTTTCAAACATAAAATATTTATCAACTGGTACAATCAAGGTTATGGTATCCCCATATTGTACGTACTCGATATTTTCTTTATTTAATTCTTTAATAATGCTGCGTCTACTGGTTTTGTAAAATCCTACAGCAGCACCAACAGTGCCTCCGGCAACAGTGCCTACGAGTGCGCCAGCTACGCTTCCTGTTGCTGCAGCACCCACAGCGGTTCCTACAACGGCTCCAGTAGCAACTCTTTTGGGCATGGGATGTACTGGTTTGAAATTATTATATGGCGGATGAAAACAACTACTCAGTAAGCATGTGATTAAACTACAATATAGAATTCGTACTTTAGCTAATTTGAGTGACATGTTCACTCCCTTGTCCCGTGATTTTATCATTATTAAACATCTGGTTAAATTTCGCAATTGTAGCAAGTGTTATAAAAAACATAGCCTGGGACTGCAAAGCGAATCTCGTTCTTGCATTACCCCCAGACTACTCTCATATAATATAAAACGGCAGAACTCAGTAGGAATATTAACTATAACAGCAAGCTCCCTCTAACTCTTCATCTTCAATCCGGTCAACGTTTTCTTTTTCTTGATGTTTTGGTTTAAAGAATGAAACCAAACTTAACTCATTAGTGTATTCAGCATCGTGGCGACTTAATGATCTAAATTCTGTAAGACATGTACCCGCTTTGTATATTGCCGAAAGCATTGCTCCGACTATTGTTATTCCGACTGCAACCCCTAAAACAGGTTGGACAATGAGTACCGGTAGCGCGATACCGAAGATACCTGCATACAGTGAAAAAGCGGTTGCTGCATAGAACATGAGTTCGCATGCTTTAGCGAGATTATGGAATAGGACTCCAATTTTTCTGGATTCACAAGCACTTGCAATTCGTTCTGATGCTGCTTTTGGAGTTAGCTCCCCTTTTTTTAGCTTGGATAATTGGTCAATAAATAATTCATAACTGGCTGCAATTTCTTCAACTTTTTTGGCAGTCGTTGCTTTGGTATAAGAAAGGTTATAATAATCTTGTACGGCATTTACTTGTTGTTGTAATTTTTCGCCGATTTGAGCTTTAGCAAATAAAGCGTGTAGTTTGCTGTCACAGGCGCTTAAACGTAGTTCTAATTTTCTTTGATTAAAAGGCATGATTCATCTCTTTGTTATTATTAATAGTAGGGAAACCATGGGGATTAAAACCACTTCAATGGAGTTTGAATAGGCTAAAAGTCTTATATCATAATTAACATCAAAAGGATAATACTATTCCTCTACTTGAAAACGACATAAATTCTGAAAATCACATTGTTGACAAATAGTTATATGGGCTGGTTGCGGTGGGCAGAAACCATCTTGAAATTCTTTAGCTAACTCAGTTAGTTGCTTCTGCCAGATATCTCTATATTCTGTCCATGTTTCTTCTTTCTTTAAGGCAGTAATCCCACTAATATTTTGTTTTTCTTCACTAAAACCGGAACAGCTAATTTTGCCGGTTTTCAATTGAAGAAGGAGCAGCGTGTTAATTTGTTCATCGAGCAAAGCATAAAGCAATAATTGTGATTCTTTAGGCCGTTCTTCATTCCAAGGTTTGCTGGTTGGCAGCGAGCTTTTATAATCAATAACCCATTTTTTGTTTTCAACCAGATCCAAGCGATCCACTCGCACTTGAAAATCAAGACCGGCTAAATTAATTTTATAAGATTGCTCTATCGCTGCAACAGTAAAAGGAGCTCGCTGTTTTTCCCAGTCAAGACATGTACGTACCAGCCGTTTTAAACGCGTGTATTCCACCTCCTGAATTGAATTGGTGGCGTCACAATGTTGATTTTTTAGTGAAGCTAAAGCCGTATGAATGGCTTCATCAATATACTGTTCCAACAGCTCAGCGGCTAAATGAAGCAGTTGATGCTGGCTCTTCAATTTTTGCCATAGCAGCTCCATTACCTTATGAATGATTTGACCTCGTTCTTTATTATCTAAACCATCTCTTGTTTGTAAAAAGCTTTTTGCTCGGAGTCGGTGTTCAGCAAATGCTTTAAAAGGGCACTTGGCTTGATTCGACAGGATTGCTGTGCCGCCATAAATGTTCTCCTCTGGCAATACAGGAATGTTAAAGCATTCTTCTATAGTCATTAACTCAGACAACTTTTGTGCTTCATAATGTGTTGGCAGTGGTTCAAAATGGGGAATGTTGGTAATTAAGGAACAAGGTAAATTGGGTGTATCAGCCTGTAATTGGGCATAGCTAAATACTACAGAGTCGGCACCTCTTTGTAATCGTTGCAGGGTCTGACGAGCAAATTGCAGTTCACGAGCAGGCAAGCTATGAGGCATGCATAACTGACGTTGCAACGGTGGAGGAATAAACGCAGATAACTGAACTTTTTGAGGTAAACATTGATCGGTTAACCCCATGATCCATAAACTGTCAAACTCACATCCCGAAGCTTCCAATAGACCAGAAATTTGAATTGGGGCGTTGGTTTTTTGCGCTTGGAAAATGGTGTTGTCAGTAAGATTTTTTATTGCCTCAAAGGCATCCGATTTTGTAAAACTTGACTTGAGTAAAGCAAATTGCCTCAGCTCATCAAAGACAGTAATAAAACGATTAAAACACTGATAGTTCTCGGAGCTAAGGGTATAATCCCCAGGAAATCCCAAAGTATTTAGGCGTTTTTGAAACAAGTCTATCCATTCTTGTACCGTAGCTTCATGAGGGTAAGGAGTAATATTGTCTAATAACTTAGCAAGTTTGGGGGCATAACGATGCAGTTCCTTTATCAAAGTATTTAATGGAATGGAACGATTTTCTAATAATACTCCATCTTGCAAGTACTCAGATCGTGCGATGAATTCTTCTTTAGAACTGCCTAAATAAGGTGATTGCAGAAGCAAGCTTGCTTGATGCGAATTTAGATGCGTGGCATCTAAACCAAGCCAGCATAAAGCATGGGAAACTAAAGGGAAATTGCTTAGAGATTGGCCTAGAGAGATATTAAAGTATGATGACTCAAAATGATGTGCCAACATTCTTTGTAATGAAGGCGATTCTTGTTCTAAATTGGGGACCACGACACCTATCCGTTGGTTTCCTTCTTGTATTTTTAAATGCAACCATAACATGAGCTGTTGATATTCTTCTTTGTTGTCTTGAGCTGCGAATACCTTAGTGTTGGATAATTTTTCTTTTAAATCATATTGGTATTGAACAAATCCCTTTTTCGCCAGATGCTCCTGTAGACGTATTTGCTGCGGAGTAAAATCATCAAAACAAACCCAAACAATATCTTGAGAAAAAAAAGAACTATCGACATCGAGTAAATAAGGGACTAATTGATATTCAGTAATTAAATGTTGTCGTTTTAATTGCTTATCAAATAATTGCCACCACTTTTGGAATTGTTGTGTTTGCGCTGTGTAATGAAAAGCAGGATCCTCCATGCTAATTTGCCATAGTTGGCAACGTTCCCAAGCGCTGATTATCGATTTGAGCAGACCTTCACTGTAAGTTATATTCGATTCAGATTGAATTATTTTGCGCCATAGATACTGACATTGAGTGCTGTTTAACAAAGTGGGATGGAAACTATGTGGATTAAGGCAATTGAGTTGCTCATAGGCCTTAACTAATGCAACGCTAAACGGCATGCATTGTGGTTTTTCTATGGTTTGCTTATTGCATTGGGAGAAATACTGTTGAAGTATCGCTTCACTGAGTCGGTTATTGGGGGTGAGAACAGTGTTTTTTTGAGCTAATCGAAGAAATAGATGTTCTTTATCAGTGAAAGTAAATGTAGGCATAAAAGTCCAAATCAATTATATCCTGGATGCTCTGTAGCTGGAGTTAGCGAAGTAAAATCCGGAAACTCTCTGATAGGAATTCCAGGTTATTGCTTGCGCGTTTACCCAGGCTACAATGCGATGAAAAGCTGAGTATTGAAGGATTTTACTTAAGTTTTTTTGCGCTGCAAAGTACGAGATTTTTGTGCTGGCTTTGATTTGGTTTTTTTTGTTGCACTTATATATTGAGGTAAACGATGACTTCGTCGCTTGTCCGTATACAAAATATGGTGGACAAAATGGCCTCGTAAATAGATAGAGGCTAAACCCGATGCAATGGCGAGCCATAAGCCAAAAAGAATATAACTGTAGCCAAGGACAATAAAGTAAGCGGAAACAAAATCATTAAAATTAGTTACTCTTAATACTTGGTTTTCTGAGGTATCCATAAAGAGCAGCAGGCCAAGATCAAAAAAAGGTAAGGAAAGCAGAACCATGATAAAACCCAACAAAAATGTTTTGAGTTTATAGGGTTCAGGGCAATGAACGATTCGCTCTCCAAATAGAGCTCCAGTTATGGACGCTACAATCATCCCCAGGATAATAGCCTTAAATAAAGGTACAAGTTCCTCGAAACCGATTGTCGTGAGAAAAGCATTAATGAGTATCGTTCCGACAACAGACAGTAATCCATAATAAACACTTGCCAGTAAACGTGGATTGGAAAATTCAAGTGCAGGATCTTGCTTATTCATTTTGGCACTCCATAGCTCCACCTATATATGTATTATTTTAGTATAAATATTGTTCTGTGGTGCGGTTTATTGATTTTTTTATCGTTCTTGCTTTGGCAAACTAGATTCCATTGTGAGATAGTGGTGTATCAACATGATAATTTGTATATACTAAAAAAAAATAATTTTTGATTTTGATTATGAAAAATTTTGGTCGTTTTATTTTAAAACTGTTTGGATGGAAAGTTGTCGGCAAATTACCAGAAGATAAAAAATATTTGGTTGTTGTGGCTCCTCACACCAGTAATTGGGATTTTGCTGTTGGTTTATTTGCTCGTTTTTCAATGGGAATTAAAATTAACTTTTTAGCAAAAGATCAATTGTTCTTCTTTCCTTTAGGTTTATTGTTAAAGGCTTTAGGCGGAGCCCCTGTAGATCGTTCTAAAAAAAATAAGACAGTCGAGCAAGTCGTAGAAATATTTCGCTCTCGTGATGAGTTTAAGCTTGCCATTACCCCTGAGGGGACGCGTAGTGCAGTAACTCGTTGGAAAGAGGGATTTTACCATATCGCGTGTCAAGCCGGGTTGCCTATAGTCATGGTAGGACCTGATTATTCAACAAAGGAACTGCGAATTCATGAAAAGTTCCAACCATCGGGAGATATCGATAAAGATTTCCCAATGATTCTTGATTTTTTTAAAACGATAAAAGGCCGCTATCCTAAGGAAATCCCAGACTATCGTTCCAGAAAAAATGATTAGTTTTATGAGTGTAGTCCGAATACAGTGACCTGTCTCTTGATTAAGAGACAGGGAAAAACCGCGGCACGTAGGCGGTGAGGCGAATTGTCAGCAGACCCTAATTTTAAAAGTGTTTTATCACTTTTAACATTTTAAACTGTTCACCATCGGGGAGGGTAAAATATTCTGGTCCAATAATTTGATAGCCGCAAACCTGATATAGTTTGACTCCAGGCAAGGTTGCCTTTGTAAATCCTTGAAACAAGGCTTGTTGCTCACAATATTCCAGAAGCATTTTTCCGAGGCCTTGCCGAGCATGGTTAGGATGCACAAAAAAAGCTCTGATCTTGGCATAATCGTTTGTGGATCTAAAAATCCTTCTTCATGTGCATTGCATTGATGAGTTTGCACGCAGAGTATTTGCCAATTAAGCAAATATTAAAGTATTTCGAAGCAGTTTTTGCCTTAATCGCACTAAGTACCACACAAATATTCATTTTTCGGAGGATTAAGAACGTGTAGCCTGGTAAAGAGCTGTGAAATCCGGGATGAGTATTATGCCTGCACGAAACCCCGGGGTAAGGCTTTCGCCTTTACCCGGGTTATAATTAAAATCTATCTTTTCAATATGGATCTTCCTGCATAAGGTAATGCAGCAATTTCATTAATGCGTAACAGTTGATTGTACTTTGCAACGCGATCAGTACGGCATAGGGAGCCCGTTTTAATTTGACCACAGCCTGTAGCAACGGCAAGGTCCGCAATAAAAGTATCTTCTGTTTCACCTGAGCGATGTGACATCACACAACGATAACCATTTTGATGGGCTAATTGAATTGTTTGTCGTGTTTCACTCAAAGTTCCGATTTGATTGACTTTAATGAGAATGGCATTGGCTACCTTTTGAGTGATGCCCTCTTGTAAAATTTTGGGGTTAGTAACAAATACATCATCACCTACCAATTGAATTGTTCCGCCCAATTGAGCTGTCAAATGACTCCATCCGCTCCAATCTTTTTCATCCAAGCCATCTTCAATACTTACTATAGGATAATTAGCAACGAGATTAGTATAATAATCAATTAGTTGCATTGAATTAAATTTTTGATTTTCAGAAGTCATATGATACATGCCTTGGTCATATAGCTCAGAAGCAGCGACATCCAATGCAAGTACTATCTCATCACCCAATTTAAATCCAGCTTTTTCAATTGCCTCACAAAGCAGGTCTAAGGCTTGGTCGTTCGATTTAATATTGGGAGCGAAACCTCCTTCATCTCCTACTGCAGTATTTAAACCTTGTTTTTTTAAAACAGATTTTAATCCATGAAAAATCTCAGTACCCATTCGTAAGGCAGTGGGAAAATCAGCAGCACCGACGGGCATAATCATAAATTCTTGAATATCAACATTATTGTCCGCATGAGCACCGCCATTTAATATATTCATCATGGGTACAGGCATGCACATTTTTTCACCTTGGTTTAGTGCAGCATACAAAGGTAACTTCTGCTCATTTGCTCGGGCTCTTGCGGCTGCAAGAGAAACAGCAAGAATGGCATTTGCTCCAAGACGTGATTTATTTTCTGTGCCGTCTAATTGGCATAATTTCTGATCCAAAGCGTCTTGATCTTCGATGGAAAAAAGGTGTAATGCTTGATTGATTTCATGATTAACATAAGCAACCGCTTGTTGCACCCCCTTACCATTATAGCGTTTGGGATCCTGATCGCGGAGTTCACAGGCTTCACGACTTCCTGTTGATGCTCCGGATGGAACGCTCGCTCTTCCTTGAGTTCCACTTTTTAAAATAACATCCGCTTCAACAGTAGGGTTACCACGAGAGTCCAGAATTTCACGGGCCTGAATTTTTGTAATTTGCATGTTGAGTCCTGATTACGATTAAAATTTGTCCAATCTGGGAGAGCAGTAGGCTTCTACTGCGTGTTCAAATTGAAGTATTGTTTTGATATGTACTTGCTTTGTCAAGAGATAGATCGTTTTCCTGCTGTGACTTGATCCAGATATTCATATTCTTCTGCTGTATCTTGCGATTGATAATATCCAAAAAGATAACTAATAAGTCGTTTAAACTGCTGAAGCAAGGATTCATTCTGATTTCTTAGGTTTTTAATCTGCAGTGTATTTTGCATCTTGGTCAAGATTTCACTGGGGGCAATTTGATTGAGTTGCTCTAAATGCCCTTTTAATTCATAAATACCCTGGGGTACAGATACTTTTTTATCGCCTTTATTTAATTTGTGGCGTGATCCAAAATATCCAAGTGCCCAGGGATGAGTATTTTCGTTCAAGGCTTGTTCTATTTTTTTATCGAGATACTTATTAATTTTGACTAGCAAATCGCGGATCGCAGCATTCTCTTTTTCGACAATAAAGGATTTATCTTCCTCAGTTTGGACTTGCTGTTTGAGTTCGGCAAAAATATTAGATGTTTCAAATGAGTATTCACGTGCTGCTAAAATAGGGGCCAGTGATTTAATGAGCTCTGGGTCCTTGCTCGTCATATCCGTTAATTGATGGTTAGGGATTTTTGCAATCAGTTTTGGAGTCTGAATAATGAGTAAAGCAGAGGGTTTGTTTCTTAATGCTTCCTCAAACAGTTCACTCGGATTCAAAGAGAATAAAAATTTTAAAGATTTTATTTTAATCAATTGTAATTGTAATTCTTCTATATACATGTTTTGCCTGGCAATTTGGCTAGTAATCCGAGGCAATAAATCCCAAGTGTAATTTATATAGGAATCAGCGGTTTTTAATTGCTGTTCTTTAACCGCAATTTGCTCCTTGACCGTTGTAATTATCTGTTCATGTAGCCCAATCAAACCATCATGATCATTTCTTAATTCTAATTCCTCAATTTCTTTCTCTGATGTTATTTTAAAAATTGCACACTCTTTCATATGGTTTGCGAGTTGTGTTTTAAATTCAAACAAACTTAATGCAGGAGTTTCTGTAACAGGATTTTCAATTTTTCCTTCCATTTTTTTCTAAATTCCATAGCAAGTGATAAAGAATCATAACAAAATGATCTTAATAAATACAATAATTCATTAATCTGATGATTTTTCTAGTATTTATTTGAAAAAGCAGCCTGGGTGAAGTGAAACGAAACCCAGGAAATATAATGCCTTTTGATCCCCTGGGTTCTATGAAATAATCAGAAACTGACCGCACCAAGCTTCATTAATGCGTTGGATAAAGGAAGTAAAGGTAAACCTAAAATAGTATCTTCATTGCCCTGAACTTCTTTAAATAACCATTTACCCAGGCTTTCATATTGATAACCACCACAACTATGATAAGGCTTTTCACTGCGTAAATAAGCCTCAATTGAATGTTCACTTAAATGGTGCAATGTTAAGTACGCTGTTTCATGATGTTGCCAAAGGAGTTCATTATTTTTTGCGATGCAAAGACAGGCAATTTGCAGATGTTCTTTGCCGCTTAACAAACGCAAGTGCGCCACAGCAGTATGATGGTTCAATGGTTTGTTCAGCAGGGTTTGTCCAAATAGACAAAGTTGATCTGCGGCAATAATGAAATGGTCTGGATATTGCTGGCTGACTGCCAATGCTTTACTTGCTGCAAGCGCATAGCCTAAATCTAGTGTGCTCTCTGAGTTGAAGGATGCCTTAATTGCATCTTCATCGCAATGAGAGGGAACCACAGAAAATTCAATGCCAAGAGACTGCAGCAATTTTAATCTTATTGAAGAGCTGGAGGCAAGGATAATCGGTTTTTGTTGTATCAATTTAGACATAAACAGCCACCAATGCCATAAGCGAGAAGCCTATAATCACGAAACTGAAATCTTTGAGGTTACAACAGCGTTCTACCATAACACAGCGTTCCAAGCCATGTAGGGTTCCCAGATAGAGAAATGTTCCTGATGAAGCCGCAAGTAAAATTGGATCAAATAATGAATCGGTTTCTACTCCATGTCCAAAGTACCAACCCAAATAGATACCGAGGGGAGTCATCAAGCTGAATAAAATAAAAAAGACCAGGCTGGTATTCATGCTCATAGAACTTTTATTTAATTGCACTGCCACAGCAAAACTTTCTGCCCATTTATGGGTAATAATAGCAAGAAAGATCATAATTATCATGGAGTTATAATGAGATAATCCTAAAGCCGCTCCCAACATAATTGAATGAACGGATAGCATACCCCAGGCTAAAATGGCAAAGGCAGGATGTTTTGTATTATTATGATGATAAAGCTCTTTCCCTAAATGTTCGAACCAGAGAAAAATCAGAAATACGGCACCAGTAATGATGTAAGCAAAAGGGTAGTTATATCCCATTTTTTTAAATAATGAATTCGCATCTGGAAGCATATGCAACAACCCAGCCCCCAAGAACACTCCTGTAGCGAGGGTTTCTCCTACAGGAAAATCAATATGCTGATCATCTTTAATACGTTTTCTAAACGGATACCAGCCAGCAATTAAAATGACTATAAAAATGGAACATGCAAAAAAAATCTTTAAGGTGGTAGCTGATACCATCGTTTATCCTATTATTTATTCTAGAATTTTATAGTTTAAATTGTAATCTGGGTGTACTGAAGCCTGGGTGAATTGAAGTGAAACTCGGAATTTTCTGGACTGGAATATGCCTTTTTAAACCCCGGGTTTCGCTGTTTCACCCAGGCCGTAGTTCACCCGGGAAACAACAAGACTTAATTAAATCCAGTAGTTTAGTAGTGATGCATGGCCTCATGCAAGCTAAATAAACGAACTTCTACAATATCAGATTGTAGTTTTAATGCCAGAATCACTCGATGATGTAATTCTTGCCACTGGTTGAATGTTTCATCGCAGACTATATCTATTCCAATTTTGCCATCCAGATAATGTAAATTCCAAAATTGAATTTGAGGGAAATCAATATGTACTTCATTGAGTAGTAGTTCGTGCAATACTTTTCTGCTGGGCAAATGCAAAGAGGGGCAACAACGCTCGTCATCTTCTGGATCAACATGGACAATCACATCTTTGACGCTCTCTATTTGATCTGCAAGTGCATGGTGGACGTGTTGCGCTATATAATGTCCTTCAGAAACCGATATTTTAGGTGAAACTAAAATATGTACATCAATTAATACATCTTCTCCCATTGAGCGAGTTCTTAATTGATGAATTTTTTCAACTCCATCTACATTTTGAATTACTTCTTCAATTTGTGCCAATAACTCAGGGCTGACCGCGGTATCAACCAATTCCTTGACACTATTCCAAGCATAATCCCAACCCATTTTAACAATCATAATCCCGACTATAATGGCGGCTACGGCATCAAGATAACCAAAACCGGCAATACTGCCAATTAAGCCTACCAAGACAACCAGAGAGGAAGCCGCATCTGAGCGATGATGCCAGGCATTTGCTGTAATTAATTTGGAATTGATGTATCTTCCAATATACAGTGTATAGTGAAACAAAATTTCATTGCTTACGATGGAAATACAAATTATTGGCAGAGTGAACCAATTGGGCGTGATATAGTTGGAGTGGAGTAAGTCATATATTGAATCCCAGGCGATGCCAATGCCTGCAAAAATAAGTAAAAGAGATAACAATAAAGTCGCAGCTGTTTCAATGCGTTGATGGCCATAAGGATGACTGGCATCTGCATCAAGACTGCCGTATTTAGAGGCAAATAAAACCATTGCATCTGTTATGAGATCAGATAAGGAATGAACCCCATCTGCAACTAGTGCATGAGAGTGGAAAAAATATCCGCCAATGAGTTTAATGAGACCAAGCAGGGCGTTTGAAATAGCTCCCAAAAGGGTTACTCTTTTTGCTTGTAAGT
Source organism: Legionella qingyii (assembly GCF_003990155.1). NCBI lineage: Bacteria > Pseudomonadati > Pseudomonadota > Gammaproteobacteria > Legionellales > Legionellaceae > Legionella > Legionella qingyii. The sequence continues at coordinate 115,514 of NZ_RZGX01000003.1, forward strand.
ATCGATCGTTATGAGCCATATGGTGTTTATTTAAGTTAATATAACCAAACTAAAACGAAAATGAGGCCTTGGGGTTCACCCAGATTCCAGATTTAGTTTCGTCTATCTTTTTTGAGGTCTATTTAAACATGGTTAAGAATTTTTTTATATTAAAAGTTATATTAAATTGAATTGTTCTGAACTACTGCTGCGCATCCAAGATGCACACAAATAAGTTGATTTCACAAGATATTACGCATCCTATACACAGGATTATCCACAGATTTTGTGGATAAATCGATTTTAGTCCAATAATAAATAAATGCTGAATAAGCTTTGTAGAATAAGAATTTCTTGAACTTATATATAAGTGTGATTTTTTATTTACTGATATGAAGAGAAGAGTTATCCACAAGAGGTGTTTGTAGAAATGGGAAAATTTTCTTGGATATCTTAACAAAGAAAAAAATAAAAAACAGTCTTGACTTAAGTATTTTTTTTAAAAAGTTTTAACTGTGAGTAACGCACTTGCCTTGGTTAAGATTTAGTCATTTTTTAGGGTGAAGCAAATTACAAAAATATGGAAGGATTTCTTAATCTAAATCTCGGAGAGCACTTTGGAACGTTATGAAACAAGTGCCAATCAAGCTGATTTTACAAGGTGTTTTACATCATGTTCACAGGATTATCCACAGATTTTGTGGATAAATAATTTAAGAGAACAGAATAACTAAAATGAGTTATAATCCTTATAAAACAAGGGATTTTGAGAAGTCAGTAGATGTTAGCTTATTTGATTTAATGAAACGAAGAAGTGAGTTATCCACAAGAGGTGTTTATAGGAATAGGAAAATTTTCTTGGATATCTTAACAAAGAAAAAAATAAAAAACAGTCTTGACTTGAGTATTTTTTTAAAAAATTTTAACTTTGAGGAATGTACATAATTTGGTTAAAATTTAAGCGCTCGGCAGGGTGAAGCAAACTATAAAATATGGTGCGGCCTGTTGAAGAATATGGAAAAACTTTATTCACTTTGTTAAGAATGAGCTAATTCATTATTTTCAATGGGTTAGGTTATTTGTATGCAAGGATCAATTGGTTCTAAGAAGCAAGTCGATCCAGCAGATGAGCACGGGTACAAAATATCAGTCACATAATGGACTCAATATTCGGGTGGAGGGCCCCACTCGAGGAGTGCTTCATTCGATTCAAATCACCAACGGGCCACAGACAGTACTTGCCCTCATGGGAAAAACAAGAAACCGCCTCACTGTAACCGTCGGGCGGCACACCAACTGGGCGCCACAACAACGAACCCAATTTCGGGACACTAAAGAAGTTTGGCACGATGCCGCAGCATTGAGTCTTTGTATCTAAAATTCGACAAGAGCTCTTGCTTGTGGAACAAAAATTTAACTTGACTGAGTCCTTGCCAAACAAAAAATAAGGTCTGAAATTAATCACCTTAATAATACCTTAATCAATTTGATTTAAAATTAAATTTCAAGGTTAAAATTAAGGTGTTATGAAATGAAAAAAGGCAACAATGAAAATCTTTTAAATGTGACTTATAAGGTTGTAAAAGAGGGCTTGGTGGGAAAGGCAGATCCAAACTATGAGTACAAATTTCCAGAGCGAAAAATGTTACATGAAAAAACCCCATCTCACGTGCAAGCCGTTAACCAACATCTGGATAAAGAGGGTATTGATTTAGAGAAAAAACATGTCGAGCATTTTGAAAGAGGAACGCAAATAGATGATTTTAAACCCAAGAATATACTGGAAAGAGGACGCAAGGAGTTTAAAACGCTAAAAAATGAAACTAAAATAGCACAGTCTTTTCATGAAGAAGCCGAGGCGGAACTACAAAAAGGAGCTAATGCTGATCAAAGAAAGATTGTTTATGCCAAGGCTGGATGGCTGGCACACACTATGTTGGGAGGAGCCAAAGCAGCGAGAAATCCGTATTTTGCTCATGAAGAGGGTTTTGAAATTGGAACCACAGCGGACTACCTTTTGAGTTCAAAACAAAATTCAAAAAAATGATAATCATAAAAGAAATCCGGTAGAACCAAAATTCTACTGGATTTCTGCTTTGTTTCCTAATTCATCGTCATGGAGTTACTATCAAAATTTAGGTAGATCTATAGGCTGTTGCTCATCCAAATGTCATTTATCCGAAAGTCTTGATAGCTGTCATTAAACCTATGGTATCTGTCTGAGACACCTGAAATGTTAGTAAAGTTTTAATTTTTTTTGCAATAAAACCTAATTAATCAGCTATAATTGGTTTTATCCTAATTCTGTAATTTACCTATTTTAGGAAGGATATGTTTAAATTTTCATCTAAAAATACAACTTCATTTACCACACAACATGATGTTTTAAAAAAATATAATTTGGCAACCAATGATGATGGAAAAACAGTTGGTATGTGCAGGCCAATGTCAAATGTCTACTTGAACATTATTTTGCGGGGAGAAAGTCCAGACAATTATCTAAAAGATGATAAAAAATTTCTTGCAGAAGCTATTAAAGAAGAAAACATGGAGTTAGAAGCTGAAAATGACGGGAATAAGGACGCTGATCATTTCGCATTTCATCAAAATAATATTCCACATACCGATGAAGAGATTCGTAAAAAAGATTTAACTGCAGAGAAATTTAAAACGATATTAGAACAAAGCAAACATGTTTTAGTTACATACCCTGTTACTAAAGAGATATCACATGAAGTATATATAGGGAGAGATAAAGGCTCTTCTTGCCGCTTTTTTGATGCCAACATTGAAGGCGGAGAACGAAAAGGATCATGCGATAAACTTATTACTGAGTTTGTTAACAGAGTACAAAAAGAGTATGTAGATGAGGATAGGAGTTTTTATGTTGGTAAAAGTTCTCCATAAATACTGTCCCTTTATTTAGTTTTCGATTCAGTTCTTCTGAAAACAGTTTTGCTCAAGGTTTTCAGTATGAGCTAATAACGAATACGTATGTCCTCAAAAGGCTATTACTTTGTTTATCAAAAGATTGGGAATTTTTATTCCTTATTAAGATAGCTATAGTTTTGATCTTACTTTGATCATACTTCGCAGCAGGCCTGAGTGATTTCTTAACCTAAAGCTCGGAGAGCGCTTCGGAGCGTTCTGAGACAACTGCAAATCAAGCTGGTTTTACAAGGTGTTTTACATCATGTTCACAGGATTATCCACAGATTTTGTGGATAAATGATTTTTGAAAAATATCAAATTAAGCTTTGATAGTACTTGTTGAGTAAGGGATATTTTGAGCAATCTAAGAAGTTTATATTTGAAAGATGAGGGTAATTTGATGAAGTTATCCACAATGCATGTTTGGGGGAATTGAAAACTAGCCCAACCATATTAACAAAGAAAAAAATAAAAAACAGTCTTGACTTGGATATTTCTAAAAATTTTTTTATCCCTGTAAAAATTGTTCAAAATTACCTAACCATCGTTGGGTAATATTGCGGGCAGTTTGGGGCGATTCTTCTAAAAGTTTTGTTGCTATGGCGGGCAAAAGTGGAAGTAAATTACGATCCCGTTGCACATCAGCAATTTTAAATTGCCGATAACCACTTTGCCGAGTTCCTAGTACTTCGCCTGTACCCCTTAACTCCATATCTTTTTCAGCAATAATAAATCCATCATTGGTTGCGCGCATTATTTTTAATCGCTCAGCACCTTGTGCTGAGAGGGGTGCTTGATAAAGCAAAATACAATGAGATTGAGTACTTCCACGTCCTACTCGGCCGCGTAATTGATGGAGTTGCGATAAACCCAAACGTTCAGCGTTTTCGATAATCATAAGACTGGCATTAGGGACATCTACTCCGACTTCAATAACTGTTGTAGCAACCAGTAAGTTAATTTCACCACTTTTAAATGCAGCCATAGTTGCTTCTTTTTCCAAAGGTTTCATTCGTCCATGGACAAGGCCTACGCGTGCTTCAGGAAGTTGTTCTTGTAAGGCATGTGCTGTTTCAGTAGCAGCCATGCATTGTAATTTTTCAGATTCTTCAATGAGCGTACATACCCAATAAACTTGCCGACCATTGGCTATAGCTACTTCTAATCGTTCAATGACTGTTTCCCGCTTGTTCTGGCTTAATACCGCGGTTGCAATGGGCATGCGTCCTGGAGGCAATTCATCGATAATTGAGATATCCAAGTGGGAAAAGTGGGTCATGGAGAGTGTTCGTGGGATAGGTGTGGCGGTCATTAATAATTGATGAGGAATGAGTTCCTCTTGTTGTCCTTTTTGTTGCAAAAGTAATCTTTGCTCCACTCCAAATCGATGTTGTTCATCAATAATAACTAGACCTAAGCGAGCAAATTGCACCGCTTCTTGAAATAAGGCATGAGTGCCAATAATGAGCTGGCAACTGTGATCAGCTAATGCAGCAAATACCATTCTTCGTTCACTTAGCTTCATTTTCCCACTAAGTCTTAATATTTTGATTCCCAAAGGCTCCAACCAACGGATCAAATTATTGGCGTGTTGCTCGCTTAGTAGATCAGTAGGGGCCATGAAGGCGACTTGTTGTTCATTGGCAATCGCTTGTAATGCAGCAAGGGCCGCAATGATTGTTTTTCCTGCACCCACGTCCCCTTGTACCAAGCGTAACATGGGTTTCGTTTGCATTAGATCCTGGCTAATTTCATGGGCGACTCGATGCTGTGCTTTGGTGAGTGTAAATGGAAGAGACTCTAAAAAACGTTGTATCAATTTTTGATCTGTAGGTAATGCGACAGCATGTAACCTATTACGTGCCGCTCTGGCGAATTGCATGCTAAGGCGTTGTGCTAACAATTCATCAAAAACCAACCTTTTCAGAGCAGGATGATGGCCTTCTTCTAGGGATTGCACGGAGATATCTGGTGGAGGATTATGTAATAATTGAATTGCATCTCCTAATGGGAAAAAGGAATTTGCTTGTAATTGTTCCTCGCTCATCCATTCCAATTGTTGAAGCTCTTGCTTGCAACTGTTTAAGGCGACGTTCACCAGCTGTCTTAATCGTGATTGACTTAGGCCTTGCGTGCTTGGGTAAATAGGTGTGAGTGTTTCATTGACTTGGCATTCATTTTCATCATCGAGCAACTGATATTCAGGATGAGTCATAGTCAAGGTATTGTTGAATTCACGAACTTCACCAAAGGCATGAATCATTGCACTGTTCTTTAGATTATTGATTTGATTTTTATTAAAATGGAAAAACTGTAGTCTTATTATTCCGGTTTTATCTTCTACATAACAATGCAGCATTGCACGCTTACCGGCTTTAATTTCTGTTTTACATACCCGACCAGCAATCACACACCACTCATTAACGCGTAAATCTTGAATGGGCGTTATTCGAGTTCGGTCTTGATAGCGATAAGGTAAATGGAACAGTAAATCACGCACAGAATGGATACCACATTTTGCAAGTTTTGCCGCAAGTGTTGGTCCGATACCGCTTAGTGATTCACACGAGTTAGATAACACAGTATTAATGATATTTGAAAAGAGTGGGTATTTAAGTGTAACTCATAGTTCATACAGGAACAATTTACTGTTTTTTATTAAGAGAGCAAATTGTGATTCATAAGGTATATAAAACCTTTTCATATGGTACAAAAAAGCGCATAATAGCATCATTTTTTGATGGAATACCAAGTAGCATGAAACATACTGTAGAGCAGCTTTTAAAACACGCTTTAATATCATTACAAAAGGCAGGTGAGGTACCTACTGATTTGGATATTGATATAAAGGTAGACCGTTCAAAAGATTCTGCTCATGGTGATTATGCCAGTAATTTGGCTTTGATTTTAGCTAAACCATGTCGTCAGGCACCTCGTAAAATAGCAGAGCTATTAGTTCAAGCTATTCCGGCTGATCCTTCTGTGGATAAAGTGGAAATCGCTGGGGCAGGGTTTATTAATTTCTTCATACGCAGCAGTTCTCGCTCCCAAGTTATTGGTGAAATATTGGAAAAGGGCGAGCAATTTGGCCGGAGTACTATTGGTCAAAATCAAAAAGTACTGATCGAATTTGTTTCTGCTAACCCAACCGGTCCTTTGCATGTAGGGCATGGAAGAGGTGCTGCCTTTGGGGCTACTTTGGGAAATGTTTTAAAGGCGGCTGGCTATGATGTAACTTTGGAATATTATGTTAACGATGCTGGACGGCAAATGAATATTCTTGCTGCCAGTGTGTGGTTACGTTATCTCGAGCTTGCTGGTGAGCCTGTTATCATTCCTGCCAATGCTTATAAAGGTGGTTATGTTTCCGAAATTGCGCAGGAATTTTGGGCAGAACACGGTAAAGAATACGTACATCCATGGGCTAGTGTAGTTGAAGGGTTACCTCTTGATGAGCCTCATGGTGGAGACAAAGAACTTTATATCGATGCTTTAGTTGCTCGTGCAAAACAACTTTTAAGTTTGGATGTTTTTACCCTATTTCATCAACACGCATTGAATACAGTGCTTGATGATATCAAAGATGATCTTGCTGATTTTGGTGTGAAATACGATAGTTGGTTCTCCGAACAATCCTTATTTGAAGATGGGTCCATTCAAAAAGGTATTCAGGCGCTTAAGGATAGTGGTCATACCTTTGAAAAGGAGGGGGCGCTTTGGTTTAGGGCGACTGATTTTGGTGATGAAAAGGATCGAGTCCTCGTGCGTGCTAACGGCCATACTACCTATTTTGCTTCGGATGTCGCTTATCATTGGAATAAGTATGATAGAGGTTATGATCGGGTAATTGATATTTTTGGTGCAGATCATCATGGCTATATCACTCGATTGCGAGCTGTTGTTAAAGCTTTGGGGCATGATGAAAGTGCACTAGATGTGTTACTCGTTCAATTTGCTATTTTATATCGTGGTTCTGAGCGGGTGCAAATGTCGACACGTAGTGGTTCTTTTGTCACTTTAAGAGAATTACGCAACGAGGTAGGGAACGATGCGGCGCGCTTCTTTTATGTAGCACGCAAGTCAGAACAACATATGGATTTTGATTTGGATTTGGCAAAATCAGAATCCAGTGATAATCCGATTTATTATATTCAGTATGCTCATGCAAGAATATGCTCTGTATTAAGACAATTAAAGGAACGAGGCTTGCTTTGGGACAAGGCAATTGGGTTAAACCATATCGATTTATTAGATCAATCTCATGAAACTCATTTGATTTCTTTAATTAGCCGGTATCCAGAAATTGTAGAATTGGCGGCTGAGCATTGTGAGCCTCATCAAGTGGCTTATTATTTACGTGAAGTAGCCAATGGCTTGCATAGCTATTATAATGCTGTTCCGCTTTTGTGTGAGCAAGAGCAATTGCGATGTGCTCGTCTTTGTCTGCTAGAGGCAGTACGTCAGATATTAAAGAATGGTTTGGAATTATTGGGCGTATCAGCTCCTGAGAGTATGTGATGGCAAAAGAATATGGAAATAGGCGTTCTTCGCGGTCGCGCAGTGCTGGACCGCATCAGTTTTTAGTGATTACGCTTACTTTTTTATTAGGGTATTTGACCGCTTCTTTTTTTGATATAGAAACCGTAAGTCAATGGGTAAATTCCCAGGTTTTGGCGCATCATGAAATTAAAAAAGAAGCTCCTAAGCCCGGGGCACAACATGCCGCGATTCCACCTAAACCAAAATTTGAGTTTTATACACTACTAACTAATGAGAAAGTTCCAAACTCCCAAACAAATGCTAATTCTGCAGCTTCAGTTCAACCTGCAGCAACTGTGGCTACCCCAACCGCACCAACTACAGCTAGTTCAGCTGTTAAGGCAACAGCAGTCAATGTTGCCAATGCAGCAGCACCAATAAAACCTAATGTTTCTAAAGCACCTGTTGCTGCTAACAATGCAGCCATAGCAAAACCTGCTACTTCAGATAAAGGGAAATATTTAGTACAGGTGGCTTCTTTTAAGGCGCGCAAAGATGCCGAGCAAATGAAGGGTACATTGATACTTAAAGGCTTTAGTGTTTATATCATCCCTGTAAGTCATCCCACAAAAGGTAATTGGTTCCGGGTAGTAGTGGGTCCTTATTCTAATCGCGCACTTGCCCAACAGGCGCAAATGACTTTGGCAAAAAATGAACGTCTAAACGGTATGGTTACCAGCGGTTGATAAGATCGCTGTTAACATTTAACCCAGGGTAGGGTAAAGTCTAAAGCTAGAATTTGCTTAACGACGCACAACTACCTGAATGTTTGCTGCATTCTTGATTGCGTGAGGCTTACTAACCCCTATAGTAATTTGAGTGACTTTAAATTGTTTCTTGATTAAATCTGCAACTTCATTGGCAACTGATTCAATGAGTTGAAATGATTTTGATTCAACATAATGAGTTACACTGTCACAAAGAGCTTCATAATCTATGGTCTTAGTCAAATCTTCCTGACACGCACTGAAATCAGTATCAATACTGATATCAATTAATAATTGTTGATTAATGCGTTGTTCCCATGCATAAACGCCAATTTTGGTACTTACATTAAGAGCTTTGATATTTAAGGTATCCAAGGTTATTTCCGCCTACCCAAAGTAATTTACTGATGATTTTATCTAAATAGTTATTGTTATGTATAGAGTTGTGTCGCTCGGATGAAAACGAATCTGTAACCTGGAGGCTTCCCAGGAATAATTCTACACATCATTTATACTTTTAATTCATTACTTTCAGAATGTTCTACCTGATTTTGAGTAGCATCAGATTTATTGAATAGGGTGCCCACTGTTTTGTCGTATCCAAGTATAGGTAATGCGAGTACTAACATCAAAGATAAGCCAAGAATCATTTTACTAAATAAAATAGGTCCGGCAACACTACCTGCCATTACCCTAAATGAAGTATGAACGTTTTCATCCACTGCAACACGCCATAAATAAGTAGCCATCACGGGGGCTAAAGTCAGGTCCAATAAACCCAAAGCAGGAAAACCGGTATATTCATCATCAAATTGTTTGCCTGTAATTGCATGATAAGCACTTTCAAAACGCACAGCTAAGCTGGATGAAGGGGAAAACAATAAACGTAAATGACGATATCGACTTTCACTTATAAATTGTCCTATCTTTTTGACACTAAATTGTTCTATATCTTCTTTCTTTAAAATTTGTGATTGAATCTGTTTTTCATCAGAGTCCATATAAATTCTGGCGATGGGATTTTTATCTTGTTCGGTTTGATGCTTTGGGAAACTATATTCAACTGCCTCGGCAATTAATTGTCCCATGATCACAGAGCCTTGCTCATTAGGTTCAATTTGCCAGGCATGCTTTCCACCTAAAGGGTTTAATGACGAAGTCATATCAACAAAAACAATCTCTTTTTGTTTCGTTGCTACATAATTCAGGATTTCTCGATATAGTTCATTCATGGTTTCTTCAACTACAGTGAAAGGAGCGCGTCCTTTTCCTTCAGCACGCGCTAAATGAGAAAATCCAGTGTAAATAAAATAAGGGGTTAATTTTGTAATTGAGGGATAATATTGAGATAATAGGACGACACGACTAAGTTGAGGGTTATTCTCAATTAGCTCATCAATAATTTTTTTGTAATCTTTTAGTATCTTTGCTTTTACTTGAGCAAACGCTATGTTAATGGCTGGTTTGGCCTGCTCTGGTGTAATTCTTAAAAGGAGTTGAGGATGATTCATTTCCTTCATCAAGGTAATTGCTAGAGCCTCTCGGTAATTATTACCACCCACACTTAATACCGCAACGTCAGGTTTCCATTGGGTAACCGCATTCAATTGATGTACATAAGAGCCATTATGATCCATATCTCTTGGCAGAACTTTATCTAAGGAACAATATTTCATTAGATCTTCTGTCGTAGCACCATCAACGGCAAAATTTCCTATCTCGTAGGAGTCAGATGAATCATTATGAGCGAGAGCAACTGCTGTTTGATGCGTTACTGTCTGGGTTTTCTGATCATAAGGTTTATTTTTATTGACCCAATATCCATTATCTAAAGTGGAGTCGCCCATTAAAGCAACTTTTTTGGGAGATTGTTCAGAGTTTCCAAGCACAATTTTTAATCTACCTGTGCTTTTAGGATATCCTGATCCTATTGATTGTGATGAATTTTTTATTAATCCCATAATAAACTCTAATTTTATAAAATTGATGCAGATTATGTTTCTAAATTTATTCTAGAGTCAATTCATAAACAATTATTGTATTAGTACGAGTGGATATTGCTTAAATATGTTAGCATTAGGGTATTTTGATGATGTTGAGATAACATGATGTATGATTTGGATCAATCTTTGTTTCTACGTGCTTTAAGACGACAACCCGTAGAACGAACTCCTGTTTGGATGATGCGTCAGGCTGGGCGTTATTTACCTGAATATCGAAAGACTAGAGAACAGGCGGGTGACTTTTTAAGCCTGTGCAAAAATCCCGATCTTGCATGTGAGGTTACATTACAACCTTTGCGTCGTTATGCTTTAGATGCTGCTATTTTATTTTCTGATATTTTGACAATTCCTGATGCGATGGGATTAGGTTTGTATTTTTCCGAGGGTGAGGGACCTTGTTTTCAGCGGCCTTTGCACGATACACAGGCAATTGCCAATTTGGAAGTCCCTGAAACAGATTCTTTAGCCTATGTAATGGATGCGGTACGACTAATCCGGCGAGAAATGCCAAGAGAGCTTCCTTTGATTGGTTTTGCAGGAAGCCCATGGACTTTAGCGTGTTATATGGTTGAAGGCAGAAGTACCAGAGACTTTAAGCGTATTTTGCATTTAATTTACACCGAAAGTGATGCGGCTCACATGTTGCTGCAAAAGTTAGCAGCATCTGTCGCAAATTATCTTATGGAACAAATCAAGGCGGGTGTTAATTCAGTCATGCTGTTTGATACTTGGGGTGGAATTTTAACACCAGAGAATTATCAAAAATTTTCCTTAGGGTACATGCAGCAGATTGTGCATCAAATTAAAGCGAATTACCCTAACATACCGGTTATTTTGTTTACCAAAGGCGGTGGTCAATGGTTGGAAAAAATGCTAATAACGGGGTGTGATGCTTTGGGAATCGATTGGACATGTGACTTGGGTGATGCACGCCGTAGAGTCGGTAATCAAGTTGCATTGCAGGGCAATCTTGATCCCAGCGTATTGTTGACTTCCAAACAATGTATTCGAGAAGAGGTAAAGAAGGTGTTGGCATCTTTCGGTGCAGGATCCGGACATGTGTTTAATCTTGGCCACGGCATTACTCCTGACGTGCCGCCGGAGCATGTTGCGGTGATGATAGAGGCTGTTCATGAGTTTAGCCCTTACTATCATCAACAGTGATATCAAATTGTAGCCTGGGTTTCGCTGCGCTCAGGCTATAAGTAGAGACAGATCTCTGGATGGTTATTTCTTTAAATATTTATTTAACAGAAGAGATACTTAACACCTACAGTGATTTCATTGCCACTTAAAGAAGAACTATATATGCCTTTGGGATTGTTAAAGGTAATAACTCGATGATCAATATTAGCATTTGTATGATTTCTGTATAAATTGTGAGCATATTCTAATTGAGCGACCCAATGTCTATTTAAGCTATAATCAACGCCTAATCCCAATTGCCAGACAGTAGTATTTCTATTAGTATTAATTGGATCCAAAAACATGGTGCCACTGCTATAAGTTCCACCTCTGATAAAATCGATTTGGTGTTCAATTCTAACCGTTTCAATTCCTGCTAAACCATATAGCAACCATTTCTCTAATGCGATGCCTGATTTTACTCGACCGCCAAATGCACTTTTTTGTTTAATGTTCCATTTTAAATTAGGTGTATGCCTCTTGACTTCAGCATCCGTAATTTCAGCAATCAGTTCACCGCCGATATAAAATACATGAAACGCTTTTCCATACCCTGCAGTTATCTGGCCAAGCAACCTGGTATTGCTTGTATTCAGATGAGCGTTATATTTGCTGACATTGGCAACTTTTTTACGATTGAATTCCAAGCTTTGATCGCTTGATATTCTAAGACCACCTAAGGCACCGCCCAAATAAAAGCCACTGAATTGATCTGAATTATTAACTAAACCATTGGCTAGTGTGCATGCTGGTACTATCCCTAAACCCAATCCTAATAGTAGTGCTTTCATGACTAATCCCTTAATGTTAATTATTTGTTGCCATTATGGCACTTTGACCGACTAAGCAGGTGACGCCAACGCGACTAAACGCAATAATAACATCTTGATAAGGATAGCCTCTATTATAAGCAGCTTGAATAACGCCACAGGCCCCATATGCGAAATCAGTCCCGGGAATCCAATAATGCATGTTGGCATCCAAAATAATTCGGTACGCTTTACTAATTGTCCAACCAGGCGTGGTACTTAATAAATAAAACGCTTTATTAAAAACACCACTTGAATAGTGAACATTCATACCTGGGATGAAATTAGCGGCATTATCAATAGAACGACCATCCAATGGTGGGTTATTCATATAGCGTAATGGCTTACCAGTTTTAGAAATATTTGCACCGATAGTCCAATCATTACCGTTCCAATACCAAGTAAAGCCAAGAGTGGTACGTAAATAATTGTTAACAGTCATGCCAGTGATATCAGAAAATGCTTCGTTAATCCCTCCGGATTGCTGAAAATATATCAATGTTGAAAAATGATCGGTAACCAAATGGCCAAGTTCATGGGCCACTACATCTGCTTCTGTAAGTGGTGAAAACCGCGTTTGCCCATTACCAAATACCAGTTGTTGCGGTCCGACAATCCCGCCTTCTTGCATGCAATGTGGACCACAAGCAAACGCATTATCAAAATCAGCTAAGTGAGTATATACCCGCAACGGTAACTGCGTGCCAATTGGCGATGGAACCTTATATTGATTTGTAAGCATATTGAAGGTTTGTTTCACGAAATAGGTAACATCATTAATCGGAGATAAGCCATCATTCACCGGCGCAAATCCATCATCGGTCAAATTGGCATAGTTTGGTGATGAACAAGCATAAACAAAAGGTATAAGTTGGTAGGCAATTTCACTAGCAGTTGAGATTGGCAACTCAAAAGGCAATTGAGCTGCTTCCTGGTTTTTTAAATTGATTACCCGAAATAGATTATTAGAAATAGAACATGTATTGTTTTGGAACAAAATATCAAATTTACCTAAGGCATTGGTACCAGTCTCTAAGTTACCGAATTGATATCTTCCTGAGCGATAAGGTAAATTATTAAATGTGACTCCACCCGGGCCTTGGCCTAACGCAGATTTAGGTAGTGCGTCCCATTCCTGTAGCACGGTTCCTTTGTTCGCATCAATAATGTAAGAGGATATTGACGGCCCCCGGGAGGTCTTCTTCACATAAGAAATATGATAAGCAAGAATCGCTTTGCTTGAACTATTTTTATCAAAATAAATAATTTTTTTCGTATTGACACGAGTAGCAACAGAATTTCCGGCAGTTGCTATCGTTTCAGCTTGTGCAATTGAAATTTTACTATCTATATTAGGAACATCTTGAACAATATCATCAACTAATAGGCCCGTTACAGTTGTATTAGCGTTCGAGGAGATATGATAAATAACTTGGGCGCCAAAAACAGGTAAACCATCATAATACTGATTATAACGTACATGACTTACTTCAGAGGTATCAACGTTCCCCCCGATTAATTGTAAGGTATTAATCGTATTTTTTTGAATGGATAAATTTGTAGGTAACTGCAGATCCGGTGAACTTGGTGCGTTATGTTTCAGGTGAAAATTTTTTAATAATGATGCATGATCTTCCACTTTCCCCCATAGAAGCTTTTGTTGGGCTGCATAAATTGTCAGAGGAGATAGGCATATGACTAATGTGAATCCTTGCAACAGTTTTGGCAACTTCCTTGCCCTCATGTTTTACTCCTTTGATGATAATGTATCTTAATACGGAACAAATTTCAGATTAAAAAATTCCTTTAACTAAATTTTGAAAAAAATCTAGGGCTGTTGATAATTTATCTCTATTGTCTACATAAATTAGTTTGACTGAAATCGTGTATTGTTAAGTTGACTGCCAGTTTATCGCGCCCTATTAAATTTAATAGGGTGCTTGATTTCCTGATTATTGAATCCAGAATGAGTTTTAGATCTGGCCTGAACTTAGGGCAATATAATTATTGTGTTAAACATTGACTTAAACTCGATGTAGCACAATCCTCTGACAAATCAATCATCACATGAGGCTCTTTGTGGAACGAAAGAGAGTGTTCTTCCTCTACCGCTCTTTTTAGTTTCTGATATTTTTTGTCTTTAAGAGCATTCACTTTCTCAATGAGATGATGATATAAAATTATATCTGATTGGGTTGGAGGAAGCGTTAATTTTCTTATTTGATCAGCATGTTCTAATTCTTCTTGAGTAGGGAAAGTGTAGTTGTCCGACTTATGAGAGAAAATCGAAAAAAGTGAAAAAGAGGGACGGGACTGGACAGAAACTGATTTTGCTTCAGGATAATGTGAAAACAATGATGAAGAACTATTCTCATTCTCTTTTAATTTTTTAGATTTATCCTGATGATTATGTGACATTAAAAAAGTAAGATTTAATGATTTTCTATTTTTAGATTTGTTTGAAATGGATTCATTGGCCTTAGTTCCTGATGATGTTAATAAAGAGTTATCCTCTCGCTCTTTTGATATTATCGGATTACCTTGATATCGAGGTGATAATAGAGGAGCAACATTGAATGAATTGCTGACCTGTGATTTTTTTGATTTGCCTGCATGTGAATGTTCTTCGGCCCATGCACAAATGAGATTACCAACATTCTTCATTTTTTTTGCTAAAAGTGCCTGCCTTGGTCCCCAAGGTTCAGGAGGTGTTAATGAGTTTACTTTCCCCCATTTTGTTAAGGCTTCATTGAACGCTTTCTCTCCTGCCTTGGTTTGCTGAATTCCTTCATCGCCGAGGATACCAGGAAGAATTCTGGCTATAATGAGATTTGCATTGTTTATTGTATCCAGCATTAATTTATCTGGAGTTGTCTCTGGCTGGTTGAATAATTCAAGGTAGATTTTAGGTATGTCGATTAATCGTTTCCTTACTTTTAGATGATTTAATAATTGCAATTCAACGGAAATTTGTTCAATTATTTTCTTACCTTCTTTTGCAGCACTTTCAAATCCCGAGTGCGCGTTCCAAATACTGGACAATGATATATTTAGATGAAAGCTGCCTTGTTCATTAATACATTCTGTCCAAATCTCATTAAGAAGAGATAATGCTTGTTGGAGTGCTTGTTCTGCTTGAGGTTGATTTTTTTCTTGCAGAAATCTCTGGAGCTCGTCATCTGCATCAAGTATTTTTTCTTGGGTTTTGCTAAATTCCATGTATTTTTTTAGATGAGTAAGATACTGATTTAAATGTTCCAAAAAAAACAATTGATCTTCTATAAACGCAGCAATGGCTGCAGCTTGAAATCCCGCTCGCAAAGAACAATTTGGCGTGTTTAACCATTCTTGAACAGTATGGCTTTCTTTACCAATTCTTACATTTGTTTGCAATAAGTTATCGATTTTTAATAAGTTTTCTTCATGAAGAACTGTAGGGGGATGCGCTTGCGAATTTGGGTCTTGCTTGTTAGTTATCAATTCGGCCTCATATTTTTCATAATGAATTAATTATGCGCCGATTGTCGCACGATATTTGAAAAAATCAAACTAAGAGTGTTAATGAATATGCAGCCTGTGACGGAAGCCTGGTAGCTCGCAAAGTACTATTATCTTTCATTCTTTCCGGCTGCAAGCAGCCAAGTTACCAACACAATTAAACTCCTTCCAGGCTCTTTTTAATTTTTTGGATTTGAATTTTCTTGATTTATCCTCTATGTTAAAAATATGGACTCTTCTCTATACATATTCAATGAAACGGATGTCACACACCATAACGTATTCTCAAAAAATAATTGATGATGTTCTTATCGATTTAGCACTGCAAGGTGGTGGTGCTCATGGTGCATTTACATGGGGCGTGTTGGATCGTATATTAGAAGAAAAGAAGTTACGAATCGATGGCATTTCGGGTACATCTGCTGGTGCTATGAATGCAGCGGTCCTTGCCGATGGGTACACCAAAGATGGTCCTCAGGGAGCACGCGACTTGCTTGAATTGTTCTGGAAGAGCGTCTCTGAAGCGGCGCGATTTAGTCTCTTACAACGCAGTCCTCTTGATATTATTCTGGGCCAGTGGTCGCTTGATTATTCTCCTTTTTTTATCACCATGGATATCTTATCTCGATTGTTTTCACCCTATGATCTTGACCCATTCGGAGTTAATCCACTTCACACTATTTTAATGGAAACTATCGACTTTAAGCGATTGTCCCGTAGTCCAATCAAATTATTTATTACTGCGACAAACGTTAGCAGCGGCAGAGGAAGAGTATTTCGCAATGACGAAATCACTCCGGATGTGCTTCTTGCGTCCGCATGTCTACCTACACTTTTTAAGGCGGTCGAAATCAATGGAGAGCATTACTGGGATGGAGGATACTCAGGGAATCCCACAATTACACCGCTGGTACGGGAATGTAAATCACATGATACGATTTTAGTTCAAATCAATCCCGTAACACGGCCAGATATTCCTCAGTCTGCACGAGGCATTCTAAACCGTCTGAATGAAGTTTCGTTCAATGCTGTGTTGCTTAAGGAGCTTCGCATGATTGCTTTATTACGGCAATTGGCGCATCCAGATAATTCCGAAGGAGCAAAATGGGCTGGCATGCGGATACATCGAGTGAGCAGCGACATCATGATCGAGCTCGGCTATTCATCCAAGCTCAATGCAGAATGGGACTTTTTGCTCATGTTACGTGATGAAGGGCGTCGAGCTGCTGACGCCTTTCTCTCAGAACATGCGAATGACCTTGGCAGGCGCTCGTCGCTTGATCTCGATATATTTCTTGAAGGAGTTTAACTTAGGGTAACTCTCGAGATGCTCTTTGGACTATTACTGGAGCAACTATCTTGAATTTAGAGCCAAAACAGTTGCTATTTAATTTCTATAAAGAACGATGTGAAAAAACGAAACTTCCCATGACAAACAAAGAACTATTCATTTCCAAACTGTCTACTCAATTGAATGGCCATTTCTAATGATTGTTCATAATTGAGTCGGGGGTCAACCAGGCTATGATAAGCTTTTTTCAGATCATCTGCTGATAACCCGCGAGCGCCTCCAATACACTCTGTAACGTTATCACCAGTAAGTTCAAAATGAACCCCCCCTAGATAACTGCCCATAGTGCGATGAATTTCCAAAGCTTGTTTGAGCTCTAAAAGTATGTTGTCAAAGTGGCGAGTCTTAATGCCATCCACTGTTGTCTCTGTATTTCCGTGCATGGGATCACAAGACCAGGTCACTGGAATTTTTGTTTTTCTCACGGCTTCAATAAGTGGGGGAAGCAGTTTATCTATATGGCGCGCTCCTAGTCGAGTGAACAACAAAAGTCGTCCCTCTTCACGCTGAGGGTTTGCTCGATGCAATACTTCTTCTAACCATTCGGGAGTAGCTGAAGGTCCAATTTTGATCCCAATGGGATTTTCAACGCCGCGTAAAAACTCCAAATGTGCGCTGTCAGCTTGTGCTGTGCGCATACCAATCCAGGGTAGGTGAGTAGAGAGGTTATACCATAAACCATCTTCCATTTGACGAGTCAATGCTTGCTCATAATGCAAATGCAGGGCTTCATGAGAAGTATAAAAATCCACTTTAGCCAAGTTACTGGCTTGTATTCCACTAACGGTATCTAAAAAGTCCAAAGTATCGGCAATTGATTTAACCAGAGTTTGATACTCATCTTTTTGTTTTGAATGTTCAACAAAACCCAAATCCCATTGCTGAGGGTGATTTAGGCTTGCAAAACCACTGTCGAGTAAGCTACGAATGAAATTTAAAGTGATTGCTGAGCAGTTGTACGCTTGCAATAATAATTTAGGGTTGGGCTCCCGTGCCTCCCGAGTAAACTCAGGGGAGTTAACCAAATCACCTCGATAGCTGGGTAAAGTGACTCCTTCTATCGTTTCATAATCTGAAGAACGGGGTTTTGCATATTGCCCAGCAATTCGTCCAACACGAATAATGGGTTTTCGTAAGCCATGCAATAAAATCAAGCTCATCTGTAAAATGATTTTTAGTTTATTGCTAATAACTTCCGAACGACAATCATTAAATGATTCAGCGCAGTCTCCACCTTGGAGAATAAAAGCTTCTCCACGTCCAGCTCGTGCAATTTCTTTTTTCAAATTCTTTACTTCACTACTGGTAACCAGAGGAGGTAAAAGGCTCAGTTGTTCTACAATTTTATTTAACTGTTCTTTATCGGAATAAGTTGCAGCTTGTAAATACGAGTACTGGAGCCAAGAGGTAGGCGACCATTTTTGCATAAAAAAACCTATGTAACTTTTTTGAGTCTAAGTATGGAATAAATGAACACATACTGCAAGCGAACTGGGCCTTAAATGATAAAGCTTTTATCCATATTACTTATATGCATAAAACTTTAGGGACACTGAAGGCAAAGGGAAGAAGGGGCTATGCTTATAAGGAGAATATTTATAATGATGAAAGCGCCTGACAACGTCTGTTGCCATAGCGCGCTTTAAGTTTTTCGATTTTTTAGGATCTTTTGGCATTTGGTTTCTTCTATATAATTGGAATTTAGTCCAAACCAAATTCAATTTGTTTCGTTGAATACCAAAATCCTCAATCATTCATTCAATCGCTCCCTGATTATTTATTAGTAAAATTAGCGCGTGCGTCTTTT
Source organism: Legionella qingyii (assembly GCF_003990155.1). Taxonomy (NCBI): domain Bacteria; kingdom Pseudomonadati; phylum Pseudomonadota; class Gammaproteobacteria; order Legionellales; family Legionellaceae; genus Legionella; species Legionella qingyii. The sequence continues at coordinate 134,323 of NZ_RZGX01000003.1, forward strand.
GAAAAATACATTTTTAGTTTGTGTTGCAGTGATTTATATTAATTTGCTGCAATAAAAATTTCATAGCCCTTGAAATCTTATTAGGTGCCCCCATCTCTGATTTTCACATTGCTAAGCTGTGGAGAGGAGAAATTGCATGAGTAGAAAACAAGATAAAAATTGGCATCAATTTAAAGAAGAGCATGAATCGAAAGACATTGAAAATTCTGAAGAAGCCGTAGACTTACCTGAAGAAACAGAGCATCGGGAGCCATCTTTAGATCACCCAAGTTACATTGAGTTGAGTGAAAAGCTGACTCTTGCAGAACAGCAATCTCATGAAAATTGGGAAAAAGCGGTTCGTGCTCAAGCTGAATTGGAAAATGTTCGTCGCCGTGCTGAACGCGAAGTAACTAATGCTCATCGCTATGGTGTTGAGAAGATAATTACTGATTTATTACCGGTAATCGATAGTTTAGAGCAAGCCTTACAACTGGCTGTTAAAGCAGAAGATGCAGCAATGCATGAAGGCTTGGAATTAACTCTGAAGCTTTTTATGGATGTATTGAAAAAATTTGAGATTCAGCAAATTGATCCCATTGGTTTGCCTTTTGATCCACAGATTCATGAAGCGATGTCGATGCAAGTGGTACCCGATGCGGAACCCAACACGGTATTAGCAGTATTCCAAAAGGGATACAAACTAAGTGATCGAGTGATTAGACCGGCACGTGTGGTTGTGTCAAAAAAATAAAAATGTGAGATTTATGGGTTGAAATTGGTTAGTTATGCCCCATATAAAAATCATTGCATTAGAAAACTACTACTTTGGAGCAAGAATAGAATGGCTAAAATTATAGGAATCGACTTAGGTACCACCAACTCATGTGTTGCTGTTATGGAAGGTGATAAGCCTAAGGTAATTGAAAATAGTGAAGGTCACCGCACGACGCCTTCCATCGTTGCTTTTACTGATGATGGTGAGGTATTGGTTGGACAAGCTGCAAAACGTCAAGCAGTAACTAACCCAGATAATACTTTATTTGCGATTAAACGATTGATCGGTCGTCGTTTTGATGACGCGGTTGTTCAAAAAGACATCAAGATGGTTCCTTACAAGATCGTTAAAGCAGACAATGGAGATGCTTGGGTTCGTGTGAAAGATCAGGACAAAGCTCCACCACAAGTTTCTGCTGAAGTGTTACGTAAAATGAAGAAAACTGCAGAAGATTACCTTGGTGAAGAAGTGAAAGAAGCTGTGATTACTGTACCTGCTTATTTCAATGATTCCCAACGTCAAGCAACCAAAGATGCTGGCCGTATTGCCGGCCTTGAAGTAAAACGTATCATTAACGAACCTACCGCTGCAGCTCTTGCTTATGGTATGGACAAAAAGCGCGGTGATTCAATCATTGCTGTATATGACCTTGGTGGTGGTACTTTTGATATCTCGATCATTGAAATTGCAGAAGTCGATGGAGAACATCAGTTTGAAGTGCTCGCAACAAATGGTGATACATTCTTGGGAGGTGAAGACTTTGACTTGGCTTTGATTGAGTATCTGGCTTCTGAATTCAAAAAAGATACAGGTATTGATTTACACAATGATGCATTGGCATTACAACGATTGAAAGATGCTGCTGAAAAAGCAAAAATTGAACTTTCTTCAGCACAACAAACGGATGTTAATCTACCTTACATTACAGCAGATGCTTCTGGACCAAAACACCTGAACATTAAATTAACTCGCGCTAAACTGGAGTCTTTGGTTGAGAAACTTGTTGAGCGTACAGTAGAGCCTTGCAAAATCGCATTGAAAGATGCTGGATTGACTGTGTCACAAATTAACGAAGTCATTTTGGTTGGTGGTCAAACACGTATGCCTTTAGTACAAAAAACCGTAGAAGAGTTTTTTGGTAAAGAGCCACGCAAAGACGTTAACCCCGATGAAGCCGTTGCTGTAGGTGCTGCTATACAAGCTGCAGTTTTATCTGGTGAAGTAAAAGATATTCTGTTGCTTGACGTAACTCCTTTATCTTTAGGCATTGAAACTATGGGTGGTGTGATGACAAAACTCATCGATAAAAATACCACAATTCCTACTAAAGCCAATCAGGTGTTCTCTACTGCCGATGATAATCAAACAGCAGTTACTGTGCATGTGCTGCAAGGAGAAAGAGAGCAAGCTTCAGCTAACAAATCTCTGGGTAGATTCGATTTAGGTGATATTCCTCCTGCTCCACGTGGTGTACCACAAATTGAAGTAACTTTTGATATTGATGCGAATGGTATCCTTAATGTTTCTGCTAAAGATAAAGCTACTGGTAAGGCGCAATCCATTGTTATTAAAGCATCTAGTGGCTTGAGTGACGAAGAAGTGGAGGCAATGATCAAAGACGCCAAATCGCATGCGGAAGAAGATAAGAAATTTAAGGAAATGGCAGAGTTACGTAATCAGGCCGACAGCTTGATTCATAGCTGTGAGAAATCAATGAAAGATTTGGCGGCTGAACTTTCTGAAGATGAGAAAAAAGGCATAGAAACAGCAATCGCTGAATTAAAAGAAGCAATTCAGGGCACTGACAAAGCACAAATTGAAGAGAAATTAAAAGTGTTAAACGATGCTTCTGCTAAAATGGCTGAACGGGTTTATGCTAAAAAGGCATCTGAAGGGCAAGCAGGATCTGGTGAAGCGCCTCAGCAAGAACATGCGCAATCTCACGAGTCAGCTAAAACTGATGAAGGAGTTGTGGATGCTGAGTTTGAAGAGGTTAAAGACGATAAGAAATAATTGATGTAATCGTCACTTAGTAGCCTAGGTGCTTTGTAGCCTGGGTGCAACAAAGCGGAACCTGGGATTCTGGAAATGTACGCCTTAATCCCGGGTTCCGCTTTGCTATACTCAGACTATATGGTCCGTATTTTTTATTTTTAAATATTGTGAGTAGTTATGGAACGGCAGGATTATTATGAACTTTTAGAAGTAAGTCGAACTGCAAGTGATGCTGAAATTAAAAAAGCATATCGCAGGTTGGCAATGAAATATCACCCAGATCGCAACGCTGGTGATTCTGCTGCAGAAGAGAAATTTAAAGAAATTCAAAATGCTTACAGCGTTCTCTCTGACCCACAAAAACGTGCTGCCTATGACCAATTTGGTCACGCAGGTGTTGATCCGTCCATGCGAGGTGGACAAGGAGGTTTTGGTGGCTTCGGAGGTTTTGGCGATGTCTTTGAGGATATTTTTGAAAATATCTTCTCGGGCGGACGAGGTGCTGGACGACAATCTCGTGGTCAACGCGGCGCTGATTTGCAATTTAATGTGCAATTAACGCTTGAAGAAGCTGCTTTAGGTAAAGAAGTGCAAATTACAGTTCCAAGACATGGGGCTTGTTCTACCTGTAGCGGTAGTGGCGCTAAAAAGGGAACTCAACCCAAAACGTGTGAAACCTGTAATGGCATGGGACAAGTCAGAATTCAACAAGGCTTTTTCTCTATTCAGCAAACCTGCCCAAGCTGTCACGGTGAAGGAAAAATTATTTCTGATCCTTGCCCAGATTGTCATGGTCAAGGTCGGGTACGTGAAAGCAAAAAACTCACGGTTAAAATTCCCGCTGGCGTAGATAACGGTGATCGCGTTCGTTTAAGCGGAGAAGGTGAGGCTGGCATGCATGGTGGAGGCCCTGGCGATCTTTACGTACAAATCAACGTAAAAAAACATACTATATTTGAACGTCATGAAAATGATTTACATTGTGAAGTACCTATAAGTTTTATAATCGCTGCAATGGGTGGTTCTATTGAAGTACCAACCCTTGAAGGACGAGTTACTTTAAAGATCCCTGAAGAAACGCAAACCGGCAAAGTGTTCCGTTTAAGAGGTAAGGGGATGAAGTCCGTACGTGGTCATGGTCAGGGTGATTTATTATGTAAAGTAGTGGTAGAAACTCCTGTGAATTTATCACGAGAACAAAAAGAATTACTAACTAAATTCCAGGAATCACTGGAAAATGCCAAAGGAAATCATTCTCCCCGCTCAAATTCTTGGTTTGCAGGTGTGAAAAAATTCTTTGAAGACATGAAATTTTGAACTAAGTAAGTTACAATGCTCACATTTATCTAAATGTGCATTTTTTGAGCTTGCTGACCAAGGGATATAAACGTCATGACTCTGTATAAAAAAGAGTCATTGTAGCCTGGGTGAGCGACGCGTAGCCCGGGTTACGCTTCGCTCATCCAGGCTACAGATGCGTTAAGGCTACTAAAAATGACACATTGCATAACCAGACTAATAGAGAAGAGCCATGATAAACCAACCAGCAATTTTAGTATTAGCCGATGGAACTATTTATGAGGGGATTTCGGTAGGAGCAACAGGAGATTGTGTCGGAGAGTTGGTTTTTAATACCTCTATGACGGGTTATCAAGAAATGCTCACAGACCCTTCTTATACTCGGCAAATAATTACCTTGACTACAGCCCATGTCGGAAATACTGGATGCACTCATGATGATATGGAGTCAAATAAAGTTTGGGCTGCAGGTTTGGTACTCCGTAATTCTTCAATAATTCATAGTAATTATCGTGCTGAACAATCTCTTCCTGATTGGCTCAAAAAAAATGGTGTGGTTGCAATTGCTGGAATTGATACTCGTGATTTGACTTTGCGTTTACGAGAACACGGGGCTTTGGGTGCTTGCATCAGTACTGATGTAGGGAATCCTGAAGTGGTTTTATCAAAAGCAAAATCCTTCTCTGGACTTCAGGGAGTTGATTTGGCTCTGGAAGTTTCTAGAAAAACCATAGAACGTTGGCATGATGGCCAAGGTGAGTGGGGGACAGGTTCTCAACCCCAAAAATTCCACGTAGTCGCTTATGATTTTGGGGTAAAGCATAATATTTTACGTATTTTACATGACAAAGGGTGTCATTTAACTTTAGTTCCGGCAAAAACTTCGGCTGCAGAAGTTTTAGCAATGAATCCTGATGGAGTCTTTTTATCTAATGGCCCCGGAGATCCGCAGGCGTGTGACTATGCAATTCGGGCAACCCAAGAGTTTTTAGAGCATAATATTCCCTTATTTGGCATTTGTCTGGGTTTTCAAATCTTGGCTTTAGCTTGTGGTGGAATAACCAAGAAAATGAAATTTGGTCATCACGGTGCCAATCATCCGGTAATTGAAACTGCAGGGAAAAAACGTGTTTTTATAACCAGTCAGAACCATGGTTTTGCAGTGGATGAAGAGAGCTTACCCGATTGTCTTTCCATAACTCATCGTTCTTTATTTGACAATACCCTTCAGGGCATCAGACATAAGGAAAAACCGGCATTGGGCTTTCAAGGTCATCCAGAAGCAAGTCCAGGACCGCATGATATAGAAATAATATTTAATGAATTTATACAATTGATGAAATAGGATATAGCAATATTAATTAGAGGATTAACTAATGAATGATAGTCATGTTTTTACTTCTGAATCGGTTTCTGAAGGACATCCTGACAAAATAGCAGATCAGATTTCTGATGCAATTTTAGATGCTATTTTAATGCAAGATCCTGCTGCGCGTGTTGCTTGTGAGGTATTCGTCAAAACAGGTATGGTGTTAGTTGGTGGAGAAATTACTACTAAAGCATGGGTGGACGTGGAAGCCGTAACGCGACAAGTAGTTAAAGATATAGGTTATAACAGCTCACAAATGGGTTTCGATTGGGAATCTTGTGCAGTACTTTCTGCCATAGGTAAACAATCTCCTGATATTGCTCAGGGGGTTGATAATAAAGAAACGAAAATGCTTGGTGCCGGAGATCAGGGTTTAATGTTTGGTTATGCCAGCCGTGAAACCGATGTTTACATGCCAGCTCCAATTGCTTACGCACATCGTTTGATGGAAAAACAAGCTCATTTACGTAAATCAGGAACGTTACCCTGGTTGCGACCTGATGCGAAATGTCAAATAACCTTAAAATATGAAAGGGGTATACCTGTTGAGGTTGACACAGTTGTTTTTTCAACACAACATGCAGCTGAAATTGAATATAATGATTTAGTCGAAGCAGTACGTGAGGAAATTATTAAAACCACGTTACCTCGCGAATGGCTGACCCATAAAACGCGTTATTTCATTAACCCAACAGGTCGTTTTGTTATTGGCGGTCCCTTGGGGGATTGTGGACTAACTGGCCGTAAAATTATCGTAGATACTTATGGTGGTATGGCGCGACATGGGGGGGGGGGTTTTTCTGGTAAAGATCCCTCTAAAGTAGATCGTTCTGCAGCTTATGCAGCACGACATGTTGCAAAAAATATAGTAGCGGCTGGATTGGCTGATAAGTGTGAGTTACAAATTTCTTACGCAATTGGTGTTGCCGAACCCACGTCAATTTTTGTTGAAACGTTCGGAACGGGGCGTTTATCTGATGGCGAAATTATTGAATTAATTAATTCTCATTTTGATTTAACGCCACAAGGCATCATCGAATATCATGATTTGCTTCGTCCGATTTACAAGCAAACAGCGACTTATGGCCACTATGGACGTGAGAACTTTCCCTGGGAACGTTTGGATAAGGTGGCGGAGTTAAGCAAAGCTTTATAAGGAGATCTAATGGAACTAGTCAATAAAGTAGAGGCAGGGAGCAATATGACAAAAGATTATAAAGTAGCAGATATGTCACTGGCTTCTTGGGGGCGCAAAGAAATTGCGATTGCCGAGACAGAAATGCCGGGATTAATGGCTTTGCGTGAAGAGTTTGCTGCCACCAAACCATTAAAAGGTGCTCGTGTTGCAGGTTGTTTGCATATGACAATTCAAACTGCAGTGCTGATTGAAACGTTGATTGCGTTAGGTGCTGAAGTTCGTTGGTCTTCTTGTAATATATTTTCTACCCAGGACCATGCTGCTGCCGCTATTGCTGCAAAAGGTATTCCTGTCTTTGCCTGGAAAGGTGAAACTGAAGAAGAATATTGGTGGTGCGTGGAGCAAACGCTTACTGGACCGAATCATTGGACCCCTAACTTATTGCTGGATGATGGTGGTGATTTGACGCAAATGGTCCACCAAAAATTCCCGGAGCTCTTACCTGGAATTAAAGGAGTTTCTGAAGAAACAACCACAGGTGTTGCACGACTATATGAAATGGCTAGAAAAGGTGATTTAAAAATCCCTGCCATTAATGTGAATGATTCAGTAACTAAATCCAAATTTGATAACATGTACGGTTGCCGCGAATCCTTATTGGATGGAATAAAACGTGCGACTGATGTAATGATCGCAGGAAAGGTCGCTTTAATTTTAGGTTATGGTGATGTAGGTAAGGGATGTGCTCAAGCATTACGAGGACAAGGTGCGATTGTTTTAATTGCAGAAATTGATCCTATTTGCGCGCTGCAAGCTGCAATGGAAGGATACCGTGTTGTGACTCTAGATGATGTAGCTGAACAGGTAGACATTGTAGTGACCGCAACGGGTAATTACCACGTAGTGACTCACGATCACATGAAACGTATGCGTCATCAGGCTATTTTATGCAATATTGGTCATTTTGACTCTGAAATTGATGTCCAGAGTTTAAAGAAATATCAATGGGAAAATATCAAGCCACAAGTTGATCATGTCATTTTTCCAGATGGAAAACGCTTGATTCTTTTGGCTCAGGGACGATTGGTTAATTTAGGATGCGCTACTGGCCATCCAAGTTTTGTGATGTCAGCCTCTTTTTCCAACCAAATTTTGGCGCAAATTGAATTATTTAAAAATGCTGCTCAATATGACCGACAAGTTTATGTTCTTCCCAAGTTATTGGATGAAAAAGTAGCTCGTTTACATTTAGGGAGAATCGGAGCGAAATTAACCCAACTCACGAAAGAACAAGCGGACTATTTAGGCGTGGCGATCAGTGGTCCTTATAAGCCAGAGCAATATCGGTATTGATTTAGTAAGTACTTAGTCTCTATCTGGGAACGGATTTATTTGGCACTCTTGATGTATGCATTAATGGCACTAAGTTAAGAATATTTTTCTATATTTTCTTCCTGTCCTAGGTTCCGCGACGTGTTCGCGGGATCCAGCTATGAAGCTTATATTGCTTGGTTTCTGCGAACACGTCGCGGAACGTAGGCTCTGAGAGAATAATTTCAATTTAGTGCTATTGCTGTATGCTGTGCTTGCTTAGCAAAAATGTTCTCACCACCCGCACTCAAATCCCATCGTTCGAGTAAACATGAACAGGGGGTGAAGGGCTATTACCAACAGTTACAGGACTTACGAAAACTCCCAATCTCTTCATTAAAAAATGTTTTTTACTTCGGTCATTTAGTCTATCTAAACTCCCTCATTAAAATCATTTTTTGCCTCGACCTTAGAGTTTTTCGTAAGTCCTTAGTTATTATTCCAAGCAAGGATTGCACTTTTCGTTTACAACCAATGGCAGTTTTATAAAAAAATATCGTAGGGACATGAGCAGTTGTTATAATAGAAATGAAGGGATACATGCAGTATATAAAGCGTACCAAGAAGTTCAACAATCTATTTTTAAGTTTAATACATTAAGTATAGGAGAGTAACAGTTTGGGGTATGTTTAATCCTTGTTTTGCCTTGTTTCTTATAGCATACTGAATTTGCATGTATTTTATAAGGAGATTGTTGCATGTTTAAATCAGGGATTTTAGGTTTAAGTCTTTTATCTATTACACAGGGTATTTTTGCTTCATCTGGTGAAGATACAGTGCGAGTGATAATCAAATATAAAGAACAAATAACCAGTGTTTCATCTATAAAGTCACAAATAAAGCAGATAGCCCAATTACCCATAAAAGAATTAAATCCTATGGCAAATGGTGCTTTTTTATTAATTTTAGACTCAAAAAACAGCACATTAGTTAAAGGCGATGATGAGGATACTACATCCTTCGTTTTAGAGCGTTTGCGCAAAAATCCTCAAGTTTTATATGCAGTTAAAGATAGAGTTAGTTATTTTAAACCCGTTCCTGATCCAGAGATTTTGGGTACGGGCGATATATTATCACATGAAAGTCAGTGGGATGAATTCTCGCGTCCGGCAGGAATTATGTTGGAGTCCAAGCCTGGATTCAGAGATGGAGCCTGGGCCTATACCACGGGTATTTCTAAAAAACCAATAGTCGTTGCAGTTTTAGATACTGGAATTGCTTTGAATGACAGTTTAATTAATAACCTGGTCAAGGACAGTTCAGGCAACTTATGGGGCTGGAATTTTGCTGGAAACAACAATAACTTGATTGATGAAACGCGATCTTATCATGGAACTCATGTTGCTGGGACGATTGCGGGGTATGGCAGCGTCATGAGTGGAATGGGTGAGGATTTAAAAATTCTTCCTTTAAAAATTCCTGCTGCTAATGGGATGTTTTATGAAAGCTACGTCATTAATGCCATTTATTGGGCCGTAGGTGGTGATGTTCCTGGAATACCACATAACATTCACCCTGCAAAAATATTGAATATGAGTTTTGGCGTAGATAGAGGCCCTAAAGATGAAATAGATTATTGTGATCAGGCATTGCAAGAAGCAGTCTTTTTTGCCCGCAAAAAAGGTGCGGTATTGGCTGTCGCGGCCGGAAATGATAACCTTTGGGAGCATTTTAATGCGCCTGCGATTTGTAATGGAACGATTAAAGTCGCTTCTACTGGACCTGAAGGCCTTAGATCCTATTTTTCGAATTATGGTCCAAGTGTTACTTTGGCTGCTCCCGGCGGAGACAAGCGTTATGGTATTTGGGGAGGAATTTTATCTACAGTGAATCCAGGAGGTGGTTATAATGGCTCTGGCTTTGATTTTTATCAAGGAACCAGCATGGCTACTCCTCATGTTGCCGGTGTTGCCGGATTAATTTTTGCAGCAAGTGAGAAAGTACTTAGTCCTGAACAAATAGAACAATTATTGTATACAACAACACATGATTTTGGAGCCAGTGATGATGCGAATAAATCGTGTGTGGGTAAAAAACCTTGTGGACATGGTATTTTGGATGCTGAAAATGCTGTTAAAGCGGCAGCAGCCGGTTATGATCTTCTCTTTTCTGCTCCCAAAGTAGAGCATTTGGCAATTAAGGATTGTGGAAAGAATACCCTAACTCCAAGTAAAAAGCGCATTGTTTCAGATGGAGGAGTTTGGATACAAAACCGTGCTACGTGTGAGGCGGTAGAGAACTTTCAAAAACCTCATATAAAGCAAACTAAAAATGGAAACATTATTGCTTATTATGGTTCCGTAAGTTATCGACTTGAACAAAGCGCTTACAAGTCATGTCACATCATTGGGTATGATGGTGTTGGTTGTTATTTTTGATTCAGTCCTTTCCTCTCTCTAGAGGACACTGCCATTAAGTTAAGGATTTTTGTCATTCCCGCGAAGGCGGGAATCTACTCCTAAATTAGCACTACGTCTTGCCATAAATAGTTCCCGCCGACAGCTTTTCCCTAACTTAATACAGTGTTTCTAGGAAAGAGGGGATGTATTTGTAACCATTCACACTATAGACTTAAGCGTATAGCCCGGGAGAAGTGCAGCGGAACCCGGGTTTTCATTGCACAGAGTCCCAGATTCCGGTTTGCACCTTCACCCAGGTTACGACGTAATCTTTAATTGAAAAAGGGGCGTAATCGCTTGGCTGCTGCACGTTGCTCTAATTGTTCGGCAGATAGGGGCCTTAGTTGCGTTAGGGTGTTGCTTGGTTGAGTTAACGTATTGCTGGGCGGGGTCAAGGTATAATGCGGCTGCGGCTTATAAATCGAGGGCATGATTTTGAGCACTTCTTCTGCTTGTTTTAAAAGAAGCTCCACTTTTTGATTCAGTAGCTCGTTCTTATTAATTTTTTCATAAAGCTCTTTAGCTACCCCAAGACCATGTAATGTTGCTTGATAGAATTGAGAAATTGGTCCTCTGAGCGCAGCTATATGATCAAAAACGGGGCCAACGGATTGATGCTCTAAAAGAAGCGTCACATTTTCTTGAAGGTTACGCATCAAACTTAAAAAATGATCTTGTTGTAGAATCAGTTTTTGCATTCCTTTAATTAAAATGTTTTGCTTGATGTGTTTACGTTGATACGCTTTTAATTCAAAACTTAAATGATCTTTCTGATAACGGTTTGTGATTTTTAATAGAGAGCTAACGAGTAACGAAAGCATATGAATGACTTGCTTCAAATCTTCATTACCTAAAGCATAGGCAAGCCGATCCATGTTCATTTTAGATGAGTGCCGGGGCTGAATATCTAAAAGATAAAGTAAGTTCTGATCAATGCTCAGAAGTAAAGCCAGAGTATCTTGATTACCTAAGCGATATTGAAGAACTAATTGTATGGAACAAATTGTATCTTCTATGGAGGATGATTCTTCTTCAGGCGCTTTAAGCAATTCATCGAGAAGACTTTCTGACGATTTAATACTCTTTGTTGCTTCATTCAGTAGATTTTTTAATTGTTCTACATTGATCTCATTCATTTTATATAAGGCACCGCGTTGATTAAGAAAAAAACATCCTTATTGTAATAATAACATTGAAATGCGTTTTTAAAGTATAATTTTACCCCTTGTAAAAACTATTTTTGATACGTTGATATGTGAATTAATCACAAGCCAGAGGATATAGCGAATAAAGCTTAATTTTTATTTCGCCTCATGGCTTTTGAGCAACAAAAATTCTCCAAGTTTAAATTTGGGTCAATGTGATGGCATTATATTATCAATCGTTAATCAGGAGGTAAGCTAAAATGTATCCTATAGAAGCGCGATTGACTACTCCTTTAAAGATTGATGTGGCGAAAATAGCGACTTATTTTCCAGAATTTAGATATAGGGGGCCAGCAATCAGTTATAGTGGAAAACCAATTACTTCGGAATTTATTTTAAATGATGGCAACTTAGATAAAATGGAAGTCTTATCTTTTGATAATAAAACCGATGAAGGATTCACGTCTATTTCTTCTAATTATTCGCCAAAAGAGTTAGCTGTTCTTCTTTTGCGGCTTCCATTAGAACTCTCCTCGCCTTTAGTTAATTCACTAAGAGAAATAGGTATGGAAATATCACTCAGTGAAAATGAACAACAAGAAATAATGGCTGTATATCAACGTGAAAAGAAATTAAATTCAGTACATCGATTACTAAAAGGAGCTGTTCCTGTTGATTTCAAACTAACTGAAACAATTACAGTGCTACAACATGAGTATGCAATTACAACAGCAACATCAGAACAACCAATTTTAGGTACATATGGTGCTAATACATGCCTCATCTTAGCACTCTATGATGCTACAAATAAAATGGCAATTCTCGCACACATTGATACTATGACCCCTATTGAATCTTTATCGGAATTACTGCAACCTGTTTCTGAAAACTCAATTGCTCACCTGGCCGGCGGCGACTCGAATTCTCATTCAATGTGTATCGAGCTGATAGAGTTGCTCACGAAATACCATATCCATATTGAAAATGCCGATGTTCTAAAATCATCATTTGCTGGAGCATCGTTGGCTATTGATGCACGAACTGGAACAATTTATTCGCCAGTGAGGCCGGATCAATTATATAAAACTGCTGATATCAACCAGAGACAGCGAAGAGTTCAAATGCAGTTTATTAAATCTCCTTTAGTACAATGTAATGATAAGCCACTCATTTATCAGGATTTTGAAGGTGCTTCTAAAAACAAGGATAGATTAAAAGAGTCAGACTCTGTTTTTTATGATGAAGGACCTATAATTACTTCTGGTTCAGAGTGGGATTGGGATGCGGATCAATATAGAACTACCTTTGTACAACATCCTTCTCATGACAATAATTCAATTACTACAGACTTGATTGATAAAGCTCATGATGAGGTAACTACGAAACAACCCAAACGATGGTCGTTTAAAGAATATAATGCGCATTCTTTTCTTCGTGATCTGGATAAAAATAGGGCAGAGGATAAGGAACAAAAACTTGAGTCTCAAGTTGAAGAACAACTAAGCTTACTATTAGGGGAACGTTGCAGTCTAATAAGTTTATTATCTAATTTACATATCATTAAAATTTCAGCAGCACAATCTGAGCAAACAGTGAAGCAATATGCAGCGATATTATCTGCTGTTGGCTTAGTAGTTGCAGCCAATGGTGGAAAATTAAAACTAGAAGGAACTCTTACAAAAGTTTTGGAAAAGCTTGATAAGGTGACCTTTGCAAACCATCATCACGAGAATTTTATAATGGGATGACAAGGAAAAGTGACAATTAGTTTGCGATTTGCTTAAATATGGTATAAATTGCAATTAAATGTTTCAGCATAAGGAGTGTGCAATGATACTTAAAAGCCCTGCATTTGCTCATAATGGATTTATTCCTAGAGAATATACGTGTAATGGTGCTGGTCATTCACCACCACTAGTATGGAACAATGCACCTAAAAATACCCAATCTTTTGTTTTAATTATGGATGATCCTGATGCTCCAATGGGATTGTGGGTACATTGGATTTTATTTAATCTACCTGCTGATAGTCATGAGCTAAAATCGGGAATCGGTGTTCCATCGAAAGCAATCAGCGCCCGAAATAGTTGGGGTAAATCAGGCTATGGAGGACCTTGCCCCCCCAGTGGTACTCATCGCTATTTCTTCAAGCTCTATGCCTTAGATACCTCATTAACTCTTGGCGAGCATGCGACAAAAAAAGAAATAGAGACTGCCATGCAGAATCATATTATTGAGCAGACTGAATTAATTGGAAAATACAATCAATTGGTTTAGGAAATAAATCTGTTGTTTCGATGAAGCGAAAGGGAACCCAATATTCAATTAGACTCGGATTTCGCGTTCGCTTCATAGTGATTTCTATTAAATTTTGCCTCGACCTTGGAGGTTTTCGTAAGTCCTGACCTAATTAAACCGTGCAATAGGAAATCCACAACACGATTCAGTGACATCACTTAAGTGCTTTACCACAGTACTTAGACATCGAGTTAGTAGATAGATTGGATTAAAAACAATAGAGGCGAGGGTTGCACAGGTTGCAATAATGCCCATGGTTGCATCAACAACCGTATTTGCCGCAGCTTTTTGAAATGAAGAGCAAGTATTTGGGCTAAGCCTTGATTTGGGTGCAAAAACTGCTAGCAATAAAGCAGGTACCAGTAATAATGCAGTAGCGGCTAAATAAATGAAGCTTTTCAAAAAGAGCAATAACGCATTGACACCTAACCAAAGGGGGCTGTGGATAGGGCGCACAAGTAAGTTAGTAAAGTGAGTTATATCATGAATTGGTTGAAAATAGGATGGATTCGGTATAGGAATTAAATTGGTGTATTTGGTTCTCAGGTGAGAATAATCATTCCAACTTGATTTGACTTCTGAAAAAAAAACGGACATCACATTTCCTTATTATTATTTTGGCGCGTATCATGCCAATTAATAAAAAAAAAGGAAATACTTTAATTAAAAAAACTAACTAGACGGGGCTAATCCGGATTAGAGTATATCTGAATCCGGATGATAAACGTTATTTTCTTGTAACTAAGAAGGGATTTTTCCACATGCTATACGCTCACCACCACCTCCTAAAGGAGGATTATCGCTGTAATTATCTCCGCCTGCATGAACCATAATGGAGTGTCCTTTAATATCTTTAGTTGTTAAACGAGGTGCTAATGTGGGCACATTAGCTTCTCCATTACTATCAACAATCAATACAGGTAAATCACCTAAATGACCTTGGCCATATGGGCCAAGATGCTTTTGGGTGTTCGCTGGATCTAGGTGCGTACCAGCATTTTTGGCATGATCACCACAATCAGGATGTTCATGGATATGAAAACCGTGAATGCCAGCAGGAAGTCCAGTCAGTTGCGGGGTGATAAGTAACCCATACTTGCCATCTTCAAAAACGACTTTTCCTATCGATGTTCCATTTGTGGTAGAGACATCGCTAGTGACTTTTTCTGCATTGGCTATTGATGAGATAAATAAGGCTAAAGCACCGATGAAAATTTGTTCTTTCTTTTTGATTATAGGCATGACTAAATCCTTTTTAGTGACAATTTTTCCATTCTAACATAGCATATCACATATTAGGTTAGCTAAAGTTGAATTTTAAAAAACGTGAATAATTTATTGGCTAATAGAAATTAATCGCGTCTTTAAGGTTTTTTATTATGATTAAAAATGTAACGCCCAATATCAGAACCGCGACATTAGACGATGCCGAGGCTATAGCACAAATTCATATCTATTCCTGGCAAAAGATGTATCGAGATTTCATTCCAGAAATTATATTACAAAATTTGTCTCTAAGTGAGCGAACTCGGCAGTGGCATGACTTGATAGAACAAGAAGTAAAAGTATTGGTCATGGAAATTCATAATCAAATTATTGGTTTTGCGAGTATTTGCCCTTTCCGTGATTTTAGTGCAGATGGTTCAATGGGCCAAATCAGTGCGATTTATTTGCATCCCGATTACTGGCGTATGGGATTGGGTACCCAATTATGCATGGCGGCAATTTCTGAGCTAGCAAACCAGGGATATAAAAAAATACTTTTATGGGTATTTGAAGACAATATTCAAGCGCGAAAATTCTATGATGCTTTGGGTTTTGAAGCCACGAACTCAACCAAATTAGAGGAGTTTTACGAGGATGGTGCTTTATTAAAAGAAATTCTTTATCAAAAAGTACTTTAAATTGTTCTTGTGTAGCTTGGGTGCACCCGGGCTACTTAAGTGCCGCAGAAGGTTTGATGAACTCGCTCATGAGGCAATGGTAAACATTGTAAGTTTTCTGTCCCTTCTTGTTGATGAAATGGATTTTTCAAGACTGATAAAAGGCTATCCATAAGAGTGCTGTCGTTGTTTTCAACAAAATCGCGGATTGCATTTTCAATTAAGTGGTTTCTGGGAATATAGGCGGGATTTACCCGATTCATCTTGTTTTTTATTTCATTGATCTCAATTTTTTGTTGTTTGATACAATTCAACCAATCAGAAACCCACAGTTTGCTGTTGGGTTGATTCCCTAATGCTTTTATTAAATCGTTCTGATAGCGCTCACAATCAATGGCGTGACTCAGCAGACGAAAAGTATTTGTAAAATCGGGTTTATATTGTTGTAACATACCGAAGAACTGTTTAATAAGTTCCACCGGTTGCACATTTTCATCGAAAAGACCTAACTTTTCTCTTATTTTTTTATTCCAATATAGGGAGAAGCGCTCTGTGAATAAGTTAAGTGCTTCTTGCATTTGTTGCAGTGCTTTCTCATTTTTAAATAATGGCAGTAAAGCTAGACTAAATTGCGCCAAATTCCATTTTGCTATGGAGGCTTGATTTCCAAATGCATAACGACCCGCAAGATCAATAGAGCTAAATACCGTACCAAAGTCAAATTCATCCATAAAAGCACAGGGACCATAATCAATTGTTTCGCCAGATATAGTCATATTATCAGTATTCATGACTCCATGAATAAAACCTACTCCCATCCATTCAGCAATAAGATAGGCTTGGCGATCAACAACTTTTTTAAATAATTCAAGATAGGGGTTTGCACTGGTTAAAAGTTCAGGATAGTGTCGTTCAAGAGCATAGTTAGCTAAAGATCTAAGTAACTGATCATCTTTTTGAGCCGCAGCATATTCAAAAGAGCCTACCCTTAAACTACTTGATGCAACCCGTGTTACAACCCCCATGGGTACTGGACCATTTTGGCGATAGATTTTTTCTTTACTTGCAATCGCAGCCAAACAACGCGTGGTTGGAATATTTAATCCATGCATTGCTTCACTGATCAGATATTCTCTTAATACCGCAGAAAGTGGCGCTCTCCCATCACCTGTGCGTGAAAACATTGTTTTTCCAGACCCTTTGAGCTGAATATCCCATCGTGTTCCATCTTCACAATGTATTTCACCAAGTAATACGGCGCGACCATCTCCCAAAAGAGGAACATAGTATCCAAACTGATGTCCTGCATAAGCTAATGCGATGCTTTTAAGGTGCGCGGGGACTGTGTTTCCTGCATAAAAAGAGATGATGTCTTGTTCGGGAGCTGAAGAGGAATGTGGCGCACAAAGATAGGAAGCTAATTCATGATTAAACTTAACTAAATAGGGATCTGTAATCGGCGTTGGCTCAATCACCTCATAAAAATTAGAAGGTAATTTTAAGTAGGAACTACGATGAATATAAGGAATCAAATCAAGCCAATCCATAAAAAAGGTATGTTAAATGTTTAACGGCAATCCTTCAATTTTATAACAGCTAGCAGTACTGAACTAATCAAAGTTGAATCTCTTGATCATATTATAGTGTTTGTGTCAGGAACCACAGCTAAAATTGATAAATAAGAAATAGTAAATTGTCAATTGTTGCTTAAGGAGCTTGTCGGTTCTGCGTGAAGTTCCCTTAGCATTTCTTGACCTTTTTTTCCTCCATCACTCCGGCTAATCATCTTCATATACCCATCCCATCCAGGAAGCTTATCCCGATTCCCTGATTCAATAGCTTCTCTTGTTTTTTGTGAGTGCTCCTGAGAGATTTTGTCATACTCTGATTTTTTTCCAATAAATAAATTAACTTCTATTCCTTTTTCTTCGGCCGATTTAATGAACTCTCTAATCTGCTCTGGGGGCGTGTTATCAGGGAAGAACGCTAAAAGTTTAGGTTGGTAGCCCTCTGGTGCATTTTGAGGATGTGCAATGGCTTCCAGGGTTAGATCCCTTACATAGTCTAATTCTTCTTTGGTTGCATTTTCTGGTGTTGTGACAACCCAGCTATGGGGGAAAAATTTATTCTCTATCGTAAATTTAGCTCCTGAATTTTTGGATACAAATTCAACATAAAGAGGAGCAACTTGACCCTGCTCATTCAGTTTTTTAAATAAAGTTTCATTAGGCTGAATGTCAAATAATAAATTCTGTTGTGCTTTATTCATGGCTTCCAAGGCGGCAACTAGTTCATAATATCGCGTTTCCGCAGCTTTTTTTTCATCATTTAACTTCGCTTGCATAGAAATATCTCGAATATTGTTTATGATTCAATATTTATAGTATACACCAGAATGATTAAAGAAAAATGAATCCTATTAATTGATGCTTATCGTCAGAGTTAACTAATCGATAAGAGATATCTAATGAGCCTTGAAATTTTTAATTTATCTTGATCATGAGGATTAATTTTTTTGCTTGCGCACGAAATCAAGCGTTAGTTCACAGGGAGCATAACCTTGTTTTGTGGTTTCTTTAAGAATTTGTTCGCAGCAACTTACTAGTGCTGCAAAGTCCTGAGATGTATCGCCTTGATGCAAAAGAAACGAAGCTGCCTCTCGAAATAAGGTGAGGCTTGATACCAGCTTTTTGGTATCAACCTCTCCATGCATGAGTGTCAAGACAGAAATCGTTTTTTTTAATTGTTGTTCTACTAGTTGAGCAATTGCATGATAATTGCGGAAAAGCGCTTCATTTTGCAAATAGGCACACGCTTCCTTGAAATCAACAATACCAAAATGTTGCGCAATTGAACTGAATCCAAGCTGTTTCAACTGAGGAAAGATATGCCATATCCAGTGGCTTTGTTTGCTTCCAGCTTCGAGTTCAGTATAAGCTTGCTGGAATGAAACATACATATCTTGTCCTTGTTGGGCTGTGATAAAGCGTTGAATGTTGCTCATCAGGAAAATACCTTAATAAGATAGGTAATTTTTATAAAATAGTTAAGATAGACCAATATGACAAGTTGAATCATAAATATAGAGAGTAGAGGATTAAGCATCCATGAGTAAAAAAGAGTGACTTTTAGCCTAGAACACGTCTTAATTCTGCTTCTTGTAAGCGTGCAGCAAAATCCGCATCGGATTCTATTTGCTCACCCCATTCATTTTTAAGAGCTTCTGCTGTATCAATCTTATCAACATCAATCTTATTTTTAACTTGGGAAAACAAACCCTGAGTCGATGCCGCCTGAATGAGTTCTTTTATATTTTTTCGGTAAAGATCAACTTTATCTTCTTCACCTTGGGTACTTACCGTTGCAACAATCACTTGTTCTTCTTTTTTAGAGAAAAATTCTTCTTCTTTTATTTGTTCTTGGGGTTTCTTAGGTACAGGAGGTGTAGCAACATGCTCCTCTTTAGGTGCTAATTGTTCAACATTGGTAGTCCAATGTGCATTACCCTCATTATTTAGACAAATAGTGGGGCGATCAGGAAGAGTAACCCCATTTTCTTTACCTACGACATAAAGATTAACATCAAGATGCGCTGCGATTTCTTTTAAATCATCATGTGTTGCCCATCTTCCTTGTTCCCTAATTTTTTCTACTCCTTTTAGAATTACTGAATCAGGATTTTCTTTGCCTGCAGACATCACATCATGCAGTACTACATTTTTTACATGCTCGAGTTCAATTTGTTCTGGGCTATCCGCAGATGGTTTTTGGAGTTTTACTTGTAATGTTTGAGCGGTTCTTTCTGCTAAGATTAGAACTTCAGGAGATAAAGCTAATTCATTAAATTGTCTTATTTCAGCGAGAGAACCTTTATTATGTAAATAAAAGTCTACCAATTCTCTAAATTTACCAAATATGGGGGTTGCTTCAATTTTAGCTCGATGGTCTTGTAATACTTCTTCTCCTTTGATTCTATTAAACAGTTCATTCTTGTACACATTAAAGGCGATATTTCTTAACGACATCTGTAACATGAATAAAAGTTGATTTTTATAAGTTCTGGGTGAGTGATATAACTGATTTAAATCAACTTCCAGAATTTCTTGCAAACTAACGTTATGAAGACCTTCAGTATTCCATCGTTCATATGTCTTGCTTTTTCCGTGGAGGGAGTATTCGTTTTGAATGGTGTTGATTAAGCCTATTGCAAAAGCATAAAATCCACAGTCACCGCCACCGGAATTATCTATTCTATAAGACATTTTACACTCGCTTTTAGGATTTATATTTACATATATTACACAAATTATACAATATTAACATTAAGTAATTATTATGTGATCGATGCCTTGCTGGTGTCTAATTAGAAGACAAAATGATTTTTTTAAATAAAATATGGTTTATTTTTATGCAAATTATAGTAACAAGCGATTCAAGGGAGGTTGAGGAGCATGAGCTTAATTGATAATAGGATTGTTAAGGCTTCCTTTAGAGAAAACCCAGTAGAAGAACGAAAACTCTTTCCTCGGTCTTCTTGTCTTATGCCCATTAGTGTCGGACAATCAATTCATGAGGGTGAAAAATTTGCAGCGGTTATTAAACTAATTAACGCCTCATTTAAGCAGTGTACCATTCTTGTTGATGATAGTGTCCAACGTCATACTATCGGTATCATGAATTATGCAGCACCAGATGAATTATATCGGTTAGCTGTACAAGAAGGGGAGGAATGGTTGAAGCGGAATGAAATGGCTTATAATGAATTAACCATTCCTTTTGAAATTATGCGCTGGGATGATTGGTATAACAGTCAAAATTACATTAAGACTCATATGCGTGTGCAAAAGGAATATCACTCCAATGAATCATTTCGTAATGCAATTCATTCCAACATCGATGAATTTTTAACTCGATACTTGAGCCGATTTTCTGCTGCGGATGTCGATCATGAACGAGCATTTAACCTCTGTCTTGATTATTTGATTGAGGAATGCTCTGTGATGTGTCTGTGGACAGAGAAAGCTTATGATTTCGAAGTTTATCCCAGTGGAAGAAATAAGGCGATGGCTGCTACTTACGAGTATTTGATAAAGCCTTATTATCCAAACTACTTAAGGCCTGTTGCACTTCGATTTAAAAAATATCCTGCGAAAACAACAGTAGATAACTTGAAAGTGATTCAAGAAGTTGTTTCAGAAAATGAGTCGGTAGTTGGCAGTTTTTGAACTTCATTCATATTGTTGTAGCCTTGTGTGCAGCAGAATTCGATTTTGGGGGTATGGATAAAACTTCTCAATCCTGGGTTCTGCTGCGCTGCACCCGGGCACGTTTGATTAATAAGCTGCTTTTGTTTTTATCCATTTTCTAATTTCAGAGGTGGTTTCCTCAATGACGCGCAGGATTTGCTGATATAACTGTTCCAATAAAGCGCGTTGACCTGATTTCCAATAACACTCAAAGTATTGGCAGGCTATTTTTAAACGAATGGCACCAACATATACGACACCACCCTTTATTTTATGGGCAAGTTTTTGGATTTTTTCCCAGTCGCCTTGCTCATGCGCCCTTTTTAGCAGTATTACATCTTCAACAAAAGAGTGACTCAACATGAGGTTGAGCATTCCGCAAAGTGTGGCTTCTGTACCCGTTGTTTTAATTCCTTCTTCAACATCAAGTATTGGAAATTCAGCAATCTGAAAAAGTTGTTCCTCTTTTGTTGGTAAATCAAAAATCCCATGTTCAGGAGAGGTGCTTCTTTCTATAGACGGAATAAAAGAATTCAAAATATCACAACAATTTTTTTGAGTGAGTGGCTTGCTAAGTACTGCATTTATCCCTGATTCAATGCACCGTTGCTTATTTTCTTCACCTATATGAGCCGTGAGCGCAATGATGGGAGTATGATGGTTTTTGGCGATTTCTTGTACACGAATGTGGTGCGTTACTTGATACCCATCCATATCGGGTAAACCGATATCCATAAAAATCAAATCATACTTATTTTTCTTCCAGAGCTGTAACGCCGATTGTCCATCGGCTGCTACATCAACTTGACAGCCGCATTGATGAAGCATTTCTTTGGCGATGGTTTGTGCAATAGTATTGTCTTCAACAAGTAAGATACGGTGTTTGAATGGTTTTGCCAATGATTCTGGATGTTTATCGGTGACTTGGGTTTTTTGTCCCAAGCTTGGAATAGTAGAGTCAATAAAATCTTTATCAATTCCTGTTTCATCTTCAAGAAGTGCTGTTTTTAAGGGAATGATACAGGTAAAAATTGTTCCTTTTGCAACTGTACTCTCAACATATATTTCCCCATCTAACTCATCAATAAATTGTTTGATTACAGCAAGCCCTAGGCCAGCTCCTTTATAAATTCCTTTGTAGGAGGGAGTTAAACGTTTAAATTGTAGAAAAATTTCCTGTTGTTTATCCTTGGGAATACCTATACCGCTATCTTCTACAATGAATTTAATGATGACTTCCCGGTTTTCCTGTTTTGCTAATTTGGCTGTTAATCTCACAAAACCAGCGTCTGTGAAATTCAGCGAATTGGCAATCAATTCAAGTAGAATTCGATGGATACGAACGGGATCACCAATGAGGTATTTTGGTATATTGGGATCAAAATCCAGCGAAAAATCCAAGTGCTTTGCAAATGCTTTGGCTTTGTTAAGATCAATAATATGCTGAGCCACCTTTTGCAAGACGAATTTTTTTCTCACTTTGGGGACTTCGCCAGAACTTACATGAATGGCTTCAAGCACATCATCCATAAAATCGAGTAGGGCATGGCTTGATGCAACCAGATTATCTGCATATTCTTTAATTCGAGGGCTTTGAGCTTCAGATTTGATGAGATCTGCAAATCCTACAATGCCAGTAAGGGGGGTACGGATGTCGTGACGCATATTTTCAAGAAATTCTGTTTTTGCAAGACTCGCTGCTTCAGCTTTTTCTTTTGCAATATTGAGCTCTGCTTCAATTTTTTTTCTGTCGGTGATATTAATAGAAATCCCCAACACTCCAGTAATTTCCCCTTTTTTATTGCGCATTGGTGATTTATGACTTAAAACAATGGCTTTTTTACCATCGATTTGGGCTGTTTCTTCAATGATTTCAGTTTCACCGGTCTGCATGATATGAAGATCATTTTGGCGAAATAATTCAGCTTGATTCTCACCCCAAGGCAAATCAAAATCAGTTTTTCCTACAATTTCATAACCAAATTGAAATCCTAAATTCTGAGCCTGTCGGTTGTTACAGCCTAAATATACTCCATTTTTGTCTTTCCAATAAACATGGCCTGGCATGTGGGCAAGAATATTTTCCAAGGTGGATTGTGTTTTTTCCTGGTTTGATCGGAGATCGGCTTCTTGTTTTTTACGTTTGGTTATGTTTAATGAAACGCCAACAATACCAATAACATTACCATTTTCATCTCGGAGAGGAGTTTTTCTGGTTAATACAACTACTTGTTGTCCATTCGCTATGGTTCCAGCCTCCTCCAACTCTAATGAGGAATTAAGAGCCATAACTTTTAAATCATTATTACGAATCGTTTCTGCAGATGCGGCCCATGGCATTTCAAAATCTGTTTTCCCAATGATGGATTTCATGCCTGTCATTTCCAGCATGTTGTCATTACAACCCAAGTAAACTCCATTTTTATCTTTCCAATAAATATTGCCTGGTAATCCTTTGAAGATGCTTGCAAGAATAGAAGGATTAGATTCAACTGTAGGTGGAGTGGATGACTCCTTGGAATAATTGGTTTTCACTTTAGGTTTCTTTTCTGACATAAGCTGTTCTCTTTTTATCCTTAAAGTTATAGACCTTATATCGGCCACATACAAGATAATGATTATAAAAGCATTACAATTTTTTTCTTGCTAAATTAACTATCAGAGTTTTTAATTAAGAAGTGTTTATTTACTTGGAGCAAGGAATGCCAGTTAGTAAAGAATGCATTATACTATTACAAAATTTAGTGGATGGATATAGGTTAGAAGGGAAGGAAGATAGGGATTATTCACTTATTTACTCTTTATTAAAAGAATTTTCATTTCTAGTCGTACAGCACCAAAAAAATCACAAAGACGAGCGGATAATTGGTTTTCTTAGCGCATCTGCAATGATTTTGGAGGAAAATCTTTGTTTTGCGAAAGTATGCAGAACGTTTTTAATCTCTTACCAACAAAAAACGCATGCTTTAGATTCAATGTTGGATATTCAGTTAAACATTCAATCCGAGTTGGATGCGTCATGGGGTAAGAAACACGAAACCGAATTGAGCCACTCTCCTGGACCTTCTCCTTTTTTTTTGGAGTTACAAGAAGCAATTGCTAAACGAGCACAGCGTCTTGCAGATAACGAACTATTTGAAAAACCCAATCCTTAGGTTGTTTGCCTTAAGAGAATATGGGAATGCAATTATTTAATTACATTTATTCTAATATATAAGCACAGATGAATCCTTATAAGTCATTGCCTTGAGCGTTTATTGATATTGCTTTATCCCAAGAGCGCGCGGATTATTTTTAGTTTCAATTGATTATAGGGCTTGTATTTAATGGGGAGCTCAAACCAAAAAGGTCTTTTCAATATACTTTTGAAATGACTAAACGTGTTAAACCCAGCTTCGCCATGGTAATTGCCCATGCCACTTTCCCCAACACCACCAAAAGGAAGAGGAATGTTACAAATATGCATAATCACATCATTAATACAGCCGCCTCCAAAGGAAACCTCATGCAAGATTCGTGTTTGCAGGGCTGAATTTTTCCCAAAAATATAAAGTGATAAAGGACGCGGGCGCATTTTTATTTCATGCAAAACAGATTGCAGATCGGTAAAAGGAATAACAGGTAAAATCGGCCCAAAAATTTCTACCTTCATAATTTCATCTGCAAAACTTACATCCTTAAGAATTGTTGGTTCAATATATTTTTCCTTTTCAATCACTTGACCTCCTGTGTATATTTTTTGTGGGTCAATGAGTTTTTTTAAACGCTGTACATGCTTTTGATCGATAATCCGTACGTAGCTTTCACTATCAAGAGGATTGGGGCCAATAATTTTGTTGATTTGGTTTTTAAGCTCTTCCAGTAAAGGTTGATAAATCGATTGTTCAACTAAAAGATAATCAGGAGCAATACAGGTCTGGCCTGCATTTAAAAATTTACCCCAGACAATACGCTGGGCTGAAATTTTGAGATCTGCATCAGCAAAAACCAAGCAAGGGCTTTTTCCACCTAATTCCAGGGTGATGGGAGTCAAGTGTTCCGCAGCTGCTTTAGCTACAATTTTTCCTACAGCAGTGCTGCCAGTAAAAAATAGCTTATCAAAACGAAAACTAAGGAGCTCCTGAGTTACTTCAGTACCACCTTCTGCAACATACAGATAAGCTGGATCAAAATTTTGATTTATTATTTTTGCCAGGGCTGCTGAAGTATTTTGTGGCAACTCACTTGGTTTGATGATGCTGGTATTCCCTGCTGCCATAGCTGAGATTAACGGAATTAAGGTTAATTGATAGGGATAATTCCAGGCACCAATAATTAGAGTCGTGCCATAAGGTTCGGGTAAGATAAAGCTTTTTCCCGGTTGAAGCACCAATTCTGTTCTGGTTGCCCTGGGTTTTGCCCATTTATGTACCCGTTTAATTGCTTCATCAAGCTCATGATATATCATGGCAAGTTCAGTTAAGTATGTTTCAAATTGAGATTTTTTTATATCTGCATAAAGCGCTTCATAGAGAAGTTGCTCATTTTGCTTAAGAATGGTTTTTAATTTCTGAAGTTGCTGTTTACGAAAATCAATCTTTTTAGCCTGTCCGCCAGCAGCAAATGCTCTCTGTTTTTCAACAACAGTGTGGATATCCATGAATTAACACCTGCGCAAAAAGTTTATATTTATCAGCAGTTAAACCTCATTCTAGTTAAATCCTTCGGGCTTCGCTAGAGGAAACTCATCTTATTTAGTTTTCGGTTTTCTCTAATGCAGAAAAGCAATGATCCATAGCCTTAAATTAAAAATCCGGTTTACTCTATTCCAACGTCCGTGGCATCAATAAGATCTGCCCTATAACTCTGGACCCCGAAGGCATGCCGCGGGGTATCGGCAGAGTAATAAATTTCAGATTATTGTGTTTCACTATCCATGGGTTTGTGAACGAGGGAGATAGCCGGGAAATTTCTAATTTCCATAGTAAATATGTTCGAAAACTTTAGTCATTAACCAAAGTTCGGTTTTGGGAGGAGCTGTAGAGTGCCTCCCTCAACATGTATTTCGGCCGAAATGGATCAATTTATTGGTATTCTTGGTGCTCATTCATGTTTACTTGTGTATATTTGTTCATTTTTTATAAATAACATCTTTAAAATCATCTTCATTTGAAAATAGTTTTTTTGAAGTTTCAGCGAGACTAATAGATAAGTTTCCCCCACTACCTAATGTATCATGAGGTAATCTCTGCCTAATCGATAACTTATTACCATCTGGCAACTCATAAATATTTAATGCCTGCCCGGGTCGGCCTTCGAATAAGCTATATTTATGTTTACTCAGCTTTTTGGCATGCTCGAGTGTTATTTTTTGAGCAACTGACTTATCTATATTGATCAAATAACAGTCTCCCGAATAACATACAGCAATACATTCGTTTGAAGATAATACTTGCAGCTCTTCTAAGCTGGGAGATTCTTTGCCAGGTTTTTTCGGTAATAGAATTCTATTTTTCTCTTCGCCTGTTTTTCCATTTAAAACCAGGATATAAAGTGGTTCATGTTTATTTGCTTGATCTAACAACGCAACCAAATCACCATTTGGTAAAGCATGAAGATGAGCAAGTTTTCCATTATTTTCGTAGTCCTGAATCAAAGAAACCTCTTTGATCTGATTGTCTTCGCAATTAAAAAATACCAGCCCTGCACTTGATGAGCATGTAGTCTTCTCCAGTACAACCGAAAAAACAATACGGTGGCCTGGTAATAAAATAAATGAAGAAACATAGCCATCCCTATGGGCATAGTAAGTAGAAGATATATTATTTTTATGGGTGAAAAATTTTTCAATAACGTCATTAAATGAGTGAGAAACACCCTTAGCTACTCTTTTTTCCTTATTATTGAAAAAACTAAATAAGTGAACCAAGAGTTCAACAGGGAGTTGATCCATCTTACTATTTTGTTGTTCAGTGTCAGTGCTCTCTTTTTTTTCTAACATCTTTACACCTTCATTGGTTATTTGAAATTCAAATTCATTAAATCTGATTACTTTGATTTCTAGACCTAAGAAAAGCCATTTAATCAAATCTTAATTGGTTGCTTGCGCCAAAAATAACATATTAGGAGATAATAATCTTGTGGTTGGTTTTTATAGTCTTACAGTAGGGCAGGTAGATGTTGATGAGGCATCTGAATGCATAAAAAAGGGAATGGGCAAATATCGTATTCCTGTTGTCATATTAGCAAGATTAGCTGTTCTTCATACATATCAAGGAAAGGGTATTGGGAAGGCGATGCTTAAAGATGCAATATTAAAAACCTTACAAATTGCAGAACAAAGCGGTGTAAGAGCTTTATTAGTTCATGCTATAGATGAGAAGGCCGAGACCTTTTACAAACGATTAGGATTTGAACTTTCTCCGATAAGAGAGAATCAATTATTACTTCTTTTAAAAGACGCTAAAAAAGTAATGACAATAAAAAAACTCATATCAAATTAAATTTATTGATGTGGAAGTTTAAAGTGACCAACCCCAACTCCATTTGGGGGTAATTATGTTGCCAACACATTCAATTATTCATCAAATTAATTCAAAACCATAATCTTTTTCTTGCTCTGTATTAACTTGATTTGATTCTACTTGGCCAGGGGCAACTGTGGTGTTTTCTACTTGGGAATGATTGTTGGTTCCCCATAGCAATCTGCGGGTTAAATCACCAAATCTATAACCTTGCGCCTCAGAAGAAGCAGCGTGTTCTTCGATGTGCTTTCGGTTTAAAGTTTCTGATTTCTCAACCCTTTCGTTGTCTTGTTCAAGATGAGACAAATCACTATCTTTACCGAGCGCTGTTGAATCTATATTTCCAAAGAGATAATAACGTGTGTAATCACCAAAGCGATATGGACGCTTTTCACAATCTTTCGATTCGCTCTTGGTCTCTGGTTTTTTATTACTTCTGAAATCACTTAAGCAATCATTGATCAGATCTTTTAATGTAGAAAACTCAATTTTATTAAATTCATCACCTATATTATGTTTTTGAATTTCTTTAATGAGTAATTCATATCTTGGGCCCCGTTGAATCGGCATAATTAAATGACTTTCAAACCCTAATCTATTACCGCTATTTTGAGTCATATAAAAATTAATCTGTTTAAACTGCTCTGGATTCGATTTACATGCCAGGGCGTATTCATCAAATAGCGTACTGTATGATTTATACAGTTCAAAAAACTGACTCAATAGACTTAAACGCTCCAATTTCAAGACTTCACGAGCCTCTGGATTGTCTATATTTGTTAAACCATTCTCTACATTTAGAATTAACTTATCAGAAACATCAATTAATTGCTCGATAAGAGTGTAAAACTTTCTTAGCAAAGTGTGTTCATCGAATTGTAATTGGATCAACAATGATAAATGCAAAAATTTCAATGATGCATTATAAGTATTTTCTGTAGAACATATTTCCTTAAACACGTTATTGTCTTCAAGTTTCGTTTGCATGTGATTAACCTCTCATTCACCAAAAGGCGAACTTTACACAATAAATATTAAAAAAATCTTAACTGAGCAAATATTTTTAATTTATGCAAAAATAAAATCACAAAGTACATTGAGCGAATTAAATTGTTGGAACTGATTGCTCTGTACAATCAATGAGTGTCGATATTCAATTATTGATAAAAAATGATACAATTAGTCTCTAAAAAATATTCACCATATGCTCTTTTTAGATGGTGCCTATGAATTGGATGAGAATGGATAAATCAATGAATTTCACGAGATAACCAAGCCTACTATTAAGGAGATGCAAAAGGGATTGCATCAAATCTGTGAGCGCGAGTAAAGATAAAGAAGTATCGAATTTTCCTTAAATAGAACTTTATCTTCTGCATTGATTGCGGAGTACCAAATTCAACTTTCTGATAAAAAATTGCTACAAGAAAAATTGCATCAGTTGTTATCAGATGATAAATAAGAGATAAATTGTCTCGCAAGTGGTGAGACAAAATAGCTCTCGTAAATAATATTATAATCATTTCGTGATAGTTATACGCAATTACCAGTGCCTTTATTAAATTTAGCTAACTGAATTTATATCTAAAAGCACTGATAGAGATTAAGAAATATGGTTTTCTTTACTGCGGCGATGGATGTTTGTTGTGTTTTGTTTGTAAAATTTCATTTTGTAATTCCATAGTTTTTTTGATGTATATTTTTTCTTTATTACCCGCATCTTGGCATGCTGCTTTTTCTTCTGGCGTCATTCTCAGTAAGAGTTGAATGTAAGCATCTGTAGCAGTATTTGTTTGCTCGGAATAGGTTGTTGATAGTGTTCCAGTTATTACAAGTTCAATCAGATTAGGGTTAATCGGTTTATGCTTCATCAGTGAATGTTGTAATAAAGCCGATTGATTTTTATTTTCAGCGTCTTGTTTAAGATTGTTTAAAACCTTATTCATCATATGCAGAAACTCAGTTAATCCTTCAATTGGATTTATTGCTGCAAGGGAAACATCACGAAGAATAGTTAAACATTGTTCTCTACATGCATATTCTAATAGATCATCCAGATCATTAACAAATGGGGGTAACTCAACAGTTGAGTTCAGATTCTCCATAAGGTGTGTGTCAGACAGTAAACTTTTATGCTTTTCTCCATTTTTATTATTTTGATAAATGGTTCTATCAAGTAATGAGGGAGTAAAGCTGCTATGACAGGCCTCAGAAATGGTTATATTTTTGCGGGTAGTACGTCCTTTGCCATGCTGCAATGTTGTATGGCCAAATATTGGTAAGATACCGGTTTTATAATAAGCAATTAACGTGTAAAAAAACAAGTCAACACGTCGATTTGCATGTTCAATAATATGTTCCTTCGACATAGCAAGTAGTGCATTTTGATCGTGATGTTTTGTGGCTAATTGGTGGTTTGAATAAGGTAATTTGAGTGCAGCACTGTAATTGTCTTCGTATTCGAAGCGATGCCGTTTTTTAGAGGTAAACTGCTTATGCTCCTCTGCTTTTAATTTTGTAAAAAAGAATGAGTTTGATGTCTGCGCCAAAGAAGGAGTGGTCACTTCACTTTTTTTTATGGCATGGAGCGACGTTAATGTATTTTTTGAGGCTGAAGGTATGGCTTGAGATAGAGAGATTTTAAATATAGGGGTTACCTTTCTTGTACCTATGGTTTTACTAATCTTAAATAATCGCGTCATCTTAGGTCCCTCCTAGATTGCTACTAAAAAAATAGACCTCTTTCGAAACGCTACTGCAGAGCCTCATCGGGACGATGCTCGAATCCTTAAGTGACATCAAGTACATCAGCTGTGTTTCGTATTCTCTCACTTCCCCTCTGCATGAGTTTCAAAAGAGGACGGTTGTCAATATTTTTCAAAGTGTTCCAAGAATTATCTTTGCATGAAGTGACACAATTTGACAAGTATGTAGTTGAAATAGAACAAACTGATTTTTTCTTGATTTAAGAGCTTTTTTTCTTATTTACTTTTTCATTTGATTTTCTCTTTTTCATACTTTCTTTTAAAAGAGAAATAAAATCAACGACATCTGCAGAATTTTCCTTTGCAATTTCAGGCTCTTCCTCTGCTTTGATTGCGGGTTGTTTCGCAATTTGTTGATCAAGCCATTTCTGCAATGCCTCTCGATATTCATTATGATATTTTTCAGGTTGCCATTTGGCAGTCATTTCATCAATCAGCGTAACGGCCATTTTTATTTCTGACTGAGAAATTTTATAATTTTTAAAATCCTCTTTGGGAACCTCCATTTCGTTTTCGTCACGTAGTTCATCTTTAAAATGAATTAAATACAAAAGCAGAGCATACTGATGGGGGAGGATTAAACAAATAGACTCTTTTGTGCGAATAATAACTTTGGCAACGCCTGCTTTATTTGTTTTTTTTAAAGATTCTCTCAATAAGACATAAGCTTTTTTATTTTTGCTTTCTGGTATAAGGTAATAAGGCTTCATCAAATAAAGGCTATCAATTTCCTGAAAATCAACAAATTCTTCGATATTAATCGCTTTAAATAAATCAGGGCTGGCTTTTTCAAATTTCTTTTCATCGACAATGATATAACGGTCTTTATCAAACTCAAATCCTTTCACCACGTGATCCCAAGGCACTTCCTTGCCGGTTTTTTCGCTAATTCGTTGATAATGCACCCTGGACTTCGTCTTCTTATCAAGCAAATGAAATTTAAGTTCATCATGTTCCTCAATCGAATATAAAGAAACAGGTATCGAAACAAGGCCAAAAGAAATCTCGCCTTTCCAAATTGATTTAGGCATTCTCTTAATCCTTAAATAACATTTCTTATTAAAGAGTAGACTATTTGTAAAAAGTACTAAAGGGATAGCTCATTTCAAAGTGAACAAGCAAAGCGAGTGGAAATTCTTAATATTTTACTTAAAATTAAAGTAATCATGCTAAAAGGAGAGTTGCATGAGTATTGAGTCTTATCGTAAAAAACGAAACTTTAATAAAACTCCTGAGCCCAGAGGCAATGTTTCTTCTGAAAACGATCTTTTGTTTGTAATCCAAAAACATGCGGCCAGCCATCTCCACTATGATTTTCGCCTTGAACTAAATGGGGTTTTACTCAGTTGGGCAGTTCCCAAAGGCCCATGTTTGGACCCTTCAGTAAAACGTCTTGCAATGCATGTAGAAGACCATCCTGTCGAGTATGGTTATTTTGAAGGCCTAATACCTAAGGGCCAATATGGGGCAGGCAGTGTTATGTTGTGGGATAAAGGCACTTGGAAACCTCTCGATGCAGATCCTGAACAAGCTTTTAACTCTGGACATTTACGCTTTGAGTTAGAGGCTAAAAAGTTAAAGGGACGCTGGGATTTAGTGCGTTTTAAGAATGAAGAGCATTGGTTTTTAATCAAATTTAAAGACAAATTTGCCCAAAAATTGGAAGAATATGACATCACTGAAGAGGAACCAGATAGTGTACTGACCAATCTTTCCATTGATGAAATTGGGGATCATTACAGTGAAACTGGCGCGTTGCATAAAAAAAAAGACATAAAATAAAACAGCACAATAAGCGTGATCCAGAATGTTCCGAGCACTTAAGCGTCAGTGCGTTCCCTGGTTTTGTTGCTCCTCAGTTAGCTACATTGATAGATAATGCCCCCGAGGGTTCAGATTGGCTTCATGAAATAAAATTTGATGGATATCGAATCATGGCGTTGATTCATAATGGACATATCCGCTTAAAATCACGTAATAACAAAGATTGGACCAATGATCTATTACCCATAGTAGACGCACTTAAAAAATTGACTTTGCCTCAAGCTATCTTAGATGGAGAGGTCGTTTTACTCGATGAAGAGGGAAAATCGAATTTTCAATTATTACAAAATACAATTAAAGTAAACCCTAACGCTCCTTTTGTTTATTATCTATTCGATATTTTGTATTACGATCAATTCGATTTAAGAACTTTATCTTTATTAAAGCGCAAAGCAATTTTAAAAAATGTGTTGGAAGGGCAAGATAAAACACTGCGCTTTAGTGATCATATTATCGGTGAAGGGCGTTTCCTTTTTCATCGCGCTTGCGAACTTGGACTTGAAGGGATAATTTCCAAACAAATAGATAGTCCCTATATATCAGGACGTAGTAAAAGATGGCTTAAGATCAAATGTTTGTTGCGACAAGAATTTATTATTGGAGGATATTCAATACCTACAGGTTCTCGTAACTATTTCCGTGCCTTGTACCTTGGAGTTTATAATGAGCAGGGAGAGTTGATTTATACAGGAAATGTGGGAACTGGTTTCACTGAGTCATCGCTTAAGGAAATTTTTTCTTTATTACAAAAAATTATTGTGGAACAGAAACCGTTTAATGAGGATATTCCTGGATCTCACGGAGTGATTTGGGTGCAACCTAAATTGGTGGCAGAGATCGAGTTTACTCATTGGACTGAAGGGGGGCATTTGCGACACCCAAGTTTCAAAGGGCTGCGGTTGGATAAAAAACCTGAAGAGGTTTTTCGTGAACACCAGGCCGCATTGGAAAAGAAAAGCAACAATATGGAACAGGTCAATGTGAAAAAAGTTAACGCTCATTCCTTTAAAATAAGAATGACTCATCCTGATAAAGTTGTTTATCCCGAAGATGGTATTACCAAAAGGGACTTATTGAATTATTACGAATCTGTTTGTGATTACATGATGCCATTTATCAAGGATAGGCCGTTATCATTACTTCGTTGTCCTGAAAACTGGCATGATTGTTTTTTTCAACGTCATTATATTGATTCAACGCCAAAAGTTTTAAAGTCGGTGCCTATAGAAACTAAAGATAAGAAAGAACCCTATGTTTATTTAAATACAATAGAAGGACTTTTAAGTTTAGTACAAATGAATGTTTTGGAAATTCATCCTTGGGGTAGTTTAATTGGCCATATAGAAAAACCGGATTTTATTGTATTTGACTTAGATCCTGGCCCGTCAATAACTTGGGAAGCAATTGTTAAAGCAGCTTTTGAAATTAAAACGCACTTGAATGAATTTAAACTAACCTCTTTTGTAAAAACAACAGGGGGCAAAGGATTGCATGTGGTCGTGCCTATTGAGCCCGAATATGATTGGGATGAGGTAAAAAATTTTACACATGTTTTTGCCGAGTTTATGGCGCGAATTAATCCAAATCAATATACTAGTACTATGAGTAAGGCTAAGCGAGGCGGTAGAATATTCGTTGATTTTTTGCGAAATCAACGAGGAGCAACGGCAATTAGCCCTTATTCTACGAGAGCGCGGTCTCATGCCCCTGTTGCTGTACCTATTCATTGGGACGAGCTGAGTAAAGATAAACGAGATAGTGAATTTACAATTAAAACAGTACCTCAACGATTAGAAAAATTAAAGGAAGATCCTTGGGAAGATTATTGGAACATAAAACAATCTTTGCGCTTGGACTCGATTCTTTGAGTGCGCTCATTGAAATTATGATTATTGCTCAGGATTGTTAAATGTCAATCGTACCAAACGTTCTAATACTTGTGCATCATGAGGGGCGACCACTTTCTGATCGTTATCTAAATAGCAAAAAATTTTTTTAACTTGTTTGTGCCATTTGGCAAATTTACAAGCATAATTTAAAAGCGCTTTTTCTTCATAATGACCAGTATATGGCTCGAGATGCGGTCCATGTAACCGTAAATAGATAAAATCACTGGTTATAATTTCTGGACACTGATATCCCTTATAATCATAAAAACAAAGCGCAATATTGTTTTTGGCGAGTAAATCATAAACTTCCTGACATAACCAACTTTTATTTCTAAACTCAAATGTGTAATGAAATGATTCAGGTAGGGTTTTAATAAACTGCTCTAGACGCTCCAGATTAAGAGGCCAATATGGTGGGAGTTGAAACAAAATAGGTCCTAGTTTTTCTTCTAATCCTGCAAGTACTTGCAACAAATAAAGAGTACTATCCTGAACTTCTTTAAGCATTTTTATATGCGTTAAATAACGACTGGCTTTACAGGAAAAAATAAATTGATTCGGAGTTGTTTCTTTCCATTTTGTAATGGATTTCGGGGTAGGTATGCGATAAAAACTGCTATTTAGCTCTACTGAATTAAAGATACTGGTATAGTAGGCTAATTCATCTTTTTCTGCGAGAGATTTAGGGTAGAAAATCTCTTTCCAACCTTTATATACCCATCCTGAGGTACCGATATGAATAAATCGCATTACCAACCCCTTTTGGGTACTATTCCTGGTAGGAAATGCCCAGCAAGTTCAAGCCCCGTTCGATATCATCAGCGACCATAGGCCTGGATAGCAGATATTCCCCGGTATGATCGGTCAATTCATCCTGAGCGAAGTTTAAGGCCTCATCCCATTCATCCTGAGTGTAATCTCCACGACCTAAATACATTAATGCAACTAAGGTTGCCTGTTGATCGGGTCGTAAATTATCGATAAATTCTGTTATTTCTTGATAAACTGGATCATCTTGATAATCAGCTAACACATAGAGTGAATCCATTTCGTCGGTGACATCAGGAAAACTGACGTCTTCCTTGGCCTGAAATTGCCGTGTTTTATAAAGAAGGTCACCAATTGTTTCAGTATCAAGATTCAACATACTTCTCTCCTTATTCATATGTTTTCAATAAATCATAGCTTAAATAAAATATAGTTTATTAATCGCGATCCTCAAGCTAATAATTTACTTATTCAGGACTTACGAAAAACCCCAATCGCTTCGTTAAAAAATGTTTTTATTTCGGTCATTTAGTATATTCTAAACTCCCTCATTAAAAACATTTTTTGCCTCGACCTTGGAGTTTTCCTAAGTCCTGTGTATGTGATTCTTGGCGTGCTTATTCATATCTTGATGAGAAAATATAGAACTCGCATGAGTTCTATAAAATTCACTAACGAGATTTTGTATGATATGAGGAGCTTATTTGAGTCAATTCTTCTAATTCAGATTCAAAAGTTAATTCAGAATAAGTTTTAGGCCTTACCTGTGAAATTATCGTTAATATTCCATGCTCAAATAAGTGCATGAGTTGTGTTCTATCTGAGCTATTTTTCACATTATAAATTTGGCTACGGATATCGCGTAAACCTTCCCAATCAAAATTGGGTTTATCGACGTTAAAGTAATTTGTAAAAAGAATCAAAGCTTCTTGTTCTAGCGACTCTAGTTGCTTACACAAGGGTTTATACGTGTTAATTTCATTATTAAAATCGGACAAGTAAATTATTTTAGGATGAAAAGTAGCGATTTGTGTAAAGACTTTTTGATAACGTTCCATCAATTTAATTTTTTCTTGGTTTAACGGCAATGCTTGAATTGAAATTTGAACACTTTTAAGTAACGAAAAGTTAAAGGATTTTGGTTCGGTCAGATAATGGGTTTTACCATATAAATAAATCTTTGCAGTTTCTTCTAACTGCTCTAAATCGCTGAGAAGGGCTAAGGGTATCATGTTATTATTTATCAGTATTATTAATGAAAACTTATTGTACATTATTTTTGATTGAGTTCAATATGATGACTCCATGAACAATAATTAACGTTCTGATAAAAAAATAATTTTTTAAAAAGTTTGGAAAATAAGCCATAATAAATAGAGGTGAATTTATTGATTTATTTAATTCAATAACTATATTTAGTATATTATTTTGGGTTACATTTTCTTATATAACGTTGTTACTAAGGAGGGTATTAACATGAAAAGTTCCGGTGAAGATAGAACGTATACTCCTAAAGACCATCTTGAGGCAGCTGCAAGCCAATTATTAAACGAAGGGAAAAGAAAGGCGAATCAATTGTACGAGGAAGGGGTACATAAGGTCAATGACGTAGAGGAGAGCGTCAAGGAGTATTCTGATCATTTAGTGAAGAAAGTACAGGAAAATCCATTAACTTCTATTTTAATTGCTGGAGGAATAGGCTTTTTGTTATCTCGATTACTGAAAAAATAATGGAAGCCTTAAAACAGTTAGAAGCTCTTATTTCTGCAAAAATATCTGTTGTTAAAACAGTTTGCTCTTTAATTCGCCTTGAAGCAAGATTAGCAGGGCTTAGCGTTTTTCCTTTGTTGTTAAATATATGCATGTTGTTCGTTGTGTTAATTACAGTCTGGTTAACGGCGATGTGCTTAATTGGGTATCTTGTATTCCTGGTTACAGGATCTTGGGTTCTTTTGGCTTCTCATCGTCTTCTGGTCTCTATTTCTCTTGTTTTTCTGCTTAATGGAGGATTATTACTAGGATTACTTAAGTACCTTTCCTTTAACTTAAATAGTATGAGCTTTCCAAAAACAAGAGAATATTTTTCGCAAAAGAGTGTTGAACATGAAAAACTCGAGAAAGCAGATAATAGCGCAAATTGAATTAATGAGTAAGACGCTAAAGTCTCAGAAAAGCAAGGTGATTGAACACCAAAAATATTTTACAGACAGTGCGATAACTCGCTATCACCTAACACCCCTGATACTGCTGATTTCCGCGTTTTTTATAGGCTGGAGAGCTGAGCGAAAACAATGGAGTGGTAAAGTGATGCGGCAAATAGTGGATATAGGGAAATTAGCCGTACTTAACTCGTTTAAAAAAACATTGGTTTCTCTTTTTAAGTAATCCAAGCATACCTAGAGTTTACGGTTGTCGTTATAAATTAATTTGTGCGAACTGAGGTATATTAGAAGGCGTTACCAAATAATCCATTAAGAAATTAGGGATGCGTTGCTCCAACCAAAATTGTTTTTTCTCAGCAATAAATCCTACATGACCTCCATGCTTGCTCAATTCTAAAAGTATATCTGGAGATAACTCATCAACTTTTGGAACGGCGTCCGGTGTCATAAAAGGATCATCCAATGCATGAATAATTAAAGTAGGTGTGGCGATTTGAGATAAGTACTGTCTCGAATTGGATTTTTGATAATACTCTTTTGCATTAGCAAATCCATGTAATGGAGCAGTTATTTGCTCGTCAAATTCATGCAGGGTTTTTATTGAATACAATTTTTGTTTGGAAAGTGGTAATTGGCAATTGATAACATCCAATTTTTGTAAAAATACAGTACGTAATCTTTCTAACAAACTGGCTTGATACACACGAGAAAATCCTTTATTTATCTTTTGAACCACCGTCTCCAATTGAAAGGGTACAGAAACCGCAACAGCTGCGTCAATTAGAGATTGAGAGCCGATTTCTCCTAACCATTTGAGGAGTATATTGCCGCCTAATGAAATACCTACTACAGCTTTTTTGGTTGAGTGTTCTCTAACGTTCAGTACATTGAGAAAATAAGCCAAATCTGCGGTATCGCCTCCGTAGTAGGCGCGTGGTAGACGATTGGGTTCACCACTTGCGCCACGAAAATTCATTAATACTGCTCGATAACCTGATTTATTGAATGCATCGAATAAAGTCGAAACATAAGCCGAATTGATATTACCGCCTAATCCGTGAAGTAGGATAATTAAAGGAGTATTGTTGCCTAATCCATTAGTTTTCCAGGCTAAATCAATAAAATCACCATCAGGTAACTCCATACGTTCATAAGAGTCAATAGAGGTATTTGTTCGATGAGTTAAAGTTCGATACAGAGTCTGTCCATGATTATTGGTAAGCCACCAAAGCGGCTTAAATTCACTATGAATGATCATGCTCTGTTACCTATTAATTGAATTTTATTTAATCTTTTTAATTTTAGTTTAACCTATGAGTATAAAATAACACTAGAAAGAAATAAATGAGTACTAAAGTGTAGTTTATGTTGAATTTTCATTGCTAAAGTAGTCATCTGCATTTAAATTATCTTATTCAGGGAGCATTTTTTCAATAGATTCAGTAATTACGATCTTTGAAGGTGAGTTTTCTATAAAGGGAGATTTGATGCAAGTCAAGGCAGCAATAGCATATGAGGCTGGGAAGCCGTTAGTGATAGAAACAGTTGATTTGGAAGGCCCCAAAAAAGGAGAAGTACTTGTTGAAATTAAGGCCACAGGGGTTTGTCATACAGATTCATTTACATTATCTGGCGATGATCCTGAAGGTATGTTCCCAGTTATTTTAGGACATGAAGGTGCTGGTATTGTTGTCGATGTTGGCCCAGAAGTAACCTCACTCAAACCAGGTGATCATGTAATTCCTTTGTATACACCAGAATGTCGTCAGTGTGACTATTGTCTTTCCCAGAAAACTAATCTTTGTCAGGCAATTCGAGCAACACAAGGTCAGGGGGTGATGCCTGATGGAACAAGTCGTTTCAGCCTTAATGGGGAAAAGATTTTCCATTATATGGGGACATCAACTTTTGCTAATTATATTGTATTACCTGAAATTGCTGTTGCGAAAATTCGTGAGGATGCTCCTTTTGAAAAAGTATGTTATATCGGCTGTGGCGTTACTACAGGTGTAGGGGCGGTAATTTATACTGCAAAAGTAACCCCAGGTTCCCGTGTTGTTGTTTTTGGCTTAGGCGGCATAGGTCTTAATGTAATACAGGCTGCTCGTATGGTTGGTGCAGATCAGATCGTAGGTGTCGATATTAATCCAGATCGACGAGCTTTGGCTGAAAAAATGGGAATGACTGACTTTGTTAATCCTCTGGAAGTGGATAATGACTTGGTCGCATATCTTGTTGGACTGACCAAAGGAGGAGCCGATTACAGTTTTGAATGTGTTGGTGATGTAAAATTAATGCGTCAGGCATTGGAATGTTGTCATAAAGGATGGGGCGTTTGTACCATAGTTGGTGTTGCAGGTGCAGGAAAGGAGATATCCACCAGACCATTCCAATTGGTCACTGGTCGAGTTTGGAAGGGCTCGGCATTTGGCGGAGCACGTGGGCGTACTGATGTACCAAAAATTGTTGATTGGTATATGGATGGGAAAATCAATATTGATGATTTAATTACTCATGTTCTGCCTTTTGAACAGATAAATCACTCCTTTAACCTAATGAAGCAAGGACAATCAATTCGTACAGTGCTGACTTATGAGGGATAAAACTATATGACTCTTGAACTTATTGAAGAACATTATTGTTTTGATGGTATTCAACGAGTATACACCCACCAATCCAAAGTAACCCATTGTACTATGCGTTTTGGCCTTTTTTTGCCTCCTCACGCGCAGCAACAAAGCGTCCCTGTCCTATATTGGCTTTCAGGATTAACCTGCACGGAGCAAAATTTTATTACTAAAGCTGGGGCACAACGCATCGCTGCTCATTTAGGTATAGCACTTGTTGTACCCGATACGAGCCCTCGAGGAATTAATTTGCCAGGGGATCGGGATAGTTATGATTTTGGTATTGGTGCTGGATTCTACCTGGATGCCACGCAAGCACCCTGGTCAAAGTATTATAATATGGCCACTTATGTACATGAGGAATTGCCAGATTTGCTTTTGCAACATGCTCCGCTGAATCATCACGCTTGCGGTATCTTTGGCCATTCAATGGGAGGGCATGGGGCGCTTACTTTGGCATTGAAAAATCCCGAGCAATATCGCTCTGTTTCTGCATTTTCACCTATTTGTGCGCCATCTCAATGCCAATGGGGGCAAAAAGTGTTTACTGGTTATTTGGGGACAGACAAGAAACAATGGAAGGAGTATGATGCTTGCGAACTCATCATGGAGAGGGGATGGCCTCATCAGTGCATTTTAATCGATCAAGGTATTCAGGATCCTTATTTGAAAGAGCAACTCAAACCTGAATTATTTCAGGCAGCATGTTCGCAAGCTCAGGTTGCGCTTAATTTGCGTATGCATGAAGGATATGATCATAGTTATTATTTTATCGCAAGTTTTATCGAGGATCATTTAAATTTTCACGCATCAAAATTGTATGAACGTCATTAATGAATTCATGTGCAGAAGTGTATGGAGCAAAAACACTTCTGCATGAAAATGTTTTGTTATAAGCTGAGCGCAGTTTTTAGTTAGAAAAATGATGTATTCAACTCCTTCTTTAATTTTTAAACAGACAACTTTCTTCTTCGAGATATCCATTTAAAAATGCGCCATATCCATAGGCAGGTTGAATATCACCAGGGCCAGAGTACTTCGTTGCAACAAATAAATTATCTATAATTTCATCCAGCTTTTTAGGATTATCAAATAGTGCGATAGCGATATTTAGAGGTAATTTGTTTTGGAAGCCGTTTGAATAAATTACATAAAGATTACCATCAGGAGTAATATAGATACTGGTAATATAGCCTGGAGGGTATCCATTTCCATATAATGAGCTAACTTGAAAAGGAGTTGCATGTTGTGTAGAGCCTTCAAAATCAATGGTAATTTTTTGCATCCCTTGTTCCGTAATCCATTCCATATCCTTAAGGCCCGCTTGCTCAATGAGTTTACCTTCGGGATTGAAAATTAATTTGCCAGTTGCGATATTCATCGTATCTATGGTGACATCCGTTTGCCACGAATTAAAATCTAACTTTCTAAGATGTGCTTTTAACTCATGTGAGCTGCCAATAGAGTCATAAGCAGAGGCGGAGATATAATAGTCTTGGTTTATTGAGCTTGATGCATCAAGGTTCAATTGTACTTGGATCATATCAGTTGCATGAACACGCGAATCTTCCATATTGACTTGAATTTTACTTAAAGAACCGAAAGGACTCTCCGGATCAATGCCTTGTACATATTCTCCAGTTTGAGTAACCAAATAGGCTTCTGAATCAAGAACAAAAGAACCATATCGGGTATAATACAGATCATTTCCTTTTCCGCGTTTTAGCACAAAGTAACCTTTGTTGAGTATTGAAACGTCTAAAGGATGATTGGTTTTAGTGTACCTGCAAGAATTAATAACTATAGCTGAATTATTGAGATTTCCTAAATAATTTGCATAGACAAAAGAAGAATATGAAGCAAACAACGCCACAAAGCATATAATTTTTTTCATTTAAGTCCTTTTAATAACGAATTAAGTTTTTGATATAATTATTAAATTTTAGATTAATATTCTGGGAAAGTTACTTCCGGAAAAGTCTAAACTAATTAAAAATTACTTGTCAACTGAGGTTTTTTATAAAGTAAGCTATTCAGTTGGCAATCGGATTTCGGGGGGGGGGAGTTTTTGCAAAACGGTTTTTATGTCTGTTTTTTAGTCAGAAAATCCTGATTAGTTGAGAACAGATTAATTCTCTTTGAGAAAATTAAACAATGTGTATCCTGTTTCTTCGTAATGAAGTATTATCTTGCCAGGTGTCTTGCTGGATTCTCATTAGGTTTTAGTATCATGAAAAAAGTATTATGTCTAACCGCATTGATGATGGTATTGAACCATTCAAGCTTTGCATATCCACTGCCAAATCCGTTTCCTCCATTTCGTATTGCGGGAAACTTGTACTATGTAGGTACTGATGATCTGGCAAGTTACTTGATTGTCACACCGAGAGGGAACATTTTGATCAATAGTGATCTTGAGGCTAATGTTCCCATGATTAAAGCCAGTATAGAAAAACTAGGTTTTAAATTCAGTGATACTAAAATTTTGCTGATTAGTCATGCTCATTTTGATCATGCTGCCGGTAGCGAATTAATTAAGCAACAAACAAAAGCAAAATATATGGTCATGGACGAGGATGTTTCTGTGATCCTGTCTGGCGGTAAATCTGATTTTCATTATGCCAATGATTCCAGCACTTATTTTACTCAAAGTACTGTGGATAAGGTTCTTCACGACGGAGAAGGGGTGGAATTAGGAGGGACTGTATTAACCGCTCATCTGACTCCTGGACACACTAAAGGCTGTACCACCTGGACAATGAAACTAAAAGATCATGGCAAGCAATATCAGGCTGTAATTATAGGAAGTATTGGCGTAAATCCTGGGTATAAACTGGTTGATAATATAACTTATCCAAAAATTGCCGATGATTATAAGCACTCCATAAAGGTACTGGAATCACTGCGTTGTGATATTTTTCTGGGAGCCCATGCCGGAATGTTTGAGCTGAAGAAAAAATATACATTATTGCGAAAAGGTAAAAAAAATCCCTTTGTTGATCCCGAGGGCTGCAAAAAATATATTGAACAAAAGGCAGAGGATTTTTACACAGAACTTAAGAAGCAAGAAACTGCTTAATCGTTCGGGATAGCAGTCTCTAATAAATAAATGATTAGCCTAAGTTCCGTAACAGATGTGAGGTATATCTGAAATCCCAAGCCTACGCAGCGGAATCTAGGTTAGGCATTTCATGTTCTGTTTTTACAAAAACAATCCACTAAATGATCATCGACCATACCAACTGCTTGCATATAAGCATACATGATTGTTGAACCGACAAAACTCATTCCTCTTTTTTTCAAATCTTTAGATAAGGCATCTGATTCTGTTGTACTCGCAGGGACTTCTTGGAGCGTTTTAGGATAATTTATTTTAGGAGTTCCATTCACAAATCCCCAGACATAATTGTCAAAGGATCCAAATTCCTGTGCAATTTTTAGAAATACTAAGGCATTTTTGCGAGCTGAGAATATCTTAAGACGATTACGAATAATTCCTGAATCAGTCAGCAAGGTATTTAATTCCTCATCAGCCATCTTTGCAACAGCATTTGGATCAAATTGTTTGAATGCCTTGCGGTAGCCCTCACGACGTTTGAGTATTGTCTCCCAGCTCAATCCTGCTTGTGCTCCTTCCAGTAAGAGCATTTCGAAGTGCTTATGATCATCATGTACAGGAATACCCCATTCCATATCATGGTACTGTTCATAATGAGGTTTACCAATTCCAACCCACGTACAACGTTTCATAATGAGCAATTTCTCCTCTACGATCTGTATTTAGTGCAGTTACGCTGATTTTTTATAAATTCTTTTTTTAATCATAACGTTTTTGAGATATAAAGACTATTTTAATCAGCTTTTGAGCCATTGTTTGCCTGATAAACAATGGCTTCGTCTTGTATTTGTTCGGGAATGTCTTAAAATTCACTACATACGATAACTTTATATTTATTTAGAGAGCTTCATGTCCGATTTTTATCAGGATTTTAATACAAGACGAACCTTCGCGATTATTTCTCACCCTGACGCAGGTAAAACAACCGTAACCGAGAAATTACTGTTATTCGGAGGTGCAATTCAATTGGCAGGAACTGTTAAAGGACGTAAAGCCGATCGACATGCGACTTCAGATTGGATGGAAATGGAAAAAGAACGCGGTATTTCTATTACTACTTCAGTGATGCAGTTTGTTCATAATCAGCATGTCATGAATTTGTTAGATACCCCAGGGCATGAGGACTTTTCTGAAGACACCTATCGTACCTTGACGGCAGTGGATTCGGCGTTAATGGTTATTGACGTTGCTAAAGGAGTAGAAGATCGAACCGTTAAATTGATGGAAGTATGTCGTCTGCGTGATACGCCAATTATGACCTTTATTAATAAGCTGGATCGTGAAGGCCGTGACCCCATTGATTTACTTGATGAGGTTGAATCAGTTTTAGGCATTCAATGTGCTCCGGTTACCTGGCCTGTAGGTATGGGAAAGCGCTTTAAAGGTATTTATCATCGTTATGAAGATACAGTTTATTTATATCAGCCTGGTAAGAATGCACAAAAGCAAGATGCGATGCAAATTAAAGGACTGGATAATCCGCAACTGGATGAACTATTAGGTGATAGTGCTCAGGAGTTGCGCGATGAAATTGAGTTAGTTAAGGGCGCTTCCCATGAATTTAATTTGCAGGATTATTTAGCGGGAAAAATGACACCGGTTTATTTTGGTTCTGCAATTAATAATTTTGGAATCAAAGAGTTACTGGATGATTATGTGCGTTATGCTCCAGGTCCACAACCTCGAACAGCTCAAGAGAGGACTGTATCAGCAGATGAGGAGAACTTTACTGGGTTTGTGTTTAAAATCCAGGCTAATATGGATCCAAAGCATAGAGACCGGATTGCTTTTTTGCGCATCTGTTCAGGAGCCTACAGGAAAGGAATGAAAATCAACCACCTGCGTATTGGCAAAGAAGTGCAAATTTCTAATGCGTTAACCTTTATGGCTGGTGATCGTTCACACACAGAAATTGCTTTATCTGGCGATATTATTGGTTTACATAATCATGGAACAATTCGAATAGGGGACACTTTTACTCAAGGTGAACAATTAAAATTTACGGGTATTCCCAATTTTGCTCCTGAGTTGTTTCGATTGGTACGCTTAAAAGATCCATTAAAGAGTAAGGCTTTATTAAAAGGTTTAATTGAATTATCTGAAGAAGGCGCGACTCAGGTATTCAGGCCATTAAATAGCAACCAATTAATCTTGGGTGCGGTTGGTGTGTTACAGTTTGATGTCGTAGCGCATCGTTTGAAACATGAATATAAAGTAGATTGTATTTATGAAACAGTAAATGTTTCCTGTGCTCGTTGGGTTTATTCTGATGATGATAAGGCAATGAGTGAATTTCGAACAAAAGCATATGACTATTTGGCTTTGGATGGAAGTGAT
Source organism: Legionella qingyii (assembly GCF_003990155.1). Lineage (NCBI taxonomy): Bacteria > Pseudomonadati > Pseudomonadota > Gammaproteobacteria > Legionellales > Legionellaceae > Legionella > Legionella qingyii. Next base: position 179,216 of record NZ_RZGX01000003.1, read on the forward strand.
GCCTTAATGTATCTTGCTCCGACGCGTGTTAATTTGACCATGGCTGAAGAGCGATATCCCAAAATTAAATTCCATGCAACGCGGGAACATTAGAGAGCAGCTAATATTATTGTAGCCTGGTGCAACGAAGAAAAACTCGGCTTTGCAGCGATCAAAATTTTCGGATTTCGCTTCGCTGCACCGAGGCAAGATAGAGCAAATTTAAAATGCTATTTCTAAAATAGAGGTTTATTAAGCAGTGCACGTTGCTTTTACAGTGTGCGCACCGAAATTGGTAATTTCAACTTTTGCTCCAGATTCAGCGCTTAACTTAAGATTTTCACCTGGATGAACAGTGATTCGTAACGATTCTCCTGCAGACAAGCTGATGTCATTAACTTTTCCTTTTTTAGCTAATGCTACAACTAAAAGTTCATTCCCTTCATCTTCGGTAGCGATTTTACAATTGGCTTCTACTGGCCAGAAAAGGTAATTAAGAAATATTTGCGGATCATTGCTAGGTAATTCATATTCAATCGTAACTCCTCGTTGGAGCAAATGACTTTCCGTAGAATACGCGCTTGTACTTATAGATGCGGCAATACACAGTAAGCCAAGTCCAAATTTTCGTAACATTATATAACTCCACAATGATAATAACCGAGTTAAGATACATTTATTTTATTGGTATGGCAAATTAATATCTTGTTGAGGCACAAGGGAGTGGCTGAGAACCGGGGCATGAAAGGAGGGGGGCTAAGTCTACGTTTGCCCCCCCAGGTTATTATTTTATATGTGGTTTATAAGGTTTCCAGGGCTTTAGCAATGGATTCAGTCATTGCTTTTGCATCGCCAAAAAGCATGTACGTATTATCATGATAAAACAGTTCATTTTCCACACCGGCATAGCCTGGTGCCAAACTTCGTTTAACAAACAATACGTTTCTGGCTTTTTCTACTTCTAAAACGGGCATACCATAAATTGGTGAGCCAGGATCTGTTTTTGCTGCAGGGTTCGTTATATCATTTGCCCCAATTACATAAGCAACGTCACAGCTTGCAAAATCACGGTTAATTTCGCTTTGTTCAAAAACTCTATCATAGGGAATATTGGCTTCTGCAAGTAATACATTCATGTGGCCAGGCATGCGACCGGCGACAGGATGAATTGCAAAGCGAACTTTTATATTGCGGTGTTCTAGAGCATCAACCAATTCTTTGACTGCATGTTGCGCATGCGCTACTGCCATTCCATATCCAGGAACAATGATGACATCTTTAGCATTACTTAAGAGGAATGCTGCATCTTCACCATTACCTTGACGTACAGTACGTGACTCATTTGTTGTGTTAGTTTGCGAATTAGCTGCTGATGATTGGATACCGCCAAAAATTACATTAAAAATGGAACGGTTCATTCCAACACACATGATGTAGCTCAGAATAGCCCCACTCGCACCCACCAGCGCACCTGTAATAACAAGTAAATGATTACTGAGTGTAAACCCGATACCTGCTGCAGCCCATCCAGAATACGAGTTAAGCATTGATATAACTACTGGCATGTCTGCGCCACCAATAGGAATAATGAGCAATACGCCAATTATAAAAGCAAAACTGGCCATGATACTAAAAAGCATGAGGGTTTGGTTAATAAAAAACAAAACCAATAAAACAAGGATTGCTAATGCCATAATAAGATTAATTGCATTATGGCCTATGAGTTTGATAGGTTTGCCCGACATAATTCCTTGCAATTTGAGAAAGGCGATCACGGAACCTGAAAAAGTAATGGCTCCTATAATCAAGCCAAGACTCATTTCGATAAGGCTTGCTTTAGCAATTGCGCCTGGGACGCCAATATGAAATGAAGTAGGGGAGAGAAAAGCACAAAAAGCAACTAAAACTGCTGCCATCCCTACCAATGAGTGAAATGCCGCGACAAGTTGTGGGATTGCAGTCATATTAATTTTTAAGGCAATATAAGTTCCAATGATGCCTCCTGCAATCATTAAGCTAATGAGTAAGGGCTGATGATAAGTCGTTGACATCATCAAGGTTGAACCTACCGCAAGGATCATACCGGCAATTCCTAACAGATTTCCTCGTCTTGCAGACGCAGGGCTTGCCAAGCCTTTTAGCGCCAGTATGAAACACACAGCAGATAAGAGATAAAATAAAGGAACCAGGGTTGTCATGAAAAATCATCCTTAATTTCGTAGGGCCTATTAATAATTCTTCTATCTTGGCCAATCTGTCCTGATATTCTGAGTTTTGTGCTCGAAAATCAGATCATTTTGGCTCAACCTAGCGAAAGCAAGCAGACCCTAACTATTTTATTTTGTGTAATGACTCTATTGAGCCAACTTAGGAAATTGCAGTCTGAGATCCAGCATTTAGCTGCAAAAGTTCCAGATTTAGTTCCACTCTGGATAGAATTTCCTAGCTGCCACGTTGATGAGCTATTACCTATTTTTTATACATACGCAACATGCGTTGGGTTACCACAAAACCACCAAAAATATTAATTGAGGCAATGAATATAGCTAAACCGCCGATCCAGGTGATGTCGCCAATAAACTGGCTTCCAGCAGCAATAAGTGCCCCTAAAACAATAATACTGGATATTGCATTGGTTACGGACATTAATGGGGTATGTAAGGCGGGTGTGACCTTCCACACTACATAATACCCAACAAAGCAGGCCAAAACGAAAATAGTGAGTATGGTAATGTATGGATCACCTAAGGTGTTAATCTCATGCATTTTGAGTCTCCTTTATTGCCTGAAATGGTAGATATTGATTTTGATGACAAAGCACTGCTTGTTGAATAATTTCATCGTTGGGATTTAATGTGATTTCTGGAGGAGTCGGCGCCAAAAGATTAATAAGATGGACTAGATTATTGGCGTATAGTTCACTCGCAGTAGCTGGAACTAGCCCTGCCAGGTTACTTAGGCCGACTATGGTAACTTCCTCATGTTTTATAGTTTTATCAAGAACGCTGACTTCACAATTTCCTCCTCGGGCAGTTGCGAGATCAACAACAACTGATCCAGGTTTCATTTGTTCTACAGTTTTTTTATACACTAAAATCGGAGCTTTTCGGCCAGGGATTAAGGCCGTGGAAATGACGATATCTGATAATTTGGCATATTGATCAATAAGTTCTGCTTGAAGTTTTTTATATTCTTCACTAACTTCTGAAGCATAGCCTCCTTTAGTTTCACTATCTTGATCTTGGCTTACCTCAATAAATTCGGCACCTAAACTTTCGACCTGCTCTTTGGCTGCTCGCCTTACATCGAATGCATAAACCACAGCACCTAAACGTTTAGCTGTTGCGATCGCCTGTAAACCCGCAACACCAGCGCCAAGAACGAGTACCTTCGCTGGTTGAATCATCCCTGCTGCGGTCATCATCATGGGAATGGCTCGATGAAATTCAGAGCAAGCTTCTAACACAGCTCTATAACCGGCCAAATTTGCTTGTGAAGATAGACTATCCATGCTTTGCGCACGACTGATCCGCGGTATAAGATTCATTGAAATCAGGGTAACTTGCTTTTCCTTGCACCAGGTAATTAATTTGCTTTGTGGGTCATTATCGATATGACCTATTACCAAGGCACCTTGAGGCAAGCCTTCCAAGTCTTGGGGAGCTGGTTCATTAATACAAAGAAGAATATTGGCAGTCTCGAGTATGTTTTTTTTATCACGAATTTGGACACCGACTTGTTCGTAATCCCGATCATTGAAACTTGCAGCAAGTCCTGCGTTTTTTTCTATAGCGACATCAAAGCCTAATTTGATAAAGTGCTTTGCTGAGCCAGGAGTAATGGCTACCCGGGTTTCATTGTCGGGCGCCAGTAAAGTTGCGATCATCATGGGCAAATCCTTTTTACCTAAGTATTCATTATCCTATTGTAATTTAGAATGATTTTCCAGAGTAATATGTGTAGCGTAGATATTGTAATATTGTGACCTTACGTGGAGGGATTAGTTGGTTTATTTTGTTCCTCTTGCAAACTGTCTACTTCCAAAGCCAATGCAATTTGATTGGCACAAGATTCTAAAAGCTGTATTTTCTCGGGCGTAATGAAATCGTTCTTTTTAGACGGTTGTACTCTTAAAACGCCCATGGTTCTTCGTGCACCCAGTAATGGAATAAACAGCGCATTAGAAAATGAGAGAGTATCAGTTCCCCATCCTGCTTTTTGCCCTAACTCGAATACCCACTGTGCAATACTGTATTCCTTTTCATCCAAATCTTGATGTGATTTGGCTCTTGCACGGACAACAAGATGCCCATTTTTCGGTAGTAGGGCAATGATCTCGCAGTGAAGAGTTTCTGAAATATAATTAATGCCTGTGCGAAGCAATCTGACTATTCCCCGTGTTCTGGATAACCTGCGACTCAAAGTATATAAGGCTGAAGTTTGATATTCTGTAAGGCGTGCAATTTCTGATTGACGACGAGTTACCAAGGTTAATTGACAAATAATTAATGCCATAATAAGCATCATAACAAGGGTAAAAAAATAATCTGACTGGGGAATAAAGAAACTATAATAGGGCGGAATAAAGAAATAAATATACGCAAAAATACTAAGAAAAATTCCTGAAACTGCAGGGCCTGTGCGTCCTAATAAAGCAATGCAGGTCATTCCTATTAAATAAGTTAGGGTTAAACTTGTATCATTGACTAAAGGATAAATTAAATAATTAATGAGTGTTGTGACTGCAACGATACTTGTTGATAAAAAGTAATAGAGCCAGGGAGTCATGGGTTTGGCAAGTAATTTTTTTGTTGATTTCTTGGCTCCCTCGGTCATAGTATAAACATCAATTTCACCACTGTAACGCAAAATTTCGTCTGCCAGGCTGCGAAAGAAAAAATTTCTCCAACGAGTACGAATCTGTTTGCAGATCATAATCAGGGTGACATTTTGCTCTCGGGAAAAATTAATAATTTCTTTGACAAGGTCATACCCTATTAAAATATGAGTTTCAGCCCCCAATTGCTCTGCAAAAAATAAATTTTTTATGGCTTGATCCCGCTGCGTTGTCGATAGATGAGTCCGCGTAGAATCTACATATACTGCAATCCAATCTGCTTGTAAACTGGTAGCCATTTTTTTGGCTGCTCGAATCAATTTATGTGATTCCGGACCTGGGCCAACGCAAACGAGTATCTTCTCCATGCTTGGCCAAATATGTTTAATACCTTGGCCTTGCCTGTATAAAAGTACCTGGGTATTTACCCGTTTTGCCAGAGTTCGTAATGTCAACTCACGTAATGCCATTAAATTGCCTTTACGGAAATAAAATTCAGCAGCAAGTCGGGCTTGTTTGGGGACGTATACTTTGCCCTCGGACAGACGTTTTAATAAATCTTCAGGAGCTAAATCGACTAATTCGATAGTGTTCGCTCGTTCTATCATGGCATCAGGAATTGTTTCTTGAACTGGCGCATGAATGATTTGTGAGACGTCATCATTGAGACTTTCTATATGTTGAACATTAAGAGTGGTATAGACATTAATACCACGGTCGAGCAATTCTTTAATATCTTGCCAGCGTTTTTTATGCCGGACGCCGGTCACATTTGTATGTGCCATTTCATCAATGAGAATTAATCCTGGATTTCTTTTTAATGATGCATCCAGATCAAATTCTTGTAACTGTTTACCGTGATATTCAATTGTGATTTTGGGCAAAACTACGAAGTTTTTAAGTATTTCTTCAATTTCAATGCGACCATGAGATTCGACAATGCCTACTACTACATCTAATCCTTTAGCTTGCTCTCCCATTGCTTCATGAAGCATGGAATAAGTTTTTCCTACTCCTGGGGCAGCGCCGAGGTAGATTTTGAGTTTGCCACGTTGGTTTTGTTGCTCTTCTTTAATAACTTGTTGTAATAATGCATTGGGATCGGGGCGTTTGTCTGTCATTGATTAGTCCTTATCTGATCGAGAGCTAAATTTAGCTCCAATACACTAATTCGTGGTTCTCCTAAAAGATGCAAGGTACGTTTTTTTATTAACTGATTCACTAATTCTTGAATTTCTTGTTCTGCAATATGACGCGCTTTGGCAATACGCGGTATCTGGTAGTAGGCTGCCAGCGGGCTTATTTCCGGATCCAGACCACTGGCGGATGCAGTAACTAAATCAACGGGAATGAGTTGCTTGACCATTTTATTTTGATCTTCCAAGTTGAATTGACGCAGTCTATCAATTCGTTGTTTTACAATTGACAAAAAGTCAGGGTTAGAAGGCCCCATATTCGAACCGGAAGAATGAGCTGCATTATAAGGAAATGGAGCTGTGGCAGAAGGGCGTCCCCAGAAGTAGTTGGGTGCATCAAAGTATTGTCCAATTAATGCTGAACCAATGGGTTCGTTGTTAAGGCGTAATAAACTGCCATTTGCTTGATAAGGAAAAAAAATTTGAGCTAAAGCAGTAACTACAGCAGGATAAATTAAGCCTGTTAATAAAGAAAAAACGAGCAGGAACATTAGTGCCGTTTTTATTTGTTTTAGAGCTTCTATAACCATTTTTTTATCCTGTTAAACCTAAGGTGATTAAGAGCATATCGATCATTTTGATGCCAATAAAAGGGATTATAAATCCACCTAATCCATAAATTATGACGTTATTTCGTAGGAGTTCTGCTGCAGGAAGGCGTCTATATTTAATCCCACGTAAAGCTAAAGGTATAAGAAGAACAATAACAATTGCATTAAAAATTACTGTGGACAGCACTGCCGTTTGTGGGGTTGCCAGGTGCATGATATTGAATACATTTAGAGCAGGATAAGTGCTCACAAATGCGGCAGGTAAAATGGCAAAATATTTAGCGATATCATTGGCCATACTAAACGTAGTCAGGGCTCCGCGTGTCATCAATAACTGCTTACCTATTTCTACTACTTCAATTAATTTAGTTGGGTTTGAATCCAGATCGACCAAATTACCTGCTTCTTTTGCTGCTTGTGTTCCTGAATTCATTGCAACAGCAACATCTGCTTGAGCAAGTGCCGGCGCATCATTTGTTCCATCACCAGTCATTGCGACTAAATGACCTTGAGCTTGTAGATCACGAATCAATTTAAGTTTGTCTTCGGGTTTGGCATTGGCTAGAAAATCATCTACTCCAGCCTCACCAGCAATTGAAGCTGCAGTTAGAGGATTATCTCCAGTTACCATAATGGTTTTAATGCCCATTTGCCTTAGTTGTGCAAAGCGCTCTCGAATACCCCCTTTAATAACATCTTTAAGACGAATGATGCCCAGTACTTTGGGACCTTCTGCAACAACCAGTGCAGTTCCTCCCTGGCGTGAGATAATTTCAACATTATTTTTCACATTTTTAGGAACATGCCCTCCTAACTGATTGATGTATTCTTCAATTGCTTCAGATGAACCTTTACGAATTTGTCGATTGCCAAGATTTGCGCCACTCATACGTGTTTGTGCTGTGAATGGAATGAATGTTGCCTGTAATGGGGCAAGAGTTCTGCCACGTAACTTATATTTTATTTTGGCAAGAATGACAATGCTTCGACCTTCAGGCGTTTCATCCGCAAGAGAAGCTAATTGAGCTGCATCGGCTAAATCTTTGATATCGACACCTTCTGCCGGAACAAATTCTGTTGCCTGTCGATTACCTAGAGTAATCGTTCCTGTTTTATCAAGTATTAAAATGTCGATGTCACCTGCCGCCTCAACGGCACGTCCTGATAAAGCAATGACATTGGCTTGAATCATTCGATCCATACCAGAAATACCAATTGCAGAAAGTAGCCCACCAATAGTTGTTGGGGCAAGACAAACAAAAAGAGCGACTAGAACCGTGATTGAAATGGCTGAACCCGATTTAGTTGCAGAAACACTGTAAATCGAAAAAGAGAGCAAGGTGCTACAGACTACCAAAAACACAATAGTTAATGCAGCGAGTAAAATAGTTAATGCAAGCTCATTAGGTGTTTTTTTTCTTTTTGCCCCTTCTACTAGAGTAATCATCCGATCTAGAAATGTTTCGCCCGGATTAGATGTGATGCGAATAATAAGCCAATCAGAAATGACCTGAGTGCCTCCAGTTACTGCACTACGATCTCCTCCACTTTCACGAATAACAGGCGCGCTTTCCCCTGTTATAGCGCTTTCATTAACTGAAGCAATTCCTTCTACAATCTCACCATCACTTGGTATGAAATCACCAGCTTCAACCAAGACCAGATCTCCTGCACGTAATTGTACGGATGGAATGATGGAGAATTTTGCATTTTTAGATGCCTTCGCCAATTTTTTAGCTTGAATTTCACGACGCGCTCGTCGTAGCTCTTGAGCTTGAGCTTTGCCGCGACCTTCTGCCATTGCTTCCGCAAAATTGGCAAATAAGAGTGTAAACCAAAGCCACAAACTAATAGCAAGAATAAAAAATGGTGGTGCTTCAGGTTTTCCTAGACATGCTTGTATAAAAAGAATCGTGGTGATAATTGAACTTATATAAACAGTAAACATCACTGGGTTTTTTATTTGAATATGAGGTGATAATTTGAAAAATGCGTCAATTACAGCACCTTTTATAATGTTAAAATCCCAAATAGAATGAGGTTTAGTACCCATATTTCCCCCAAAGCATCAAATGCTCCACGATAGGACCAAGAGCAAGGGCTGGTAAAAAGGACAACGCTCCCTGAATCATGGCAATATAAACTAATAAGGTCATAAAAAATGGTGTATGAGTGGCTAATGTACCTGAACTGTTTGGAATCCGCTTTTTCTTAACAAGTGAACCAGCAATCGCAAGAATAGGAATAGCAAGCCAATACCGGCTAATCAACATCATCACGCCACCGACAATATTATAAAAAGGTGTATTGGCATTTAAGCCTGCAAAAGCACTACCATTATTATTCCCCATCGAAGTAAATGCATAAAGCATTTCTGTAAAACCATGGGCACCAGGATTGGCTATGGAGCTTACCCCAATGTGGGTTACCGTAGCATAGGCAGTAGCTATGAGTACAATCAAAGGCATAATTAACACAGCAATGGAGGCCATTTTCATTTCATAAGGCTCAATTTTTTTGCCTAGGTATTCTGGAGTTCTACCAACCATAAGCCCTGCAACAAATACCGTGAGAATGATCTGCATTATCATCCCGGATAATCCTGAGCCAATACCTCCAAAACTGACTTCACCTAAATGCATCATCCATAAAGGAACTATCCCACCTAGAGGAGTATATGAATCCAGCATGGAGTTGACTGAACCGCTAGAGGAAGCGGTCGTAGCTGTTGCCCAAATTGCAGAGTTGACAATGCCAAAACGAGTTTCTTTGCCCTCCATGTTACCGGCAGGGTAAAATTCAGATTGAGCTGTGGTATCAATCCCCATTTGGTGAAATGCTGGATTGCCTGCTTGTTCGACAACAACTTCAAATATTAAGCATGGAACAAATAAAATGGACATGGTTATTAATATCGCCCAACCTTGTCTTTTATCACGAACCATGGTGCCAAACATAAAACAAAAAGCTGCAGGAATAAGCAAGATCGCTATCATTTCCAGAAAATTGGTCAATGGAGTGGGGTTTTCAAATGGATGTGCCGAATTCGTATTAAAAAAACCACCGCCATTTGTACCCAGTTGTTTGATGGCAATTTGCGATGCGACCGGTCCCATGGGAATGACCTGTTCTGTTATTGTTACAGGCGTTGTTTTAGGATTACCCTGGTTATCTAATACAGTTCGGCCTGTAACATCTTTTACAGGTTGTTGGTAGGTAAATGGGTGGGTGAGGTTAATTTTTTGAAAAGGTTTAAAATTCTGAATGACACCCTGTGAGCACAGAATAAGTGCAAAAATCAGTGACAAAGGCAATAAAATATAGAGTATTCCGCGTACTGTATCTACCCAGAAATTCCCCAAACTGTTACTTTCATGTTTTATGAGTCCGCGTATCAACGCAATTAATAAAGACATGCCCGTTGCTGCCGAAATAAAGTTTTGTACCGTTAACGCAAGCATTTGAGTTAAATAACTCATTGTTGTTTCACCACTATAAGCTTGCCAATTGGTATTAGTACTAAAGCTTATTGCGGTATTAAATGCAAGAGCGGGTGATGGGGAGGGAAATTCTTGAGGGTTCAATGGCAAATAGAATTGGAGACGTTGTATAAGATAAACAACCAGTAATCCAGCCAAGTTTAAGAAGAGCATGGCTGATAGATAGGTTTTCCATCCCATTTCTTCTTGAGTATGGATCCCGCAAATCTTATAGATTAGGTGTTCGAAGGGTCTTAATATAATGTCCAGGAAACAAGGACGGCCTTGATACACTCGTGCCATGTACCAACCTAACGGTTTTACAAGAAGCAACAAAAAGAACAGATAAAATGCGATTTGTAGAAAACCAGGTTTTGTCATAAGGGGTCCATCCCACATTTAAATTAAATCTATGGCTTAAAATAATTCGGGTTTGAATAATACAACTAACAAAAAGACTAATAAACCGAATGCGATTATTCCACAGCTTAAATACAAGCTCATGATTCACTCCTTGATAAATAATCATAGAATCTGATTAGTCCAAAGGACAAGCTGAAAAAGAATAGGACAAGCAGAATTAGTAAAAGATCCATTTGAGCCAAGTCCAGTTTATAAGTGTGTCTGTAATTATAATACTAACTGAAGCTTTAATTGTTGATTATAAAGATTATGCATAAAAAAAAATAGTCAAACCGATAATGAGTGATTAGGTAACGCTATTGATTTATAGAATTATAGCAGCAAATAAAAAGGGCGTATTATATTTAATACGCCCTTTTATGGAATTTGGGATAGACAGTAAGATTGAGTACAGTCCTTTTTTACCAAGGTGGACTCCTCTGGAGTGTTTAAGGCTTCTTAGTACTTGCTAAGCTTGCTCACCGCACTCTCAATCTGGCTCCCAAAGTAATAATGTTGGCTGAACAATGTGTACTGTCTATGGTTTTATGATAGGCCACTCTGATTATTAATGCCACATGATTTAGCAGGTTTTTTGCAAAGATTTCGTTAAAATTAAAAGCAGTTTAATTAGGTTATTGAATTAATGAAGAAAATGAAGTTCGGCGTTTATTAATAATCATGTAGTCTGGGGGCAGAGCAGCGAAACCTGGGTTTAGTCGCGGTGCGCCTCAGGCTACATGTCTTTAAGTTCTTGCTTAGCTTTGTCTTTTAATACCGAAAAAGGGAACGCCAATGTAGGGTCTTCTCGCCGTGTAGCTTCGAGGACTTTTTCCTGTTTGCAGGAATATTTGGGTATAGTAAAGTTTGCCTTGCTTGTCACGGGCAACCCCTATGCCAGTCAAGTTATAATTTCCTACAATATTTCTTCTGTGGCCTGGGCTTTTGACCCATTGACTGACTACAATTTCAGCTGTTTTGTAGTTGTATGCAACATTCTCAGCACCACCACCTGTATTTTTAATCTGTGAACGCAGTTTAGCAATACGTTTTCCAAAATCTTGATGACCAAAAGGCATACGATGATTGGCCATATCTTGAGAGTGTTGTTTGGCTTGAATTACAATATTGTTGTCCATTGTAAGCTTGGATAAGCCATGTTGCTGCCGGTATTTGTTAATATAAAATAAAACAGCATTTTGGATGGCGGTATCGCTTTCAACATGGTTAGCTGAAGAAGCGGCATAAGCATTGGGCAATAAGTTAAAAACAATCAAACTTAAAATAACTATTTTGGCTTTTAAAGACATAAGTATTCTCTTTGCATGAAAATAAAAATCGAGTGGAATAGTGACTAAAAAACTGTCATTTGTCTAGAGTTTATTTGTATCAGATAAGACCAAAATAAAAAAATAATAATCCATTTGATTTGAAAAATTTCTTTTCTCTTTTGAGAGCGAATTAGTGACTCAAATTTGCTATAGCATCCTTTAAGTCTTCGACCTCGCCGGAGTAATGAAAGTAAATTCGTTTTTTTGAACAGTCTATGATGCAGAGTGGTTCTTGAGGTTGATCACCAAACTGTTTAAATACCCAGAAAATTCCATCACTATGTTGGTTTTCTATTTCTTTTAATAAGTCCAGCATTTTATCGTTTACTAAGGCAGAATGAGGACAATTTAAACTGGATGCGCCGTGAGTTATTTTATAGGCGTAATGTTGTTCTTTCATGATAGTACTCCCTGCTACTGTTCAATAGAGAAGTAGATCCGTTTAGATTACATTATAGTCTATTGTAGCTTCGCTGCATCTGTCTCTTAGTCACAAATTGAAAATCTAGGGGAACATTTTTATAGATTTACAGACAAACCTAAAAGTACAGCATGTAGGGTTGGAATATTGGATAATTGTCCTCTTTTAGAATAGGTTTCAAAATGAAAATTGGGTCCATTGCCACTGAATATTCCTTGATATAATAAGTTTAGGTTGGCCAAAGCAGTAATTGGATAGCCAAAGCCTGCTTGTATCTCGCCGGCTAATTGAGAAATGTCATTAAGAGGAACCCGATCATCCCGCCAATGTCTGTAGGCAAGCCCACCTTTCAGTTGCGCAAAAAAAGAACTATTGCCCAGTGGATCGCTCTTGGATGTAATTAATAAATCCAATGTTGGGGCAAGGGTAGTTTGCATAGGAATCCATTTTTTCAGAGCATGAAAAGCTTCTTGGGGCATATTGAGTTTTATTCGGGTACCGGTTTGCAGCCCTAATTCCAAGCCCAAAGCTATATTGCCAGCAAGCATCATTTCATTGGCCAGCGCTAAACGTCCTATTGGAACATTTTTATCTCTTGAGGATGTTAACTCATAAGTACCTGTACCAGCACTTGCAGTAACAGACCAAGGTTGATCTTGTGATGTTAGTTTAGGGAAATAATCGCCAGCTATCGCATTAAATGATAATAAAATTCCTATTACAATTAATTTCATATGCCATATCCCTAATGAATTGTTCATAATCATACCTTTGCGTACCCTCAATCAGGATTTTCAGTTCCATCACTGCAAAAGCACCTATGGGAATATTAAACATAAAAAAACGGCAAGCACTTCTATTACGAGTTGACCGCCTTTTTATCAAATTTGGCGGAGAGAGAGGGATTCGAACCCTCGATACGTTGCCGTATACACACTTTCCAGGCGTGCGCCTTCGACCGCTCGGCCATCTCTCCAATTCGGGCAAGCTTATACAGGTCGGATAATAAAATCAACCCTGTATTGATCTAAATTTATAACTTATTCGTAACTTATGATCGTTATTGTATATACTATGAATAAATAAGATCTAAATATAGTTACTATTTAGTTAGATATTGTTTCTACTTTAGAAACAAAAAATCGTGAGCACGTTTTGTGAATAAAGGGATTAAATTATGATAATACGAACTTTTATTTTCATATTCAGTTTGATTTCTTCAAGCCCCCTTTGGGCAGAGATTACTTGTTATTACACTTTAGTTAAAGATAATTGTTGGACCAAATATGATGTATCTGTAGATATAATGGATGCCATAAGTGCCAAAACTTTAACAACAGTTACTGTGCCTATTGGAAAATCGTGGACACGTCAGACTTTCCCTTGTCAACCGGGTCAAAAATTAATGTATCGAGCTCGATTTTCTCCTATTTTTTGGCAAAGTGATGAAGGTAAAACGTATACTGCTAAAAATTATTGGTCTTTACCTAATACAATCAATCCTGGAGATTCAGCCTGGAACGTGACTGTTTGCTATGCCAGTGATTTTTCATTAGTCCCTCTTCCTCCTAATGCACCAGGTAATTGCAGTTGTAATTTTGATGATATTCCAGCAATACCGCCAAAAAAGATATAAATGGCATTATTTTTTATCTTTGTGTATGATTCTCAGTACAACATCAACTATTTTTTAGGAAATTTTTTTTCTTATCTTGTTGACGGAGCGGCTGATGATTACTCTTAGAAATAAAATTGGTCAAATGTTAGTTATGGGGTTTGATGGTTGCGATATACATGACAAAAGCCCTATAGCGGAATGGCTGTCTTCAGATGGATTAGGCGGTGTTTTGTTATTCGACCATGATGTTTCTACGAATTTATATGGTAAGAATTTAAAAAACCAGGCACAAATCAAACGGTTAACTCATCAACTCAATTATTATTACCATTCTGCAGAAGTAAATTTCAAAAATAACGATTTGCCCTTGTTAATTGCCATAGACTATGAAGGCGGAAGTATCGATCGTTTGTCTCGGATCGAGGGATGTATGCCGACTATGAATGCATATAACATGGCACAATTATCCCCTGATGCTTTGCAGGCTGAGTTGACACAAATGGCATTAACATTAAAGTCATTGGGTTTTAATCTTAATTTTGCTCCGGTTGTTGATTTACATTTGCAAGATCAGCAAGGAATTATAGGAAGTGTACAACGTAGTTTTTCCGCTGACCCTAATGAAGTAGTTCGATTGGCCAGAGCATTTGTGGATGTTTTCCAACACCAGGGTATTGCATGCTGCTATAAGCATTTTCCAGGTCATGGTAGTGCATTAGGTGATACCCATAAAGGGTTTGTCGATGTGACCAATGCCTTCCATAAGGATGAGTTGGTTCCTTATTATCAACTCGTGCGAGATACTCATCAACCAACTCTCATCATGACAGCGCATGTGGTGAATAAACAGTTGGATAATCAGGGGTTACCTGCAACTTTATCCCACGATATTTTAACCGGCTTATTGCGTAAGACCATGGGCTATGATGGAGTAATTATTGCAGATGACTTACAAATGCAAGCAATTACCGATCATTATTCACTTGAGGATGCTTTATCCCTGACAATCAATGCGGGTGCTGATATGCTCATTTTTGCAAATCAATTAGCCAAAATTACGGCGCCAGAAGTGATTAAGATGATTGAGCGTTTGGTATTTGAGCAAAGAATAAATCAAAAACGTATAGAGGAAGCTTATCGTCGAATCATCCGTTTAAAGCAACAGATCAATTGTCTTGAATTGATTGACTGATGGATCTGCAGATTTTAAAATCTCTTGACGAACATGCGCAATGTGTTAGAATATCTCTAATTGTGCAAAATTTGATCAAAAAATAAAAGGTTTTTATGGTAGCTCACTCGACACAAACGAATCATCGCTCAACTCTCGCTCATTTTAAACTCGTTTCTTGTTGTTGCTGTTAATTTAATCTTCTCATTTTTACTTTTTTGATTTTAAGGATTATTAACATGTGTGCCGCGCATCAACAAAAAAAACTAATTCTCAGCACCCCCGTGCTATATGCTTTAATGATTGGTTTAGGTATCGTCAGTGGGATGTCAAATATTGTTTTTTTCAAGGAGATAGGGTTATTAATCTCCGATTTATTTATTAAGCTGTTTAAATGCATTAGTTTGCCCATTATTTCTTTATCCATCATTGTTACTCTGGCTAACTACAAGACCGATGGATTCATGAAAAAAATTTGGCAGCGAACACTTAAGTATACTTTTTCTACGACCGTAGTGGCCGCAACGATTAGTTGTTTGCTTTACATTTTAATCCAACCCAGCTCCGTTCAGGTTAATTTGGATGCGCAAACAGTCAAATCAGCGAGTAGTTTAGGTTACTTGGGATACCTGGCAAATATTATACCTACCAATTTATTATCTCCTTTTCTGGAGCAGCAAGTAATAGGAGTACTGTTTTTAAGCATTATTATCGGCATTGCTGTGCGTCAAATCCCTGATGAAGAGTCTCGCGATACGCTTACGCGGTTTTTTCGTGGCGCACATGGCATGTTTTTAGTGATGACCCGTTGGATTATTACGATTATTCCTTTGGGATTGTTTGGTTTTATTACCTCAACGGTTGTTCAGTTGCGCTCAGGGATGGATATTAAAGGAATAGGTGAGTATTTATTAATTGTTGTTTTAGCGAATGTAATTCAAGGTTTTGTCGTCTTACCTTTATGGTTAAAAAGGAATAAGATTCAGCCTTTTTCAGCAATGCGCTCCATGCTTCCTGCCTTATCAGTAGCATTTTTCTCCAAGTCTTCGGTCGGGACATTGCCTGTCACGATGAATACTATAGAAAATAATTTACAAGTAAAACCATCCGTAAGTCGTTTTGTTTTACCTTTATGCACTAGCATAAATATGAACGGTTGTGCCGCTTTTATTTTTGCTACGGTCATTTATTTAATGCAAAATCATGGAATGCCGACTTCTTACGGCACAATGGTTTTATGGATATTTGTTGCTACTGTAGCTGCTATTGGAAATGCCGGCGTGCCCATGGGATGTTTCTTTCTAAGCATCAGTCTGTTATCAAGTATGAATGTTCCTATCGTCCTTATGGGCGTTATTTTACCCTTTTATGGTTTAATTGATATGCTGGAAACTGCTTTAAATGTTTGGTCTGATGCGTGTGTGACCAAAATTGTGAATGATAAAGCAATTGCCGAGGAGCAAGTTGAATTAAAAGCCACAAAGGTACCTGCATATGAGCCTGAGTTAGGTTAATAGTAAATTTTATAATCACTGTATCCTGGGTGAAGCGCAGCGTAACCCGGGACACCCATTCAAGAAAACCCGGGTTTCGCAGCGCTGCACCTGGGGTACAAACTAAAAACTCCGGGTTCGTTAATTTACGAAGCTATTTTTGAATTGTCTTCTTCATTGTCAATTTTTTCTGCTGGATTCAAGCATCTATGATTTTCATAGGGCTCGCAAAAGTGTGCAAAATATTGTTTAAAGTTCGAAACATATATTTCCTCATTTTCCATGAGAAAAATTTTTTCGGGTTGTAACTCAACATAATTTGAATCTCTTAAAACCGCTTTATAAATAGAGCTTGCATGAGAAGAAACCCATTTATCTAAAAAAGGAAATATTTTATTTGGATCAGTGGTGAAAAAATTTTGATAGATATCACTAAACAGTTTGTTTTTCATTTCATAATTGCTTTTGAAATAGAAGCTGCTATGGTCCTTTCGATATTCTGTAAAAGGAGGTCTATTAGGTCTTTTTTTCATTCCAGCGGCAATATCTAAGGAAATGATGAGACCTTTTGCAGACTCAATTGTGTATTGTGCACCTAACAAATTAGTACCGTTGTATTTGTTGAGGTAGGATTCTAAGTAACGAACGGCTTCATCACTTACCGGATCAAAATAACTACTGATGACGAATTGAGTTGCTAATTTAGTTTCAGGATTATAATAACAACTAATATAAATTGCATAAGTGAATTGTTCATTCGCTATATGTTGTACTAATATTTTATCAATTTGATTGTTCACCTCATCACAGGAGAGTTGCTGATTTTCTATATTTTTTTCCATACGAATAATTTGAGTCGGATAATCAATGCTGCGAGAGAACGACTTATTTTGTTTTAAATGGTCTGTTTCATTAGAGTATGTGATGACCTGACTGTTTTTATTATCCGGATTTTGTGAAATGGTCAATGTGATAACATCATCATTGGTTTGGCTGAAAACGGATAGTGGTATTAAAATGAGAGGAACAACCAAGTAATTAACTTTCATAAAAAAACTCCTTTTTAGTCAGCCCAGTATTGCATCCTGCAAGATAAAAATTGTGACTGGGTTATTTTGAGTATAGATGAGTGGATGAAAATTATTCTCCATGTTCATTCTTTTGGTTTGAATTTTTCAAAGTGATGTGATCCAAAATACAATTGTTTATTTGCTATACTTTTTTTCATAAAGGGCATAAAAAAGACACTCACCTGGAAAAAAGGATAATTCATGCAAAAATTATATGGGACTATTGTTTGGTTGATTGCAACCTTGTTTGTTGTTTATTCTTTTTGTTTGAACACTGCGGCAGCAGTATTTTCAGAACCAATAAAAAACACACTAAGTGCTAGCGATTATGGCGTATCCATTGCAACCGGCGCATTTATTTTAGGCTTTGCTTGCATGCAAATTCCCGCTGGTTATTTGCTTGATAAATTTAATCCAAGAATTGTAGTCAGCGGGGGAATTTTATTACTGGCCTTAGGGAATATTTTTATCTCTATTGCGGGTAGCTTGACAATTTTTACATTTGCAAATTTCATTCAAGGAATAGGTGCTTCTTTTGCATTTGTTGCCGCGGCAGTTTTGATTTCTCAATGGTTTTCCGCACAGTTTTTTCCTGTATTATTTGGTTTGACCCAAACACTTTCATGTATTTTAGCTGGGGTTCTTCATTATTATTTTAAAGTAGAGTTGATATCGCATACATGGAGTGAACTGTATCAATGGCTCTCGATTTTTGGTCTGATTTTATTTATTTTATCTTCTATCCTTGTTCGTTCCCCTCCTGGTTTCGTAAGAGATAGTTCGATTTCATTAAAAAAATCATTAGCGGTTGTTTTTAAAAACAAACAAATTGTACTGTGTTCCGTTACTGCAGCAATGTCGTTTGGTGTTTTACTTGCTTATGCGAGTTTATGGTTCATGCAAATTCAAAACTACTATTCAGTCGATATTCTGCAATCAATTATGATTAGCGGATTGATTTTTGCAGGGATTGGTATTGGCACCCCATTAATGGGTTGGTTTTCCAATACAGTCAAATCAAGAATTATGGTAATACACATTACTTTAGTCACTGGAACCATGGCCTTATTACTGGGAATTTATCTTCCTCACTATGGCACCAATTCATTTATCATTACTAAAATAGTTTCATTTCTGATTGGCTTTTTACTTTCAGGCTCTATGCTTTTTTATACGATGGTCAGTGAAATTTCATCAGACAGTACCCGTGGTGTGGCCATTAGCGTATTAAATACGGCAGTTTTTCTATTTAACACCCTTTTATTGTTCATCCCTTATTTATTTGTTACTGCTGCATCCAAAGACTTTTTTACCTATTTGTGGATATTACCATTTTGTACACTGTCCTCAATTTTGCTGATTTATTTTATTAAGGACACGAACCCTGAATAACATGGAGATTTTTATGAGTGATAAAACAGCTTATAGAGGTGCAATTTTTTATTTTAAAGACACGGCTACCATTGAAAATCTTCCTGATAATAAGAAAGAAAAACAATCAGAGCAAGAGTGTCAATATGTTTACATCGAGGATGGCATATTGGTTGTTGAAGCAGGGAAGATTGTTGATGTGGGGAGTTATGATGTTTTAAAGAATAAAATAGATGGGGTAAAACTGGTTGATTATAAAAATAAGATAATTACTCCTGGATTTATTGATACTCATCAACATGCTACGCAAAGCGCAATTGTTGCCGCCTATGGTGAAAAACTGTTGGAGTGGTTGGAAGACTATGTATTTCCTGCGGAGAGTGTTTATAGTGATAGGGCGAGTGCAACAAAAGATTTAAATTTCTTTCTTGATTATCTTTTAAGAAATGGAACTACAACGGCTGTATCTTACGGACCATTATTTTATGAGGCAACTGATATATTTTTTGCAGAGTTACAAAAAAGAAACATGCGTTTTGTAACCGGCAATATTTTGATGGATGAAAATGCTCCTGATAAACTGAGATTAACAACACAGGAGAATTATGATAATTGTGTTCGTTTGATCGAAAAATGGCATAATAAAGGCCGTTTATCCTACTGTATTTCGCCGCGGTTTGCTTTAGCGTGTTCTGAGCAAATGCTGGAGTTGTGTGGTTCACTTAAAAAAGCACATCCTGATTGTTATATTCAAACGCACCTGGATGAGAATCTGAATGAAATTGCTGCAGTAAAAAAAATTTATCCCTGGAGCAAACATTATCTGGATGTTTATGACCATTTTGGTTTGGTAACGGACCGAAGTGTATTTGGTCATTGCATTCATACAACAGATGAAGAGCTGGAGCTGTTTAAAAAATCGGGAGCGATTATTTCCTGGTGTCCTTTGAGTAATAACTTTTTAGGTAGTGGCTTATTCAACTTTGCAAGAGCCTTCAGATATACCAATAAAATCACTTTAGGGACTGATTGGGGGGCTGGAAATTGTCTTTCAATGTTTGCTGTTTTAGATGATGCGTATAAGGTTTCCATGTTAAATAGTGTGAAATTACCTAGTATGATGCGTTGGTATATGGCGACTTTGGGAGCTGCAAAAGCATTACAATTGGATGATAAAATTGGTACATTCAAGCCCGGCAAGGAAGCTGATTTCATTGTGATTGATCCTGATGCTACAACCTATCTGAAATATCGCCGTGAACGAGTCAATGATATTTTCGAGTTGTTGTTTATTTTGATGGCTTTGGGATCTGAAGATAATATTAAAGCAACCTACATTATGGGTAAGCCGGCGTACATTGGGGGATGTTGATATTTGCTTTACTCGCTTGATGATTTTTTCTGGTGAGATTTTAATGATGTTTCACAATGAAGTGAAACATCATTAATCGAGGTGATAAAGAGTAAATTTTTAGGATATTAAACAAGAACTACTGCCGCTGCATAACTTATCCTCGGGCAATGCGATAGGTGCCCTGTTTGTTCTAGGAGCTGCAGCTGGCTTATGGAACGCATACTGGTTTCGCCCTGGATTGCCAGCTGGATTTCCTTGTTGATTAGTGGGCTCGGCCTCTGAGCGCGCGTGAATAGCGGGCGTTTCAGTAGCAAGAGTTTGTTTGTCAACATCAACCTCAACCTCTTTTTCTGGACTATTGTCTTCAAAAGGCTTAAGATCACTTTCTTCATCCGAGGCGTCAACAGATGAATCACTATCGCTAAAGTCATCAGTACTCGCGTCAAGCTCTTTTTCTCGACTATCGTCTTCAACAAGCTCAAGAGCACTTTCTTCATCCGAAGATTCATCAGATCTATCACTAAAGTTAAGATTACCAATGTTAGCTTCTTTTTCTCGGCCATCGTTTTCAACAAGCTCATGATTTTTGTATTTAACCAAGTAATCAACTGGCATATCACTAAAAGCATTAGTATACCCATCAAGAAACTGCTTGAAGTCAACATCATATGTCATTGCAATTGATTTTGCTTGTTCTAATACAGGTAGTACAGAATTAAATTCTTGTTGTAATGTTTCTATGGCATTATCACTGAGTTCAATGTGTTGTTGGCGTAAAATTTCTATTGCTTCAAATAAAGATGGATCTTTATAGGGGGAATCAGGATGAACATTAATGAACAGTATAATGCGATCGCCATCCTCAATATACTCGGGTTGTTGATATCCTTGAAACCATCGATTTATTTCATTATGACTATGATTCTTTTTGGCAAAAGCAAGCTTGGCTCTGGGTTCACCACTAGAGTTATCAGTAAAATAGCTAAGTGGAGACAAATTGTTGCTGGATTCTAATTCTTTTTCTGTAGAGAGTTCTTCGTTCGTGTCAACTGCTTCCGTATATTCTACAATGTGATCAATTTCCCGTGCTGCTAAATTGAGGGCAATGTATTCGCCTGTTTGGATTGCTGTTTCTAAAGCCTTAACTTGTTCTTCGAACTTATAATTATTTTCTAACACAATATCTGTATGTTGTTCATTTGAAATTGGTTTCAAGGAATTAGCGATTTCATCGTGAGCCCACAAATCGTTTAACATATTATTAACATGTTCAGGATAATTAGAATAAGGTTCGCCAGTTCCTTCGATAGATGCCATTAAAGTAACATCATCACCTGCATACCTATTCATGCGTAAGGTGACGTTTTTAGGGATCATATGCGGATATTTTGTAAAAAACTCCTTTGCACGACCCATTAAGATCTCGTACCTGTCGTCAAAGAAATCAAAGATAATTTCTTCATTAGGATGATCTGCTGCTGCTTTTTGCATTTGTGCGAATAGCAGCGATACTTTATATTCTTCGCCAGGACATGTAGCATGCTCATATTGAGTTGTATCTTGCATAAAGTTACCGGCCTCAATTTCTTGCATAATTAAATTATAAGAAGTTCCGAAAGGAAGATTTCCAGTCACATCAGCCAAAAGAAACGGATCAAATGTAATATTCAGATCAGCACATACTGTTTTAATCGCAGGACAACATGAACCTTTAAATGCTTTTTGAGGACCCATGTTCAATTGATCAGTCTCATAGGATTGCCTATTGGAGCCGATCAATGCAACCACATTATCAAATGCTGCATTTTCTCTTTTGATTTGCTCTAAAAATCTTCTATTGTGGACTAGAACGGCATCTCCTAAATGCTTAGTGAACTCGAAATGTTCTGCTTGAGCGTAACTTGGATTAAATAAACACCCATCAAAGTCAAACGATAAATAACGTATTTTCATTTTAAAACCTTTTATAAAAATTAATTAGTTAAATTTCAATTGAGATAGGATTTGATGGTCCCTTTATAATCCAAATTACAACGCTTGGTTAGTACTAGGATGTCGATACCACTGGAATGTCATTCATGAGTTTTTATGCCGCTGCTACTTGGGGGTAGCCGATACAAAAAGCACTGATTAACTTAAATATCTATCTCAACATGAAATCTGCTTATTGATTTAGTTAACTAAGTTTACCAGTCCTCCATTCAGTACAGACAACTGCTGTAATTTGCTTCATGAAAGTCAAAAAATTGCTTGTTATCTGATGAATAATTGAATAATGATTAATCTGATATTTTAATGAACTTTTCTTAAGGCAATATTAAATAAGAAAAAATTTTTTTTTCAACGAATTGCCTCAAATTATCTGTTGCCCATTTCCAATAAAAAGCTTAATAAACGGGGTAAAAAGAAAAGCTTATGAGCTAACTTTATTATTGGAGTCGCTTAAATGATTTGGCTTGCTACTGCTAAGATGTGCTTTATGCGTTTAAAAAAAACTCTGCCTCCCTGGTTCCCGAAATATTACAAATATTAAGAGGGTTCATTAGACGAAGTATCAGCGAAATTGCTGGCAATGATTGATCATTTACTAAGACTCTATAAATTCTGCTATGGAAGAGGCTCAAATGAAACGAAGTTAGGAAGTCCTTTAAGAAAATATATTAAGATTAGTACAAACTATTGAGACACGAGCCAAGTTGGTTTTATGGAAGCAGATACTCTGGCATGCCGCTAATGGGTGATTTTGTGTGGTCTATTTCGATGATCGATATTTTTAGTAGCTGGACAGAAATGCGAGCTACTTGGCGTAAAGGGGGGATGGGTGACAAAAAACCATAAAATTTATACGTTCACGTCGTTATAAGACAGATGATAATCCATATTTTGAGTAAAAAATAATAATTTGATGACAAAATTGGCACATTTAAGCCCGGTAATAAGCTGATTTTATTGTGATGGTTTTGGGATCTGAAGCTAATATTAAAGCAACCATACATTATGGGTAACCCGGTGTATATTGGAGAGAGCTGATATTTGTTTGATGATTTTTCCTGGTGGGATTTTAATGATGTTTCACAATGAGGTGAAACATCATTAATCGAGGCGATAAAGAGTAAATTTTTAGGATATTAAACAAGAACTACTGGCGCTGCAAAACGTATCATCGGGTAATGCCATAGGGGATCTGTTTACTCTATTAACTGCAACTGGTTTATGGAACACATGCTGATTACGTCCCAGATTGCCTTGTTGATTAGCCGGTTCTGCCTCTGGGCGCGGGTGAATAGTGGAAGTTTCAGTAGCAAGAGTTTGTTTGCCAGCGTCAACCTCTTTTTCTGGACCATTGTCTTCAAGAAACGCAAGATCACTGTCCTCATCTGAGGATTCATCAGACGTAACACTAAAGTCGTAAGTATCAATGTCAGATTCTTTTTCTGTAGCAAGTTCTTCAATATTATCAATAGATTCGGTACATTTGGTAATGTATTCACCCTTCTGTATGGCTGATTCCAAAGCCGTAGCTTGTTCTTCAAGTTTATAAAAGTTTTCTAATATATTATCTATATGTTCTATTGAAAATAGTTTCATGGACTCAGCGAATTTATCCAGATCCCACAAATGGCCTAACATATACTTAACATGTTCAGGATAATTTAAATAAGGTTCGCCAGTTCCTTGAATAGACGCCATTAAAGCAACCTTAGCGCCTCCATACAAATGCAGGCGTAAGCTTACATTTTTAGGAATCATATGCGGATGTTTTGTAAAATATTTGTATAAATAACAAACTAAAATATCATACCTGCCGTCAACGAAATCAAAGATAATTTCTTCATTAGGATGATCTGCAGCTGCTTTTTGCATCTGTGCAAATAGGAGCGTTCTTTTGGTTTCATCCATAGTACATGTAGCATGGTTTTGTTGAGGATTCTTGAGATAGGTATTGTCAGCAATTTCTTGCATGATTAACTTATAAGAAGTTCCATAAGGCAGATTTCCAGTCACATCAGCTAAAAGAAATGGATCAAATGTAACATTCAGATCAGCACATACTGTTTGAATGGCCGGACAACATGAACCTTTAAATTTGTTTCCATAACCCATATTAGAATAATCATATTCATAGGATTGCCTATTGGATCCGATCAAAACAACCACCGTATCAAATGCAGTATTTTCAATTTTTAGTTGATCTAAATATGCTCTATTGTGGATTAGAATCGCATCTCCTAAATGCTTTGCGAGACCTAAATCGGATTCTTGAATGTACTTGTGATTAAATAAACACTCATCAAATTCAAACGATAAATAACGTATAGCCATTTTTATACCTTTTATGAAAAATTAATTGGTTAAATTTTAAATTGAGATAAGATTGATGGCTGAAATATAATTCAAATTACAACGCTTGGTGAGTAATAGGAAATGCCAACCACTGGAGGGTTATTCATGAGTATTATGTCTCTGCTACTTGAGCTAGCAGATACAAAAAGCACTGATTAACTTAAATATCTATCTCAACACGAAATATGCTTATTGATTTAGTTAACTAAGTTTACCAGTCCTCCATTCAGTAGAGATAACTTCTGTAACTTGCTTCATGAAACTTAACAAGTTGCTTGTTATCTAACGAATAAGTGAATAATGATTGAGCTGATACTTTTACGATCCTGTCTCACGGAAATATTAAGTGAGATAAATTCTTTTTTCAAATTTTTTTTATCCTTTGGCGACACCTTTCATTGAGGCAATAGGCAGCACAAAAACAAAATTATTATATAATAAATCAATTAGTTAACGTCCATGAAGTTTTTTTTAGACAAGATTTGATCTTGAAATGAGTACAGATTTTTCAATTTCACATCGGACAGAGAGGGATTGTCAGGTATGGTCATTGATGACGAGTTGTGGCCACGTTTAGAAAAATTACTTCCAAAGCCTAAAGGGCGACATGGTAAAAAGGATCGGTTATTCATGGAGGCAATATGTTGGATGCTTCGTTCTGGTGCTGCATGGCGTGACTTGCCACAGGACTATGGCAATTAGAAAAGTGTTTATAATCCTTATAGCAACAGATCTAAAAAAGATTATATCGCCGCAATATTGGCGGAATTAAAAAAAGATGGCGATCACGAATGGCCCATGCTTGATGGGTCGATTATAAAAGTGCATCAAGATGCAATGAGAAGCAGTTACGGTCTACCCGCTCGAAGAGGGTACCAAAGATGTCTCTCAGCATCAGTGCAGTTCTTCCGTAAATTACGGCTCGTTATCTTAGCATAGATTTGTCCATTTCCCTCTCCCGCGAAGGGCATCATCATACTATCAAAGTTCCTATCGCGGGAGAGGGGGCTGTTCGATGTGAAATTGAAAAATCTGTGGTCAATTCAAGATTAAATCTTTTCTAAAAAAACTTCAGGGACCTTGCCTAATAAAAGCTTAATTTTTCTATGATACTATGTGTATATATTTTAATCAAACTGGAGTGGAGATGAAAATATTTGACTTGCTCGGTAAACTGGTAAAATCTAAAAACAAACCGATGGAAAAATTGAAGTTGAATGGTGACTTAGCCATATTACCCCTGGAAATTCTAAAAGAAATAGTATCTTATCTTGATTTAAAATCTGTACTAAATTTACGTACTTTGTCCCAGGAGCAATTAGAAAAAATTAACCTCCTTTTAAAAGATGAAAAAATTTCAAGAAAATTGGGCATAGTTAGCGAAGATATGCAGGGTTTGTTTGCAGTCGGTCAAAACGTACAATGTGTCAAGTTCAAATCCTCTGATTTTTACACAATTACCCCGAGTACTAAAGCCATAAAAAAATCATTTCAATCGAACTTGACCTTATTTAAAGACCGGTCAGAGGCTACAAAGTATATGGATGAGCGGAAAATTGGAACCGAGCGAGAAAATGTGGCAGCCAGCAAACCATATCTTGCTCTTGTCACCGTGAAAAAGCCCAATACCTTATTTAAAGTCAAGAAACAGGATGACACAAACAATGCATTGACGGTCACCAGTTCTCAGGAAATAAGTGACAAACTCAAATTTGTCGGTTAAGCCAAAGTCAATCGATGGGTCTTGAATATAAACTAAGGCCCATTCCAATTGACGCGTGATGGCCTGAAATTGCATTGGCCTTATAGATTATTTAAAAATAAACCTCAACTACCGCACTAGCCATTAAGGGCAAGTGAACGAGGCGAAGGAGTGTACATAATAGTGCGTAACTGAAGCCAAGTGAACTTGCAACGCCGAATAAAACTTAGTAGGCATTGCTATAACTGATTTGTATCAAAGTAATAGTAGTCGCTTATCTTATATACAAATAAGACAAATGTGATAATATTTAATCCGGAAAAAACTGGTGAATTTTACTGCAAGTGTTTTCTGTGCTGAATTGACAAGTATTTGTAATTTGAACGCTGATACAGGCTACAAATACTTGTCAATTTAACATGCGAACTCTTTATACGTTGCCACTGTTTTTTCCAGGTTAATGCATTTATGGAGCTTGAGTCAGTTCATATCCGCGGACAGGCTTTATTTTTATATATTTTTAATTTTAGGGAATGAAATGAGCAAAATATACGCAATTGTTAACCCAGCCTACACCAAATCAGGTGATAGTTTTACTGATTTGGCTTCTTATCTAATTTCTCCGTTTCACGCAGTGGCATATGAACATGTTTGTGGTTATTCATTAGGCCATGAACTCGTTTTTTCTGAAACGCTTGAAGGTGCTAAAAAGATTTTAGAAGATGGAATCAAGGGTGCAAAGTTGGATGCTAAAAAGGCGATTCAAAAAGCTGTTCTTGAGTTGGAGACCGATGAAAAAGGAGAGATCACTGGATTTAGCAAGATTTATACTGTTAATTTTGAGAAACGCTTTGAACAGGCTGAAGATAATTTTTTTAAGGGAGTTCGAATTCCTAAATGGAGTGAGCGTGCAATTGATGCTAAAAAAGATGCTACACCAGATGCGCTTGCTGAACTGTTCATCCAGTATGAGCGAAGTAAACAAGCAGTTACTGAACATGTTTCGATGTAAAAACATTATATCCTAGCCTGAGTGCTGTAAAACGTAGCTCAGGGTTTCCTGAGCTACGGATCTTGCTTTTAGCCAAATTATCAGTTTAGATTTTATCTGGTAAAAAACCTCCAGCTTGCATTTGCCACATGTGACTGTAATGACTTGGTACCTTGATCAGTTCCTCATGCGACCCATCTTCAATAATGCGACCTTTATCAAAGACCAGAATGCGATCCATTTCCGATAAGGTAGAAAGACGGTGCGCAATGACAATAGTTGTTCTATTTTGCATTAACAAATGCAAACCATCCTGAATCAATTTCTCTGTCAATGAATCCAAAGCGGATGTCGCTTCATCCAGAATCAAAATGGGTGCATTTTTTAGCATAGCTCTGGCAATGGCAATGCGCTGTCGTTGCCCACCTGATAATTTAATCCCACGTTCGCCAACTAACGCATTGTATTGTTCAGGAAGTTGTGAAATAAATTCATGACAATGTGCTTTTTTTGATGCAGAAATAACTTCCGCATTCGTTGCATCAATGTGGCCATAACGAATATTCTCCATGAGCGTGCGATGAAATAAAGTCACATCCTGCGGAATCATAGCAATGTTTTCGCGCAATGATTCTTGGGTAACATCGCAAATATTTTTTCCATCAATCAAAATTTGTCCTGATTCCACATCAAACAAACGCAGAATCAGATTAACAAAAGTGCTTTTTCCGGATCCAGATAAGCCTACAAGACCAATCTTTTGTCCTGGCTCAATGACCACGGATTTATTTTTAAAAAGATGCGCACCTTCGTCATAGTGAAAGCTCACGTTTTTAAATTCAATCCGGCCTTGAGTGACAGTTAATGGTTGTGCCTCGGGTTTATCAGTAATCTCATGTGATTCTGAAATCAAGGTTAGGGCTTGCCTGCATTTTCCCAACTCTTCTGCAAACAATACAAATTGACTTGCAAGATACCATAAATTATAAAAAATGCTGATTGATAAGGAGATAATAAAACTAAAATCACCGATTGAGACTTGATTTTTACTGTACATATCTACCAGCATATATAAATTGGTGGCAATCAGTACGATAATGCTTATGTCCCAATAAGAACGCATTTTCAAGATAGTCCATTGCATGGTCTGATCTTTATCTGTGGTTTCTTGGGCTGTATTGCGAATTAACTGATTTTCAAAAGCCGCTCTGGAAAACAATCGTATATTGGTGATATTGCTTATACTATCAACAATTTTTCCTACCAATGTTGTTTTACTGGTCGCAAATAAATTAGACAAGTCTTGAACTGGTTTGAAATAAACCATCGCAATTCCCAAAAAGACAATAGCCCAAATAAGTAAAATCAAGGCAAATACAGGATGTACAAGCAGCATGCTGATGATCGCAATGATGAGGCCAACGACTTGGGCTGCTGCATCATCAATCGTTGTAAAAATCGCTATAGTTCCTGAGGTCATATCAGAGATTTTATTAGATAAACTGCCCGCAAAGTTATTTTGGAAAAAGCGATGCGAATGCTGATTCAAATAGGCAAACATATTATTTACCAAGTCAAAGCGAATGTAGGGAAATAATTTTAAGCGGAACCAATCTGAAAGACGCATATCAATAGCGATCAGGATCCACAAAGTAATGTATAAGATCACATAGGGTTTTATCGCATCAAATACAGCTGATTTATCGCCTGAGAATGCAGCAACCTTATCAATAATAAGTTTTAGCACATAAGGTGAAAGGGTGTTATTAATTCCCCAATACACAGCGGTAAATAATAATCCAATAACATAAACGCTGTAAGGTTTTAGCAGACTCAGGAAAAATTTGCTTAGTAAAATGTCTTTTTTATTCATATCTTTACTCGGTTATAGGCACAACTATAATAAATTTAATAATCCATTTTTAATTTCATACCTGTACGTTATTTGAATCGCGTTCAAAAAATCAGAATCGTGCGAAATAACAATCATTGCACCTGGATAATCTTTGAGTACCTGAATAACATGAGCCCGTGTTTCTCGATCCAGGTTATTTGTTATTTCATCCAAAATAAGTAACTTGGGCGTAATTGCGGCAATTTGCGCCAAGGACAGTCGGGCTTTTTCTCCACCCGATAAAGTAGAAACCAACGCATCAACTTCTTCATTTTTCCGAAATAAAAAATCATTCAGATGCTTCCTGATTTCGGTATAGGATTTGTCACTGAAGAAACAACTTATAATCTCCCATACCGACTTATCTGCAGGTAATGTGTTGTAGTGTTGATCAAGGATGCCGATTTCATGGGGATGAGGTACGATCCAGGTTCCTTTTTTTATTACAGACTGATTATCCAATATGGCTTTAAGTAAGGTGGATTTACCTGATCCATTATCACCATAAATTGCAATCCGTTCCCGAGCTCTTATTGAGAAACTCAATGCGCTTAGAATCGAATTATTTTCATTATAACCGACAGCCCCATTACTCACCGTGACTAAAGTCTCATTCGTATCTACTGCATGAATAGCAAATTTAGGGTAAATGACTTCAGGGACGTACAGTTCTGATAAACGCTGAGTCAATTCCTGTTTTTTGTGATTGATAGCACTTTTTTTGCGGCCTGAAGTCTCTTGTGCATTTCTTGCTTTGCTCTGCGAAACAATCGTAGGCCATTTCCTCTGCTGAATGTGTTTTTCTCCTTGAACTCTACTGCTTTTGGCTCGTGACTGTTCTCTCATCATATCCGCATGTATTTGTTTTTTCTGACGAGTCAACTCTGCAATTTCACCCTCAATTGCACTACGCTGAATAGTGGTTTCTCGTAAGTAGTCCTCATAACATCCTGTAAAAACATGTACTTCGGCTTGATCGATATGCCAAATTGTATCTACAGTGGTTTGCAGTAATTCAATATCATGAGTCACTATAATCAAGGTTTTTCTATAATCAGCAAGCATTCTCATCAAAGAACGGCGATTGTTACGATCCAGGTGGTTGCTGGGTTCATCGAGCATTAAGAGATCTGGAGCAGATGCTAATGCTTGGGTTAATAATTTATGAAAACGTTGACCTCCACTTAATGAATCAAATTCTTCAATAACTTGTGGGACATAGCCGATGTTTAATTCTTTAGGAAAACGGATGTCACCATCAGTTGGCTCAAGTAATCTCGCAAGCAATTTTAATAGGGTTGATTTTCCGGAGCCGTTGCGTCCAATAATCGCAATGCGATTGCCATAGGAAATTTGACCGCTAAAGTCCACAAAACATGTTTTATGGGGAAAAGAAAGACTAAGATGTTTAAATTGAATTGGCTGATGCATCATGTAACTCACTTAAGTAGTTTAATGGGCAGTTTGTGTGACTGCTTTCCGTCATTGCCCAGTGCTTAGGGCGTACTTAAGAGATTATGTCCATGATGTGTTTAAGCCTCTTTGGTGATGTGCTTGTTTGATATTGGGTACAATTGTAACCGATTGCATGATTATCTGTCAACAATCGAGAAAATCCAGCAGAGGAGGGGGATTTTAGATTGTTTCTTCCAGATGAGGGATAAGTTCTTTGCAATGTCTCATGACTCTTTGTTCTTCTGGGGGTAATTGTAAATAATCACCATATTGTTGAATAAGAAATGTTTCTGCATTTTGAGGAATATTAAGTTCTTTCGTTTCAAAGGCAACACGTTGCAAAGGATATACTTCATCTTTTTTAATTAAATTTCTTCCTACACAATTATAACCGCGTCCTATGTAAGGGCTTTGACTGCTATTCGCTCGATGAATGATTTTTTGCAAACAAAACTCAAGCAAGTTTTTGGGCAAAAATGAGGCTATAGCCTTATACAGTACGGGATAGTGTCCTATTTTTACTTTACTGTATTTGGTGCTTAACAAACGGGAGAGCTTTTTAGCATAAAATTTATATCGTTTACGTTGTTTTGGATCTATTGGCATGCTGTCATAGACAAAAACATCAATAAATATACCTTGAATGTAAGGTTCATTACCTTTTTCATGTTTTTCGATAAAGCGGCTGGTACGATCTCTGATTTTTAAAGGAGTAGCCATATTAAAATAGCCTGGATCGCTATGAATTGTTTGCAGCCACATCCAGTCAGGAATTTCTGCTGGTGCGACACGGAGAAATTGCTCATAACTGGCACGCGGCATGGCAATATCCACATCGTCATCCCAGGGGATAAAGCCTTGATGACGAACTGCTCCTAAAAGAGTTCCTGCATCAAGCCAGTAGTCCAAACCATGTTTAAGGCAGATAGAATCCACCACTTCAAGCATGGCAAGCATCTTCAATTGGGCTTGGCGTAGCCTGCCATCATGAAATGCTGTTTCCGCAGAATAAGGATTTGGAATCTTCGTTAATGTCATGAGCTTTCTTCTAAAATGACAACAAAAGCTATCTTAGCAAAATAATTCAAAATCATTAACTATAATGAAACAAAAACTTGGATAAAATTGATTTAATGAAGCAATACCTGGATCACTTGAATAAATCACTGAACTTGTTGTGTGTTGTTGGTAATATTCACTAGTAAATTGAAATTTATTAAGCCTGATGGGGAGAAGTCATGGTGCAGTTATTTACTGATGTCGGTCCAATGTTGATTCAATATAGAGAAGCAACTCCTCAAGGCCGACAAGCCATGATGCAGGATAAAATTGCAGGGCTTAAAATGCTTTCTGGACAAATTACCCATAATAATCAAGCAAAAAATCATTATAAAACACTAGCTTATGCGGCGACATTTATTAACTATGCTGATGTGTTACAACGTATAGAAAATCAGCAGTATTTTGATGTTTTATTAGATTTCTATGGTATGGAGATGGATGAAGAATTAAGTTTCTGGTTTGAGTTTGGTACCACTCCAGGTCAAATGAGATTGAAACAGCCACTCTCTGAATATAAACCAGAGATTTGGGAAAAATTTCGTACGGCTCAAAAAGCACATTTGGAGAAAACCAACAAAACCCATCTTTTTAATCTGGATCAGCTCGATATTTATCATCCTCCTGCGAATCAATTGTATCCTATTCAAATTCAAATGGGAGGAAAACTTGAGAATGAGGCAGTAGATAGAATCAACATTGATGCGCATGGGCGCATTCGGTTTGCGCAACATTATGGATTTTATATTTTGCCTGGTGGTGGGATGATTGAAATCACTAAGGTTGCCAAAATTGATGTTTTGGAACGCAAAATGTTGGAAGAGCATTTAGAAGAGGAACATGCAAATCTCTATATAAAGGCCGCTGAATTATATGATCAATTAAATCCGGATGATTTTAATGCTGCATTAACTAAAGCATGTTCAAGTAAGCAAGCTCAATCTTTGTCTTCAGAGCTTCGCAGTTGGTTGCAGAAACAAATTTCAACGAAACAAAAAAATGCTATTTGCTTACAAAAGATTGTTGCTGAACTCGATCGCCAAATAGAGGTGGCGAAGAAGAATATGCACGGTTTTTCTGAGAAATATACTCAAGAAGAACAAGTAGAAAATTTGCATATGCTTAAGTCGCTTATTGAATTACGTGCTATTGTTCAGGTACAACCTTTTGAATTAACTCCATTATTTGCTGAAGCTTTTGAGTACATAAAGAGAAACACTATTTGTGTTGATATTCAGCAATATTTGGATACTCGGGTACTTGGTGGTTCGCAACTATCTCACTGTTTCATCATGAGAGGGATTCCTCTAGAAGATTGGTTTTCTGCAAAGTTTAATGGGATTGATGGTGAGTTTGGCGATGATATTTCAGGAGCCGCAATTGAACTCATGACGTTACTTGAAGCGTTAGGCAAGTTTAGGAAAATCAAATTTTCTCATATATTGCTTGCATTGGCTGCTTATGAGGAATGTCTTGATAATGGAACATTACGGGTAGAAAATATCTGGAATGAGGTGCAATTTGAACGCTCTCGTCAAATAATGCTTGCAGAGGCTATTAAGTTTTTAGGATAGTTAACTACGATCCCATTATAATGTTATGAATTTTTGTCATTCTTGCGAAGGCGGGAATCTATTCTTATGGAAGCACCGTGTCTTTCTAGATATGGGTTCCCGCCTTCGCGGGAACGACCGTTTTTTCCAGTTTAATTGAGCATAACCTCGCCCACACCGTGTCTATTTTATTTTTAATAAAAGTAAGCATTGATTTATCAAAAATTAAAAACGAAAATAACACTCCAACTATTCTCTAGCATGTTACAGTTTTGAAATGAGTCCTTTATGTCAGACACTTTAAATCGTTATTACCTACAGGCTATGGGAATCGATCTCTGGGTGTTACGCAAGCCTAATCCTTCTGGTGAGCAGGATTTATCTGCATTAGCTCAAGAGGTGGCCGCATGCACCCGATGTGCTTTACATAAAACTCGAACGCAAACGGTTTTTTTTCGTGGCAGTCCGCAAGCCAAATTGATGATAATTGGCGAAGCCCCAGGTTTTTATGAGGATCAACAAGGCCAACCTTTTGTGGGTAAAGCAGGAAGCTTATTAAATCAGATGCTGCACAGCATTGAAATGGTTGAAGAAGATGTTTACATTGCTAATGTTTTGAAATGTAGACCACCGAATAACCGGGATCCCCAAGAAGATGAAATTGCTCAATGCAGTTCGTACCTCGCACGTCAAATTGAGCTTGTACAGCCTCATCTGATCTTGGCGTTAGGTCGTTTTGCAGGGCAGTTTTTGCTTAACAAACCACTTCCACTCAAACAATTGCGTAATACACTGCACCAATACCAGAATATCCCCTTTTTAGTAAGTTATCATCCAGCCTATCTTTTACGTAATCCCTCCGATAAGAAAAAAGCATATTTTGATTTGGTAACAGCAAAAAAATTATTAATAGAAAAAAGTTGCTAAAAGGCCTTTTTGTACAAATACTGTATTACTTAATAAGTAGTTTTACGTATTGATGCTATTTATATCCATTTTTTATAATATCAGTAGATTCCAAAATTAGTGCTTATTAATAAAGCGGGTAGGAGAGAAAACCATGAATCAATATAAACGTATATTTATTGTCGGCCTACCAGGTGCTGGTAAAGGTTTATTTGCTAAACAGCTGGCTGAAAAATTGGGTTGGCAGTTTATCGATGCTGATCTTGGAATTGAGTATCATATTGGACGTTCCTTAAATGAGATTTTTGGTACTGAAGGCCAAAAAGATTTTTATCAATGCCAATATAATCTACTGAATGCACTGAAAACTAAAGAGAATATTGTAGTAGCTACTGAAGCAAGTATTATCTGTGATGAGGCAATTCGCCACTTATTATCTTCGGAGTTGGTGGTTTTTTTGCAAGTAAGTACTGAAGTGCAAATAGGGCGAATAGCACGTAATCCTTCACCATTATTAACTACTGATCTTAAAACCTTTTTTGATAGGCTTCATGTCGAACGTGATCCATTATTTGAAAACGTAGCGAATATCTCTCTTGATACAAATGATAATGCATTGGAAGAACATGTATTAAGTGTGTTTGAGCATGTCACCGCAAAGCAAACAAGAGAATCCAAATCAGTCAAATTAAATGAGAAAGATATTGTGCTGTTTCATAAAGTGTCACATATTCCGGTACACTTATCAGAACAACAAGCAGTCTGTCTTAAATTACTCGCCCAAGGAAAAAGTTCAAAAGAAATTGCGCGTGACATGAAGATTTCCTATCGAACTGTGGAAGGTACTCTGGCTAAGACAATGGAAGTATTAGGTTGTTCTTCCAGTAAGGAGCTGATTGTTTTGTATCATGATAAACCTTGATTATCGTGCATAGCGGAACTTATGTTTTTTGGGAGACTCAAATATCCCAGGCTCCGCTGAGACCCATGTTCAATAAGTTAAGTAAAAAACTGTCGTTCCCGCGAAGGCGGGAACCTACTTCTAGCAAGGCGTAGTGCCAACTTAAGAATTCGCGGGAATGACAAAAATCCTTAACTTAATGGCTGTGCCGCTGAGACCAGGCATCTAATGCTTAGATGCATTGTTGACATTGATTCTTAATTTTGAGACATATAGTGAATCGCCTGAATAAATGCTTCATCCGAGCAATTTTTCTTGGGTACATCTGCTTCCTTACACAACCCACTATGCGGCATTAACCCTTTGCCAAGTTTTATCTTGTATAATAAATAATCCATGGCTGTTTTATATTCTGTAGGATTGTTTTTGGCTTCTAGTTCAGCATTTTTAAAGCGTATATCCCAAGCTTTTTTATCAAAAGCCGCAGGAGCTTTTATCCCGGCTGCAAATTGAGGAGCATGGCACGATTTACACGATACTTGATAGGTGCTTTTTCCCAAATCATCAGCTAGCACTGAAGTACAAATGACACATAGTAAAATAACTAATAGATTTTTCATTGTTTCCCTCTGTTCGATTTGGTTTATATCCTTTTTTAAGCATACTCCATTATTAAAGCAACTCAAGATGTCTTTATTCTCTTGATCTGTTTTATAACTCACGCATTATACTGAAAATAATACTATAATTTACAGCAGCACATCGGTTAAATCGCCAACAAAGTATTAGCTGGATGGAATCAAAAGGAAATTGACCATGAAAGGAACAGAGCAAACGAAAGTCGTATCTAGATTAGTCTTAAAGAAACAACCTGAGCCTCCATCTGAGATGGTCAACAATTCCCATCATGCAAAATATATCAAGGAGTTGGATGAATTTTTTTATTATCTCAATAAATGGTATCAGGCAAATCTTGGTAAGGTTACAATGGGAATGAGTCCTGCAGTAATAGGAACTTCTTATTGGGCCTGGCTTTTGCAATTAGCCCAATCACCAGGCCATCTATTGGCATTGGCTTGTTATCCAGGCATACACTTGGATGAGTTTCTTGCTCGTCTGCTATGTGAAAAACAACCAGGAGAAGGAAAGGACGTTCGTTTTCATAAAGAAAATTGGCAATTGATGCCCTGGCGTTTTTATGCTGAAACTTTTCTTCAGATTGAAGATTGGTGGCAATATGCCACACGAAAAGTTCCTGGTCTTTTCGGTCGAGCAGAGCGCACGGTTTCTTTTTTTATTCGCCAGTTACTCGACGCGTTATCACCCTCCAATTTTGTCATGACTAATCCTGATCTTTTTTATGAAACAATTCGCTCTGGTGGCGCCAATTTAATTCAAGGTACCGAACTTGCAATCGAGCATGCGCAGA
The DNA here is from genome assembly GCF_003990155.1 of Legionella qingyii. NCBI lineage: Bacteria > Pseudomonadati > Pseudomonadota > Gammaproteobacteria > Legionellales > Legionellaceae > Legionella > Legionella qingyii. The sequence goes on from NZ_RZGX01000003.1 coordinate 215,723, forward strand.
GAAGATTAGCCGGTATGCCACCTCCAGGCGCAGGAAAGTTCAAACCAGGCAAGAATGTTGCAATTACTCCAGGGAGGATTGTATTTACTAATCATTTAATAGAATTAATTCAATATGAACCGCAAACTGAAACTGTTTTTAAAGAGCCCATTCTAATATTGCCTGCATGGATAATGAAATATTATATTCTGGATTTATCACCAGGAAATTCTCTAGTTAAGTGGCTTGTGGGACAAGGACATACGGTCTTTATTGTCTCATGGCGCAATCCAGACGAGAACGACCGTGATTTAGGCATGGATGATTATTATCGCCAAGGTGCAATGGCCGCAATTGATACGGTAAGTGATATTTTGCCTAAGACAAAAATTCATTTGATGGGATATTGCCTTGGGGGAACTTTAGCTATGATTACTGCTGCTGCAATGGCACGAGATAAAGATAGTCGTCTTAAAAGTCTTTCCCTTCTTGCGGCACAAGGAGATTTTACAAAAGCAGGCGAACTCATGCTCTTTATCAATGAAAGTGAAATAGCATTTCTCAAAAACATGATGTGGGAAAAGGGGTATCTTGATCCCAAACATATGGCCGGTTCTTTTCAAATGTTGCGTACTTATGATTTGATTTGGTCAAAGATGGTTGATGATTATATGACAGGTAAAAAACGCGGTATGATCGATTTACTGGCGTGGAATGCTGACGCGACACGTATGCCTTATAAAATGCATACGGAATACCTTGAGAAACTATTTCTAAAAAATGAATTCGCTGAAGGGCATTTTCGTGTAGAAGATGAAATAGTAGCTCCTAAAAATGTTCATGTGCCTATTTTTGCCGTGAGTCCCGAACATGATCATATTGCTCCTTGGGAATCTGTTTATAAAGTACATTTGATGATGCACTCGGATATTACCTTTGTATTAACAAATGGTGGCCACAACGCAGGAATTGTTAGTGAACCCAATCATCCAGGACGTTTTTATTATATCCGTGAAAGCAAGAAACACATGCCTTATCTGGGGCCGAAAAAATGGGTAAGTAAAGCAAAAAGGAAAGAGGGATCCTGGTGGCTTGCCTGGCACGAGTGGTTAGTCAACACTGGTTCGCAAAGACATGTTTCACCACCGCATCTTGATCCATCGCTACCCTCTGCGCCTGGAGCCTATGTGATGCAAAAATAAGGTAAACTCAAGGTATTAGTATTTTATGTATTGAATCTTGGTTGCTGTATTGATATGTGTTAAATTTAGCGCTTTCTATTTATTTTGGAGCGTTATGATGAATAAAATATCACTTATGGCCGTAGCTGGTTTTATTATTGCAGTTTCTGTAAATTCATTTGCGAATATACCTCAGTTTAAGGTGAACTTTAAGAAAATGTACTGTGGCAATGTAGAATATCTAGGGAATGATAAGACCAAACGACCTCATTTGCATTGCGGTGAAACGTTTATGTCTTATAAAAAAGCCAATGGCGATCATGCAAATATTACAGAATATGGAACTTGTGGTCGAACAGACGCGGTTTTTGATGATATTAAAGCGAATAGAAATGCATTTGCAGATTATCAAGGCATCTATACTGCACTTGTAGCATTCCATCAAGCAGGTTGTCCAAATCAATTAGTATCTGAATAGTAGTGACGCTTGAATTATAAGATTGTAGCCTGGGTTTCGCTGCGCTAAACCCAAGCTACAAAGAACAACAAATACTACTCAAATAGCGCCATCTAAATGAGTGAATTTAAAAGCTACTATTAAAATAAATGCCCGATTGCGTTACACTGTGTCCTCAATTTCTTCAGTAGGACTGTGGATTATGTTTCTAAAACGATTTCCTGAAAATCAACTTATAAAAAAAATTAAAATAAGTGGCCCATTTATTAGCGTTTATGTCCCTGAAGCTGGACTCCAAAAGTTTCTCGATAAATATAATAAGCTTTTAACACAATATAAAGTTTTGTCTATTGGCGAAGGACTAATGCATGATTTTGCTCATTATACTCATAATAAGCACCTATCGTTTCTTATAAAGGATAAAGCAAAGGAGAAACACGAGCATTTCCATTTCATTTTGCCTGAAACAGTTAATGAAGTTAATTTAGCTCTATTTTTAGATGCATTTGATGACCATGATTTAAGTCAAGAACAAAAAAAACAACTTGTAGAGGAATTTAAGGAGTATTCTCATTCAGTGACTTTAGAGACTTTATTAGAGCAAATCAAGTCTTATAACTATCTCATATTCGCATTGTTCTATCGGGACCATTACCTTTCAGATATGATGCCATTGTTCACTGGAATGCTTAATTCGCTCGAACCTTATATGAGTAAAGATCAAGATGAAAAATTAATTGATTCATCTTCAATATCTCCAGATGTCAGGATTAAGATAGGCGATGATGAGGTCTGTGCTCGAGATGCTGATAATAACCTGATTGCATTCGTTAGGCATATTGGAATTTTATCTTCTTTCGCAGAGATTATTAACAATTTGAACAAAAATAAAAATGCAGGGGATATCTCTGAGATTATAATTAAAGTAAATGAACTCTTTAAGTCCGTCTCTATGACTCCATTTCCTGATTTTTTAAGTTTATCCCCTCCACTTTTCAATGAATTGAAAACACATTTCCCTTTTATCGATCGGGATTTAAACAATTTATATACGATGCTGAAACAACAGTTGGCAATTTGTTTAAAAACAGAGGGACTCATCTTTAATCCAAAGATATTTTTTCATCCAATCGAGGATGTTTACTGTAATCAAGCAATACATTTTTTAAATAAACAGGGACTAGTTGGCCAAAAAATCATCGACACTATAATGTGCTTACAAGAAGGAAAAAACAGTTTGAATCCATATTGGATGAATAGTGGTACAAACCTTCAAGGTATTGTCGATGCTGTATTAAGCCTTAAGAAGAGTGGAGCTGACCTCAACGAAGCAGTTCAAAATCAGGACTCTGAACTGAATCAAGCACTCAATAAGCCCCGATTTCTACCTTTAACTACTTTAGGAAGTTTTGGTATTCATCAATCAAAATCAACGATGAAGGTTGACGAGGGCATTTCAAAGCCACTTAACTATCAATGAGCATAAGGATTATCACGCCCAGTTAAGCGATACGAAACACTTAACTGGGAGGGGAGTTTTCGTCATCTCGAGTGTAACGGTGTAACGAGGGACCTCCCGCAGGCTACAAGAAACAACTACTTAAATAACTCCAGAACATGCTCAGGTGGACGTCCTATGACTGCTTTATCTTTATAGGTGACTATTGGACGTTGCATTAATATGGGGTATTTAAGCATTGCTTGTAAAACTTGGACTTCATTGTCCAGGGATAATCCATGCTCTTTAAAAACAGGCTCCTCTGTACGAACGAAGTCCTTAAGCGCGAAATGTGCTCTTAAACTATTTATTTGTTCCAGATTAAGCGGGGTTTTAAGATATTCAACAATAACAGGTTCATAACCTTGGCAGTGAAGAAGTTCCAACGTTTTCCTTGATTTGGAGCATCTAGGATTATGATAAATTGTAATTTTTTGCATATTTTTTAAGTGTTGTTGCTGTTGATTTGAACTATAACATGTTCTTGGGGTTTTATCCTGTCCAATTAATTAAAGAGTTTACTTTAAGGAAAATTTGAAGTAATTGGCCATCTGTGGGTGCACTGGATAACGCGCAATGTTTAGACCTCCTGTATGGAAGGAGATCTAGCGATTAGGATTTGAAGACGAAATCAGCGACAGTATGCATTGTCTCATTATCAGGAACAACGGGGACAAAAAATGCCAATCTCTTAAAATGATTGGAATATTTATCACCTGTCGGTTTTAGATTATATCCAGCGCGGGACGAACTTTGATCGTTATTAATAGGATTAGGGCTATTCCAATTCGTAATTGCCTCAAGAACTCGCTCTAATAAGTTCTGTAAAGAAATTAACCATTGAGGCAAGTAGCGCGATTTTTGTGGCTCACTTTCATTTTCTTGGTTTGAAGCATGAGCGATTTGTTCTTTTTCATGATACTCATTTGAAACTATGCCCATTTCAGCTAAATTCTTTTTTAAAAGTCGTTCGGTATCAGCGGTAAAATCATCTATTGATACACTTTGTTGCGGTAATTCTTGTTCGAGTTGCATTTTAACATGATAAGCGCTTGGATTGCTCTGCATTAATTCTTCGATATAAGCATCAAGTTGTGCCGCTTTTTTGCGAAAGGCATCTATTTTAATATCATACTGTAGCAAAAGTTGTTCGTTTTTTTCAAGATAACCAATATGTTGTTTCAGCAAAGCGGTTTGGAGTAATAGTGCTTTTAGAAATGATACATAACCCTCATCATGTGGGTCTAATGATTGTAGCGATTCTTTTGATTCCTCAATACTTTTAAATAAGTCATCAATTAATCGTCTCGATTTATTCAATGGCTTTAAAGCTAGAGAAGCATTCGTTTGATAATTTTCAACGAAATGTTGCCAAAGCAAATTATCTTTCATAACAGAATCAATTAATTGATGTTCATATTTTTTCTCATCCTCTGGAGAACATTGTTGATTCGCATTTTGCCACCAGTAATTAATTGATACAGCGATTAACTCACAATCGGAGGTTTGAAAAATATTCATCATAGTTATTTTATTGGCTTCAATAATTTCCTTTAATGAATCTATAACATCTTCGTAATTTCTTTGCTTATCTTCAAACACTTCCGCGATTTTTTTATGAATATCCTCATTTAACAATTCAACAGCAATCATTTGGATGCTCACTAAATCAGCTTTGCATTCAAAATATGCATCTATTTTTGACGATAAATCATGTTGAGTGTCTTTCCCCGGTAATGTATGGTCTCCGTTTAAGAGATTTTGCATTTTTAAGGCTAACCGCTTTCTTTTTTCAGCCAGTACTCGAACCTCGGTGAAGTTTTGGGTGCTGGTATAACTTTCATAATAACGACAAAAATCTTTAAGTTCTAAATCAAAAGTACCTGCAACACGCTCTTCTTTAATCTCAATTTGATCAGGATTTTCCATATTAGGCAAATAAATCCTGCCTGTGAATCCCCACGGATTTCTAATGCGTATCATTTTAATCGGACGCATTACATCCTCATCTTTATTAACAGGACGTAGCGTTTCAAAAGCATCAACAATCGTATAAGCGTGCATCGCTCTTAGGCCGGGTACCTTTTCATCGTATCTATGGGGAGTTCCGGCTGTTAAGGATTCACCCTCAGCGAGTTTATTTGTAATGTCGTTAAAAACTTGGAGCTCTTCAGGTGAATAAATTCCGCTGAATAGTTCTTGATTATCTCTTCGTACATTTTGTTTTACATCTTTATGATAGTAATTAAATAATTTTTTTAAGATATCAACTGCTTGTTGATTTGTCTCATCCTGTGAAAAATGTTTTATGATTTCTTCAAGACGTTGTTGGCTATTACTATACTCATTGTATTTTTTTCCCCATACATCTCTATTTTTTATATAAAAATCAATTAATTGCAAACAGATTTTTTCCGCGTCCTCATCAAAAATTTCTTCAAAGACTCTTATTCTTGCTGAGAGCATTTCTGAAATAATTTTATCTATTCCAGATTGGTGTTCTCCTCCGAGTTCTTGCATGAGCTTTTTCTGTTGGGTTAATACCTCCAATTGTTCAAGCTCACTAGCAAAAAAGTTACCTATATCCCAAGCGAAAAACTTATCATTATTAATATATTTTTCTTTCGAATGGCAACCCGTTAATATTTTCAATGCATTAGATTCTGTGCCACCTTTCAGAGCGCCACTCATGGAAGGGTTCGTATTTCCAAAAAACTCGGGAACCGAGGCTGCTGCTTTTTCAAGTATATCGACCCATAGCGCAGTGTGGTTATTTAAACTACCTTTTTGATCTACGATGTAGGAGTTTTCTACTCGGACATAAACTGGTTCCAATGTTTTAGGGTTGAATAAACGAACGGTCGTTGTCCCATCATTATTTTGTCGCAACATACTACGAATGTAGCTGGCTCCGTCGGGTTGACTCAAAATAGCTGCTATGGACGCTAATAAAAAGCAATCGGGTACCCTGGCTTGTCTAACATCGTCTATAGATGGAGAGCCCTTACCAAATAAGGGGGCCTCGGTTTGTTGATATTGTTCGATATATTCTAAATACTGGGTAGGATCATCAAGTTCGACTTCACAGCTATTTTCCTCATCAATAGAAATATTTCTTTGATTTTCAGGCAAATCATCACGACTCGAACCTATGGGGACATAAGGAGTTAACCTAAATCGCTGTTTTTCTTCTGGCTTATCTAAATTCAGTGGCTGGATTATTGCCAAGCTATTCGCTTCTAATGATCGGTCCCCAGGTAATGGAATTGGTTTTTTTATTTTTCCTCTAACTCCAGGGAAGACCAAAGGCACTGAAATATTGGCTGGAACCACAAGACTTCCTTGAGTTATGAAATTCAGTGGTAGCATAATATCTCCAATAAAAACGATGTGGGACTTATGGTTAATTGTTTATTATACTTGATGAGCATTAAAAGATCATTAAGGGTTAATAATTTCCAATAAATCAAATTGCAATGAACACGAATCAATGAGATAGGGTTCAAGCGAGCAAAATGCAAACAGCACCTAATTTGTCAGTGAAAATGAGTAACAGCTTATTGACTCAAAGATAAATCTTCTTTTTACTATACATCGATGCCCACCTTAAGAGCCTCCTATGCAATTTACTATTATGCCGATTCAGGAAAAACACATTGAAGCGTTTTGGTCCGCTGTAGATAGTGTTGCTCGCGAACGTAAATTTTTAGCTTTTTTGGAAGGACCTCCTATCGAATTAACTAAGGCGTTTGTTTTAGGACATATCAAAGATAATTGGCCTCAAGTAGTCGCAATGTGTGATGGGAAATTAGTTGGATGGTGTGATATTAGTCCGCTTGATCGACCTGTTTTTGCTCATGTTGGTTCTTTAGGAATTGGTGTAATTGCACCGTACCGAGGGCAGGGAATTGGGGAAGAGTTATTAAGTACCGCATTGCATATGGCTAAGCAAAAGGGGTTAACCCGCATTGAGCTTACCGTGCGTGAACACAATCAGGCCGCAATTTCATTGTATGAAAAATATGGATTTGTAAAAGAAGGGGTGCATAAAAATGCGGTGCGAATCGATGGAACATATGAACATCATATTTTCATGGCTTTGCTTTTTGAATAACTCTAGGAGTTGGTTCTAAGCCATTACAATTGCAAACCGCAGCTGTATTTTTTTATTCTATTGTTTTTTTAGCCCATCATTGAGTTTTTCTTTATTCAATGGAAGAGGAATTTTCTTTGTATAATGTTTATAAATATTCCATCTTTTTGCAGAAAATTCTTCCGGTGTGGTTTTTAATAAGAGGAACGCTAAAAAGTCAGCGCATACAGAGGGTGGAATCAAGGTTTTTTCTTGGTACGCTTCTTGAAATTCTCTAGCTAATGGGAATTGTTCAATAGGACATTCGCGCAAATTTTTTTGCATTTCAGTATCTACTTCCCCTGGGATAACATCAGTAGCTACGATCCCAGGAGGCAATTCAGTCTGCAAGACTTGCGTCCACATATTGAGCGCCGATTTGGTGATGCAGTAAGCACCTGCACCTGGGACGGCATGTTCTGAAGCTACGGAAGTAATGTTTAAAATTCGACCGCCTTTTTTGGAGAAGAAAGGCAGTGTCTTTTGAGTGAGCAGTATGGGTGCAATAAGATTTGTTGCAATTATTTTCTTTACATCAGAAGGCCTTGCTTCATGTAATAAACCAAGAGGAGAAATAATACCTGCACTATGGATCAAGTAATTGATTTTTAATCCATTAAGTTCTTCTTCAATTTTGTTTAAACCCTTATCCGTAGTAATATCCGCGGGTATTATTTTAATCTTATTCGGGTTTTTATCCTTTAGTTTAATTAATTCATCGTTATTTCTTGCAATAGCAATTACGGTGATGTCCTTAGATGCCAGCTCTAAAGCTAATGCTCGCCCGATACCACTGCTTGCTCCAGTAATAAGTGCAACGTGTGACATATTTGGTCTCCATTAATCTTTAAGAGTTAATCAAAGCGTGCAAAACATGAAAATAGAATATTTCTTTTTCTAGGAAAAGCAAATTATATTTCTTTTGGCGCCTGGTCCTTGCGAGCAAGCCGCAGGATAGAGTAAGGTAGAAAATTAGCAGCAGCTCTCTTTAATTTGAATGGAGTTGTTTTTTTATTATTCCTCGAATGCCAGGGAAAACTAAAATCTATAAGTTATAACAATCTCACTTAATAGGAGACGTGTCACCTCCCCAATTGCTTGTTCTACTTGAGGAGATAGTGTTTCATCCAGGGTAATTGCGTCAATTTCGATTCCATAAAATAAAAGATTGGCTGGTAATTCATTCAGGGCACCAGCTAATTGCAGGGCTTGGAGAATACTGATGCCATGAGTTGAGAATGTGGGCTCCGAATCAAGAAGTGCATCTTTGTGAAACCGATGAATAGTCCCAACTTCACTACCTGATTTGACTGCATCAATGATAAAGATCGTGTTGAAGCCTCTAATTAACTCTATCAGCCGAACACCCGGGCGATCATGGTGCTCAATAAGCACGTAAGGTGCCATAGGGGTTGGGATTGCAAGTTGTCGTCTTAACTCTGCGGCTACCTTCCAACCTGCTTGATCATCGCCAAAAGGGGAACCGATGCCTAATACTTTGATGAGGTTCATTCTCGATTCACTTTAATTGTTAAAAAATGAGTGGAGCATGAAATACATGGATCATAATTGCGAATAATCATTTCGCTATAGGCGCGTAATGACTCTTCGTCTTGATTAAGGCCATATTGCGCCAAAGAAATACGTAAATCTTGCTCAATACGCGCCTGATTCTGGCTGGTTGGCGGCACAATACGGGCAAGTTTAACTTGTCCTTGAGCATCTAATTGAATATGTTGCCACAGAGTCCCTCTGGGAGCTTCGGTACATCCAAATCCTGTTCCGGCACGTGGCTTAATCTCTGGATGTGCTTCTTTAGGAATTTCATACTGTTCCATAATGCGTATGGACTCCAAAACGCAAAAATAGATTTCAACCGCGCGGGCCATCATGCTGTGATACATATTATGAGAAGGAAAATTTATTTTTAAATCTTGAAGCAGAAGATGAATAGGTGTCGGAAGATGACCAAAACAATTATTGATGCGTGCAAGAGGCCCTACCAGATAAGGCTTATTCTGCAATAAACAATGCAAGGCAGTGGAATAGGGGACTTGGTGCTCTTTGAAATAAGCATCAAATTCCTCAATGTTGATATTTAATCCGTGATCAGAGACTAAACGTCCCTCATTGAATGGATATTCCGTGGGGTGATACAGCGAGACACAAGTAAAGTCATGAGAGTTATCCGGAAATGACAGTTTTGCAAGCCAGCGAATTAATGCGTCACAATCTTCGATGCGCGCTTTTGCGTTTTCTAAAAGTGTGTTGATTGCCATATGATTAGGCGCTTTATAAAATCCACCCAAGCAGGCACCAACCGGATGCACCGAACGGCCACCAAATAATTTGATTAAATCATTGCCAAATGCCTGCAAACGGATGCCGCGTCTTACTTCTTCGGGATAACGTTTCGCCATTTCAGGTGCTGATTTAAATCCTAAAAAATCAGGTAGTGCTAAAAAATGTATGTGCATGCTATGGCTTTCCAGCCATTCACCGCAGTAAAAGAGACGGCGCATTTCACGTACCCAAGGGGAGGGTTGTATCCCAAAACAATGCTCAATTGCCTGAGTCGCACTCATTTGGTAGGCAACCGGACATATTCCACAGATTCGCGCTACAAGATCCAACACCTCGGTGTAGCTTCTGCCTTCAAGAAACTTCTCAAACAATCTAGGGGGTTCATAAATTTTTAATTGCAATTTGGTGATTGCATTGTCTTGAATGTGCAGTTCTAGCGCTCCTTCACCTTCGACGCGCGCTAAAATGGGAACGTTGATAGATATAGTATTACTCATTGCTGATTTTAATTCCCTTGAAATAAGTACCTGCTTTATTAAACACTGGTGCTTGATTATTTATATGCAAAAATTTTTGTGCAATGGCTTCTCGAGTCAGGCCTAGCTGTTCAAACCATTTTCCCAAGGATTGAGGGTTGGAATTTTCTTTAGGACCATAACATGCATAACATCCTCGTCCTACTGTTGGACATAGGGAGCCACAGCCTAATTTGGTTACAGGGCCCATGCAAGGTTGTTTTTGGGTGACTAAAACACAAATATTGCCTTTCCGTTTACACTCCATACATTCAGAATCTTGTTTGATGCGTGGCGTTGCATTGGATAATAAAAAACGAATCGCTTCCAATACTTGATTGCTATTAACAGGGCAACCCCATAATTCCCAATCTACTTTAACATGCGACGCAATTGGAGTTGAGGTGCTTAAGCTATGGATGTATTCTGGAGAAGCATAAATACTGCTTACCCATTCTTTGGTATTGGCGAAATGGCGTAATGCTTGAACGCCACCTGCAGTAGCACAGGCGCCAATCGTAATAATGAATTTGCTGTTTTCGCGAATTTTTTTTATGCGCTGCTCTTCGTCTGGGGTAGAAATACTGCCTTCAACAAATGCGATATCCACTTGTGCATCCAACTCGACTGCCCCTGCCTCTGAAAAATGCACCATATCCACTAAGTCAGATAATGTGAGTAAGGCCTCTCCTGAATTTAAAAAGGCTAATTGACATCCATCGCATGACGTAAATTTATGTACCGCTACACGTGGCTTCATGGTTGTTAAAATCCTGGCTCATTAAATAATTCTTTGATTTTTGAATAGGTAAAAACAGGACCATCCTTACAAATAAAAACACCTCCATATTGGCAATGTCCGCATTGTCCTATACCACACTCCATATTTCGTTCCATGCTCAAATAAATATTATCTTCTGAAATTCCTCGTTGATGGAGTACCTTGACCGCAGTATTCATCATCATTTCCGGTCCACACATCATGACAACTGTATTTTCAGGATTTAGATTGAGTTTATCAATCATATCCGTAACATAACCAACAGCCCACGGCCATTTAGGCCCTGCTTGATCTGCGGCAACATGAATTACAGTATTGGGTGATTTTTGCCAAATTGCATATTGTTTTCTGAAAATAAAATCATCGCTGTGTTTTACGCCTTGCAGGATACTCAGATGACCATATTGTTCTCTACGCGCTAAAATATATTCGATAATCGAAACCGAAGGGGCACAACCCAGACCGCCTGTGAGTACTACAACATCTTTGCCTATTGTGTGTTCAAGCGGCCACCCGCGTCCATAAGGACCGCGTACTCCAATGCGGTCTCCAGGTTGGAGTTTTTGTAATGCTTTAGTTACTCGACCTATGGCACGGATAGTGTGGGTCAGAATATTTTTCTTTTCCGGGTCAGAAACAATGGAAATCGCAACTTCACCCACCCCATACAGATAAAGCATATTAAATTGCCCGGGGTAAAAGCGAAATTGTTGCTGATGTTCGGGATCAAGAAAACGTAAATGCAAGGTAAAAATGGTAGGGGATTCTTCGGTTTTCTCTACAATGATAGCCTCAAGTGGCAAATAAGGATCAATTTTTGGGTTAATCACTTTCTTTAATCCTCACGTTGGATTCACCAGAAACAGCGGCTAATTCTTCAGTCATATCAATACCCACAGGGCACCAGGTAACGCATCGTCCACAACCTACACAACCACTGGTGTCAAACTGATCAAACCAACTGCCTACCTTATGAGTCAACCATTGTCTATATCGTTTACGCGTATCCTCACGAAGTACTTTTCCACTCAAATAGCTGTGGCCTGCAGTAAAGCAAGAATCCCATTCGCGTTGATGCTCGCTACAAGTGCCATCCAGACTGGGTTTTTCTACTTCACTATGGCAAAAACATGTTGGACACACTGAGGTGCAGTTACCACAGGATAAACATCGTTCTGCCACTTCCTCCCATCTTGAGTGATTTAAGTTGGCAAATAACAAATCGCGTAAACCTTGTTTATTATCTAAAGGGATTCTTTTTGTTTGCATGGCTGCGGTATGTTCTATAATTTTACTTACTTTGGTGCATTGAATCGCTTTTGCTTCAGATAACTGTAAGCTATCAATAATCGCTTGTCCACGTTCACTGCCTGATTTGACTACAAATCCATCATCAATTTCAGTCATAAGCATATCAAACGAATTCTTGACTTCAGGACCGGTTCCTGCTGAAACACAAAAACAGTTGTTTGAGGAATAAGAGCAGTTGACTGCAACAATAAAGAACTGTTCACGCCGTTTTTTATAACGTGGATCGGGATGGGCGCCCTTAATAAATACTTTGTCTTGAATGGTCATTGCTGCTAAATCACAAGAGCGTGCACCAATCATCGCTATTGGTTGTTCCTCCGGTTGATGGGGTTGGAACGATAATTTTCCCTCAGTGTCCCGTTTTACTTTCCATACCGTTTCCTGAGGCTTAAATAAAAGAGGTTTGATTGCTTGTGGGCCATTGGCAAAGGCAAATGCCTTATGTTCCGGAGTTTTTTCTAATTGATAGCCTCCTGGAGTTTGCTGATCACGGATCCCCCAAGGTAATTGATCTACACTATTGAGCACATCATAAACGATGGCTCCATCGCGTACTTGAGGGCCAACGCAGGAATATCCTGCATCGTGCAAGGCATCCAATAGACTCTGCAATTTTAAATAAGGCATGAAATAGCTTATTTTTATAGACATAAAACTCCTTATAGCTCGAGCGCAGCGTGATGCTTCGAGGTTTTTCCAGACGTTGAGAATGGATTCCCGCCTGCGCGGGAATGACAATACTTATTGTAACTAAGCCTATGGATTCCCGCCTTCGCGGGAATGACAATACTTATTGTAACTAAGCCTATGGATTCTCGCCTTTGCGGGAATGACAATACTTATTGTAACTAAGCCTATGGATTCTCGCCTTTGCGGGAATGACAATACTTATTGTAACTAAGCCTATGGATTCCCGCCTGTGCGGGAATGACAATACTTATTGTAACTAAGCTTATGGATTCCCGCCTGTGCGGGAGTGACAATACTTATTGTAACTAATCCTATAGATTCCCGCCTTCGCGTGAATGACAATACTTATTGTAACTAAGCTTATGGTTCGCGGGAATGACAATACTTATTGTAACTACGCCTATGGATTCCCGCCTGTGCGGGAATGACAATACTTATTGTAACTAAGCTTATGGATTCCCGCCTGTGCGGGAATGACAATACTTATTGTAACTAATCCTATGGATTCCCGCCTTCGCGTGAATGACAATATTTATTGTAACTAAGCCGATAGATCCCGCCTCTTCGAATGACAGTTCGAGTTTCTGTCATTCCCGCGCAGGCGGGAATCCATTCATCAGTATAATTCCTTGGCCAAATTTATCCATTGAGGGTTATTTTGCTCAATTAGATTTATTTTCCATTGCCTATTCCACTTCTTAATTTGTTTCTCTCGTGTTATCGCTTCATACACATCTGAATGGATTTCATAATAAACCAATTGGTGGACATTATATTTCTTTGTGAATCCTTCGACTAATCCTTCTTGATGCTGATATATTCGTTGTGCCAAATTGCTAGTAACCCCTACGTATAATGTGCCATACTTTTTGCTAGCCAACAAATAGACATAATATTGTTTTTCTTCCATGAGTGTTCCTAATTAAACTTGTTTTACTTCAACAAATCCTTGGCAATTGCTCTCCTGCCAACCAATCAACAATTCTCATACCCCCGAATTTTGTTTTTAGTTGTACAAAATGTCGTGGGTCTTCAATCACTTCACCAATAATTTTCGTATGAACTCCCAAAGGGTGGGCGCGCATTGCGGCTAATAAGTTATTTGCATCGTCGGGAGCACAAATGGCTACTAATTTTCCCTCATTGGCAACATAGAGGGCATCAAGTCCTAACAACTCGCATGCGCTGGCAACCTCGGTACGAATTGGGATCTTGCTTTCTTCAATGATAAATCCAACATTGGATTGCAAAGCAAATTCATTTAATGTGGTTGCGAGACCTCCACGAGTAGGGTCGCGCAAACAATGAATGTCGGGTACTACAGCAATCATATGGGCCACCAAATCATGTAGTGAAGCGGTATCGGATTGTATGGTTGTTTGAAATTGTAAATTATTCCGATGAGCCATAATGGCAACACCATGATCGCCAATATGTCCGCTGACTAGGACACGATCACCGGGTTTCGCTCTGTTACCAGAGATATGGATGCCTTCAGGGACTACTCCAATTCCCGTAGTGGTAATGAACACTCCATCTCCTTTGCCGCGTTCGACTACTTTGGTATCACCGGTAATAATGGGAATATGAGCTTGTTGTGCGGCAGCAGCCATCGAGTTGACAATTTTTTGTAAATCAGCAAGAGGAAATCCTTCTTCTAAAATAAAACTGGCAGACAGGTATAATGGTTTTGCACCCGACATCACAATGTCATTCACGGTTCCATGAACCGATAAGGAGCCAATATTACCCCCTGGAAAGAACAACGGTGAAATCACATGCGCATCTGTGGTCATGACCATTCGACCTGCGGATACTGAAAAACAAGCCTGATCATTTCTTTCAGCTAGCCAGTGGTTATCAAAGGCAGCTAAAAACATTTGCTCGATTAATTGAGCCATGGCGCGTCCACCGCTGCCATGAGTTAAATTAATAACGCCTTCTTTAAAATTAAGTTTTGGTGCTTTTACTTTTTTGGATAATACTGCTTGCGTCATCATGCATTCACCCGCCCATAAGCATATACCGCAGCACATGCGCCTTCAGAGGACACCATACAGGAACCTAAGGGATTTTCCGGGACACATGCTTTGGCAAATAATTTACATTCTATTGGTTTTTTTACACCACGCAGTACCTCACCGCAAATACATTGTTTGTGCTCTTGAGAGGTAAAATCAGGGATATCAAAACGTTTCTCTGCATCGAACTCAGCATATTCGGCTCTGATTTTTAAAGCACTTTGAGGAATAAATCCCAAGCCACGCCATTCAAATTGATCGCGTAATTCAAATACGTCATCCATAATTTGTTGGGATAGAAGATTTCCCAAGCGATTAACTGCCCGTGTATATTGAATTTCTACCTCACATCGTTGCTCATTGATTTGCTGGATTAGCATTAAAATAGAATGCAGTACATCCAAAGGTTCGAAGCCTGAAATCACAATGGGTTTTTTGTATTTTTTGCATACTGCTTCATAGGGCTGGCTGCCAATGACAATACTGACATGAGCAGGACCCACAAACCCATCGAGTTTGACTTCGTTGGATTGCAGCAGGTGATCCATAGGCACTGGTGTTAATACATGGTTACAAAAAACACTAAAATTACTGAGTTTTAGTTGTTCCGCTTGGCGGATAACCAATGCTGTTGGTGGCGTTGTGGTTTCAAAGCCAATAGCAAAAAATACAATTTCTTTCTGTGGGTTTTCTTGAGCAATTCTTAATGCGTCGCTTGCTGAATAAATCATTCGTACATCAGCGCCTGTTGCTTTGGCATGTAATAGATTTTTTTGTCCCGTACCTGGAACGCGCAACATATCTGCATAGCTGCAGAGAATCACATTAGGTAATGCGGCCAAAGCCATTGCTTTATCCGTTGTAGCCATAGGCAATACGCAGACAGGGCATCCAGGGCCATGGATCATTTCTACATTATTTGGCAATAAGCTCGGAATTCCATAACGATGAATTGCATGGGTATGACCGCCACAAAACTCCATGAACTGGTAGTGTCGATTCGGATCAACTTGTGTCGCAATTACTTTGGCGAGTACTTTTGCAAAATTGCCATTTCTGAAATCTTCAATGTATTTCATGCCGATGCACCTTGGGCCATTTGAGCAAATAAATCCAGGGTTTTTTGTGCTTCGAGTTCATCAAGTCGTGTTAACGCATAGCCAACATGAATAACCACATAATCTCCCAATGCGATTTCATCTAATAACTCAGTGGAGATTTCTTTGGTGATACCACCTATATTGACTATCGCTTTGGCATCATCAAGAATTTGTATAATTTGTGCGGGTAACGCCAAACACATAAATTATCCTTTGTTCTTATTAAATTTGGCTATCCCTTTCAGCCTGAGTTCTTGGTATATTAATTATAAATTCCCCGCAATCCAGGCTTGTCCGAGGGAAATTCCTCCATCATTGGGTGGAAGAGCACGCGGTAAAAAAGAGGTGATACCGGATTCATTTAGTACAGCAGTTAATCCTTCGGTTAATATTTGATTCAAAAAACAGCCTCCGCTTAATACTATCATATCAATTTTCCTTTCTCGACAGGTTTTCTTGATCCATTCTGCAAGACCCGCAATCAGTGTCCCGTGAAAAAGATTGGCTCCGGTTATAGGAGCAGGACAATTAGCCAGCAGTTCGAGGGTGGGCATCATATCAAAGCAATTCTCTTTTATTTGCCACCCATTGGAGATGATTTGTACCTGGGTCACGAGACTTTCTAAGTGCATTGCGGCGTGTCCTTCGTAATGCGAGATTAATTGGATTCCTAATAATGCACTTGCTGCATCAAACAAGCGGCCGCAACTGCTTGTGGGAGGGCTGTTTATTTTTTTATCCAGCATTTGCTGAATCAAGTGTGCTTGTGGAAACTCAGAAAATCGTTGTGCAATTTCATTGCCGCGTCCTAAACGATGCAAAACACTTGCTGCCATTCTCCAGGGTTCGCGAGCTGCACTTTCTCCGCCTGGTTGCAGGAGAGGTACAAAAGCTCCAATCCGAGTACAACTTGTATTTTCTAATAAAAAGAGTTCACCACCCCAGGCTTCTCCATTGTTGCCGTATCCATACCCATCAAGAGCTAAACCTAGGACTGATTTTTTGATGCCATGCTCTGCTATAACTGAAGCCAAATGAGCATGGTGATGTTGTATTGCAAAAGCAGGAACTCCATAGTGCTCGGCAAAGTGGGTCGTGTAAAAATCGGGATGTAAGTCATGAGCGATTCGTTCTGGTGTTACATCGAGAAAACGTAACAAATGATTTAATGACTCATGGAAAAATTCAATGGTTGCTTTGTTATTTAAACTCCCAATATGTTGGGAAACAAAGGCTTCATTACCGCGAGTAATGCAAAACGTATTTTTTAGATGTCCGCCTACGGCCAAGGTTGATGGAATTGCGTAGGGGAGCTGGATTGGGTTAGGTACAAAACCTCGAGAGCGACGAATAAATACTGGAGTATGATGCATTAGGCGTACTACTGAATCATCTGCACGAGTCACAATTTGACGATTGTAGGAGACAATTTTATCTGCAACATGATTGAGTTCTTGCTCGGCACGATGGTCTTCAATTATAAGCGGTTCACCGCCTAAGTTTGCGCTGGTAACTACTAATGTGATGTCTTGAAACGTGTTTAACCACTCATAACCGCTCTCATTTCCAATAAGCGCATTAAAAAGTAAATAATGCAATGGAGTGTATGGAAGCATGATTCCTAAAATGTTTAAACCCGGAGCAATTTGGGGATTGAACTCCCTCAATGCATCATTTTTTTTGAGTAAAACAATAGGGCGGGTAACGCTTTCTAATAAATCTTGTTCGTGTTGATTGATTGTGACAAGATGTTTTGCGCTTAGACTGTTCACCACCATGAGCGCAAAAGGTTTCGCATCGCGGTTTTTTCTTGCCCGCAACCTGGCTATTGCAGCTTCATTGCGTGCATCACAAATGAGTTGATAACCCCCTAAACTTTTTAAGGCAATGATCTCGCCTTGCACAATACTTTGTGCTATTTCTTCCACAGAACATGAAAGTTGAGGGCCGCAATGGATACAAGCAGTAGGTTGAGCATGATAGCGTCGGTTTTCAGGATTATTATAATCTGCCTGGCAATCGTCGCATAAAGGGAACAAATCCATTGAGGTTTGATTGCGATCATAAGGAAGATTACGAGTGATGGTAAATCGGGGACCGCAGTGCGTACAATTCAAAAAGGGATAATGGAAATAGCGGCTTTGAGGATCAAAGAGTTCCTGTAAACATTCAGAGCAAATACAGATATCAGGGGTAATGATGGTATTTACTCTGCCATTTTGGCTTTCAATAATTTTAAAAAGTTTTTCATTGGCTTGTAAAGGGATGGTTTCCTGTTGAATATTATTTACTTTAGCAAGTGGAGGTAAGTTTTCTTGTAAATAAGCAATAAAATTACAGGCTAAAATCCCTTGTACTTCAATCAGTACACCGGATGCACTATTTTGGATCCATCCAGTGAGATCAAGTTGTTTGGCGATCCGGTAAACACAAGGTCTAAAGCCAACACCCTGAACCTGTCCTTGAATGATTATTCTTAATCGTTCGATTCGTTTAAACACGGTTATTTATTTGTTTTTGTCTTAGCCATTCATACCAATCATTTAAACCATTACCATGGCTCGTTGAAAGGGTTAGAGTTTCAATACCGGGTTTAATTTGACGCGCGTATTTTATGCACTGCTCCAGATCAAAATTGACATAAGGGAGCAAATCCATTTTGGTGATGATCATGAGATCAGCACAATGAAACATATCAGGATATTTCAATGGCTTATTATCTCCTTCTGTTACGGAGAGAATAACTACTTTGAATTGCTCACCTAAATCAAATAATGCAGGACAAACAAGGTTACCTATATTCTCGATAAATAAAAGTGAGTTTGCTTTCAGAGGAAGATCTTCTAATGCATGACCCACCATATGTGCATCCAAATGACATACTTTTCCCGTATTTATTTGTAGGGCATTGCCGCCACTGGCTTTAATGAGTTCTGCATCGTGCTGCGTTTGTTGATCCCCTACTACAACTGCAATATCCAATTCCTCTTTTAAATCCAGAATGGTTTTTGCCAACAGGGTCGTTTTGCCTGAGCCCGGACTTGACATGATATTCAATGCTAAAATATTTTTTTTAGCTAAAAAACTTTTATTGTTGCGGGCAAATTGTTGGTTTTTAGCTAAAATATTTTGCTCCACATGAACCAGATGTTCGTCATGAACATGATGTTCTTGTTGATGTCCATGCTCATGTCCATGCTGATGTTCATGATGCTCCATTTCATTCTGTTCTTCAGAACAACCACAAATTCCACACATTATTCGACCACCATAGATTTGATTCGTAATTCTTCACCGTGAATAACCTTTAATGCATGACTGCCACAAGCCTGACATGCATCGTAATACTGTTGCAAGGGAATTCGCTTTTGACACGATTCGCAGAGTGCTTCTCCAGGAATATCGACGATGTAAAGTTCGGCGTTTTCAGCTACTGTTCCTTTGGCAATTACGGTAAAACCAAAAATCAGGGCATTCTTCTCAACTGCAGCAAGTTGGCCAATTTCTAAAACTATTTTTTTTATACGAGCACACTGTGTTGTATCCGCTTTCTGCTTAATTATTTCAAGAATACTTTTACACAGCCACAATTCATGCATTATATGACCTGATATTAAATTTCTAATTATACATTTGGATTAAATTAATCATACCAATAATCAAACTAAATGATGCAATTATAAGACCCGCCATGCGAGAGAATAAAAGAGATACTGAATCAGCACGTTGGATCAAAGTTGAAACAAATAAACCATTTAGTCCATCAGAAACCATCATCCCAAACATAAAAACGATCCCAAGTACTCCTGAAAATAACCATCCAGCCATGGCTCGTGCGGAAAGAGAAAATAAAACAACTTGGCTTACTGTATCAAAGGACAGAGCAAAGAGTGCTCCGATTAAGATGATAAAAAAAGGATTAAAGTTATTCCGAATTAATTTCTTTGCTAAGTAGTTTTTTAAACTGGTTGGAAGAGGAGGGGTGGATGGGCTGCGGAACACATTCCAAAGATTTAATAATCCAAAAATCAATAAAAAAGTAATCGATATACTGTTTCCCACTCCGTCTAGCCATTGGGGAACTATTATAGGTTTTATTCCATTACCAATAATTAAGCTGATTAAAATGACTACACTACCATGTCCAAGAGAAAATAAAAAACCTACAATTTTTGCCAGAGTTCGATGTGAGCTGACCATCCGTGTAACTGAATCAATAGTTGCTAGATGATCCAAATCAAAACCATGACGAAGGCCTAATAGAAATGCCATCGCGATTAAAAGCAGTCCGGATTTTTCCATAGTTTACTCTAATAGCTTGGGTGCGCCCGCGAGGACGGGAACTCATTTCTAACGAGGAACAGTATTACTTTAAGAATAGATTCCCGCTTTCGCGGGAATGACAAAAATTCTTAACTTAATGGCGATGCCGCTGTGCTGCACCAGGCTAGAATTAATTACAATTATTATTAATGACGCAGTTTACCAGACTGGTTGCAAAGTGATAATTGTTATTTTGATCATGAATTACTTCCCAGTCAAAAACACCACCAAATCCTGGATAAGCTCGTGGTGGAACATAGGTATCACAGCTTGATGAACTGGCGACCCCTGTGCGTAAACATTGTATGGCTCGTTTGATTGTACTAATGACTGCTGCCGGTGAGCCATCACTTTGTCCTGATGCATTGGGTGCAGGATAACCAAGAACTACTTGAGATGGGGTTAAATTACTGATGTAAGGTTGGAATCCAGTTTGTTGTCCTGAACTGGTGACTGCAGGCCAATTTTCTAATAAATCAGTTGCCATGGCTACCGAAGCATTGGGAGTACTTGTATTGTTTGGATCATAACAAATTAAGTCAATGCCGAAGGTACACCCTGCATTATAAATTTGAATACCAACCCATTCTAAAGATTGATGGGTTTGCATCACCAATGATGCATAGTTCCCCCATGTTGCATCAAACCCTGAGGTGGCAGCAACATTAGCAGTTTGCGGCGCTAAGGTAAGAAGCAAATCAGGATGATTGGTATGCATTGTATTGATAATATTCGCTAAAACGGCAATATCACCTGTAGGATTGGTAAACGTTCCGCCTGCGTTTAACCCACTTTCAATATCGAAATCAAATCCATCAAAATGATATTGAGTGACAAGATTTTCTAATGAAGTAATGAAGGTTTGTTGGAAGGCTGCAGGTGAAGAGGCAGCAGCCAATACCTGATGAAAATTTACTGTGGTATTGGGGATGCCTGAGGATGCACCACCTAAAGAGAGCAATACCTTAATGCCTGCATTATGCAATGATTGAATGTAACTTGTTGATACAGTATCGAACGCCGAAGTAATTTGTCCTGGGGATGTAGTGCTAAATACCCCAAAAGCAACAAGAATATGGGTATAACCAGCATTAGCTAATGCAGTAGCGGATGGTGGTGTTACCCAGCCTGGTAAGTAGCCTATAATTCTGCCGCCAGTGGTTGTGCTTTGAGTATAAGTAATCGTTTCTGTAGCAGAAGACGATGCGGTTAAAGGCTGGGGAGAATAACTAATTGTATAACCATTAACTGCTGTTGCACTTACTGTGTAAACGACCCCATCAGTTAAGTTTACATTACTCGTTCCTGTGCCATTACTTAATAAAATTGTTTCATTTACAGCTGAACCATTACCACTAGGAGTAAAGGTTACATTAATGGAGGAAAGAGAGGAGGGGGCTCCTGTTATTGTAATTGGAACACTGTCTTGAGCTACTTGAATGCAGTTATAGGTAAGTTGTATTGTTGGGGCAGAAACTGCTGCAGTAGCCGATGTTGGTGTGAATACTGGGGTACAACTATACCCATTGTATGCGATCGCAGGAGTAGAAAAAGTATAACTGACTCCATTAGCCAACTGACTAATTACATTCGTTGTGCTCCAAAGTACTTGTGCATTGATGGCGCTTTGATTATCCATCCGAGTTAAAGTTACAGTAGGTATGCCTGTATAACCTGATAAATGAGATGGCAATGCAGGTAATTTGATATTGATGTTTCCTGTTGTTGGCAATGCTGTATAGGTAAGAGTAGAGGAAACTGTGGTATCAGCTGAAACGGTTAAGTTTGTTGGATTTGCTACGCCTTGATACACGACTCCATTGCTATCCATAACAGCGGTTGGTGAAACGGTATAAGTTCCGGCAGAGAGACCTGATATGAGTTGTTGACCAGACCAGGGAACCTGGACTGTACTTATAGTTTGTCCATTTAAAGTTAAATTAACTAAAGCATAGTTTTGCGATACGTTCGCAGGTTTTGTTGTTGCATTAATTAAATTAATATTACCTGTAGATACTGGGGAATTTAAGTAAACAAGAACACTATTGGCTATGTAATCTGCAGTAGGCGCCCCATAAATAATTGTAAAAAAACTTCCTTTAGGCAGCTTGCTATTGGCACCTGGGTATGTGGGGAATTGTAACGAGAGCGAAGATAAATAGGTGCCGTTACTTTGGGGCTGTGACGTAATTTGTAATGTATTGACTGGATAGGATAAAGGCGAAAAATTTCCCCAAAATGAGGTATTCAAATTGCTGCTATTAGAAAACGTTATTGTAGAGTTTTGAAAATCTACAGTTTGATTGCAATTGTTAGTTAATTTCAGTGAAATTGTTTGCCAGCTTTTTGTACCCGTTGAGCTCAAGCTTCCTGTAATACAAGAAGTGGGTTGAGGAGCAACAATTGGCGTTTTGGCAAATCCATCATTTAAGAAACACAAAAAACCAACTAAGATCCCTATTTTTCTCATAAATTCCCTTAATTTTCATAAAATTAGTTATTAGTGGGAGATCAACAATAAAGACCTTTAGGGGTAAATGCAAGTGTTCTTTGTAACAAAAAAGCACGGTTTTAACGTGCTTTGAATCCAATGAGTTGTCGAAAAATAAGCTTAAATAGAAGGGTTTTTATCTTTTATTTTTGACCATAATTCGTCTGCTTTTTTTATATTAGCAGGAATATCTTTTATCCTAATAGCGTGTATTTGTTATCTAGTGAAAGCCGTTATAGTCCATCGCCAGTATTTGTGATTCCTTTCTATAATTTTCCGAAAAATGTACCAATTCAGGTAGACTTTTTTCGCACCAACGAGTTGCAGTCATTACGGGTAGGGCATCCTTATTGTTATTCAGGGCCCATTGGGCATGTTCTAATAATAAGCTCGCTGCGTAGGTTTGTGCCAATGCAAATGCAAGTTGTCGTGCTCCAGTTTGTTGTTCTTCATCACTCATCTGGGACATGGATTGAATATAGTTCTGCAGTTTGTGAACGGCGTGTTGTGCTTTTATTTGAGAGTGAGTGAGTTCTTTATTGTTAATATGACTTAATCGCTTTTGCATGTCCTCAAGAAAAAACACGGCTGCATTCTCTTTATGAATAGCGCGCAATGCATCAAGACTGAGAATATTAGTTGTTCCTTCCCATATGGATAGTACTTGTGCATTTCTTAATAATTGGGGAAGTCCTGTATCTTCAATATAACCAGCCCCACCAAAAGCTTCCAGGGCTTCGCTGATTAGGGTGATTGCTTGTTTTGCCGTATAAAGTTTTATCAGAGGAGTTAAAAGTCTCAGTACAGCACGCTCCATTTCTGTTGCTTCATTTAATTCATCTTTTCCTAAAAGCTCGATGGCATGAAAAACCAGATGGAATGCGGCGGTAAATTCGACTTGCATGTTTGCTAATGTTTCCAGATGGAGTACATGCTTAGACAGAGTGCGGCCAAAAGCAACACGTTTTGAAGCATAATCACGAGCAAGTGCAAGGGCTCGCCGCATGTAACCCACCGCGCAACAGGCATTGTAAATGCGTGTAATATTAAACAGGGATGATATTTTTTTTACTCCATCTCCAGCTTTTCCAACTAATAACGCAGGAGCATCCTCCAGAGTTAATTCAGCGGTCGGAAGGGCGCGAGTGCCTAATTTGTCTTTTAATCGATTAATGTGTATGCCATTAAGTTTGCCCATCTGATCTCGAAGTTCAAGATAAAACAGACTCAACCCTTTACTACCTTCGGGGGCTCCTTCAATACGGGCAAGAGTCATAGCAATTTGTGATGTTGTGGCAGAAGTAAACCATTTAACGCCATTGAGACGATAATGAGAACCATCCTGTCTTGCAATGGTTGATGTGCCACTCACATCAGAACCTCCTGTGCGTTCGGTCATCCATTGCCCAGAGGTCCAAAAATGATCTGGGTCAGAAGAGGTTAAATGGGGAAGGGCGTGATTTTTCAAGGAATCATCTGCGTACAGTTCTAAAGCTCGAGCAGCCCCATCAGTCATTGCGAGAGGGCAAGTATAGATTGCTGATGAGGGATGAAATAAATACAATTTGGCAAACTGATGGATGCGGGATAATGCGCCATGTCGTCGTTCATATCCTATGGCAATTAATTGTTCTTCCGCAGAGATTTTGTCAAGCTCTTTCCATGCTTGGGAAACTTCAATATGGTCAATGCGTTTACCCCAGGGATCATAGGGTATATGCTTGGGTGGGAAGGACTCAGCTTCCTCTCCTAATTTATAGATGTCTTCAATGACTCGCTGGCCAAGACGATACAATTCAGGTTTAATTTCCATCAACATGGAAGAGGGAAGTTTCCATTCCAGATAAGTTTTTAAAACGCGATCTTCATCATATTGATTGCCCAAATGGGGCGGAGTTTGAAAAAAATCACTCATGGATCCATTCCCTTAGATTTTTAAGTTCTATCTATCTTAACCGGCTTAAATATAAGGAGCAATCCCAAACCTTATGGCTTTTTTTCCCGAGAATATCCCTAGGTATAAGCTCAAAAATTAGGTTTAATTTTGATAAGAAAATAAAAATAGATTTGAACTTTCTTTGCAAATCTGACAAGGTATTGCTGGATTTTAACATGAAGTGTAGTGAAATGAAGAAAGGAGTCTAAGGTGAGTTATTCACGTTTATTCAATAAGGAGTTTGCAGCGGCTGTTTTAATTTCTCAATTTTTTGGGGGATTATCAGCATTTGCTGCTGGTTTGCAGCTAAATGAGACTAGCCCAAGCTTGCAAGGTTCTGCAATGGCTGGTTCTGCAGCGGCTAATAATGATGTTTCAGCTTTGTATAACAATCCAGCAACATTATCTACTTTACAGCAAAATCAGATTTACGTTGGTGCAAGTGAGTTTATCCCCCAAATCAGTATGATTAATGGAGAAGCTTTTCATACATTTTATGTTCCGGGTATGCCACCATC
This sequence comes from Legionella qingyii, assembly GCF_003990155.1. Classification (NCBI taxonomy): domain Bacteria; kingdom Pseudomonadati; phylum Pseudomonadota; class Gammaproteobacteria; order Legionellales; family Legionellaceae; genus Legionella; species Legionella qingyii. The sequence goes on from NZ_RZGX01000003.1 coordinate 240,960, forward strand.
AAATATTGCCGGTCCTGTTCAAGGGAGTGCTTCCCAACATAACATCAGCAACGCAGTTTTTATTCCCCAAGGTTACATTGGTTGGCGCACACCTCTCGATAAGTTAACCCTTGGGTTAGCCGTTGTAGAACCGTTTTATTTATATAATAAATATTCTGAAGATTCTGTATTACGTTATGCAACAGTCAAAAGTGAGATTAATTCTGTTGATATTAATCCCACCCTCGCATATCAAGTTAATGAGAAATTGTCGTTAGGTGTTGGCTTTCAAGCGCAATATTTAAAAACGATTTTTTCGCATTTTGATGGGGTTAATACGGGTGTTCCTCCCATTGATCTATTCATTGCAGCCACAGAACCTACGCATTTAAAGAGTGATGGGTGGGGTTATGGTTATACCCTTGGCGCCTTATTTCAGTGGGACCAATTTACTCGTTTTGGGGTGAGTTACCGCTCGGAAATCTCCACAAATCTGAGTGGTCATGGGGAACAATATACGATTATTGGTGATATATTGCCTTCGCCTGCAACTACCTTCTTATTCAACAGTGAAACTGCTGTGAGTAATAATTTTAAGACCCCTGGGGTATTAACTATTGGTGTTGCTCGGGATATTAATGAGTGGACGCTAAAGGCAACAGCTCAGGTTAATTTCTGGGATTATTTAGGTGATCTTGTTGTTTCAACTCCAGATGGTTATGAGACCTTTTATATTGTACCAATGAAATGGCATAACACCTTTTTCGGCTCTCTTGGCGCTGATTACCGTTACAATTCTTCCCTGACTTTACGTGGAGGATTTGCGTATAACCAAACCCCAATCGATTTACAAAATCGTACTCCACTTATTCCTGAGTCCGATCAATATTGGTTAAATTTTGGATTGAGCTATTTTATAAACAACCATTTCTCAGTTGATGGTGCTTACTCGCATATTTTTATTCGTAAGCAATCAGTGAACATTGCCCAAGCCAATGAAGGTATTCCTGGTCTGGCAGCGCCATTAGAAGTCAATCAAGTAAGTGCCGACTATAAAGGTACAGAGAATATTGTATCGCTGGGATTACGATACAGCTGCTAAGTCATTATAAGGAGATAATTTAATGTTAACAAAAATAAGAAAAATGATATTACATGCCAAAACACAATTAGTTGTGTTGATGAGTATGTTTTCTTTCTGCTGTATGCTGCCCCATGTCGCTCAAGCTATTCCACTTAATAAAATTACCAAAGTTTACTTTTTTGGCGATAGCTTAACAGATAGTGGTTTTAATAATGTGTTTACACTCATCAATGGTATGCCTGATAAAGCACCTACGTTTACAACCTTTAATGGATACACTTGGGCTCAATATATAGCGCATGACATCATGGGGACGCCACTTCTGCCTGCAGGTACTCTATTTCCCACCATAGATGACAAGATGACCAATAATTCAACTCCTATTTTTATTGACCCCTCTAAACCGCCTGCGCCTCCGATAGTACCACTACCCAATGGGTTTAATTTTGCTTGTGGAGGAAGTAGGACTGTAGCTGAACCAGGCATAGACTTTTATTGGGCTCCATCTCTTCAGCGCCAGGTCCAAAATTACTTGTCTACCGCACCCAAAAAATTGGATTCTAATGCGGTGTACTTTATTTGGTCAGGTGCGAACGATATGCTTTATGGAATTTCTGAACAGCTTAATCCAATCGCGTTCATGCAATTGATTGACGTGACCACAACTCAGATTGTTCAACAGATTGATGTTCTTAGTGCTCGAGGCGCTAAACAATTCGTGATCTTATCTCAGCCTAATATTGGTGCTACTCCATTCATAAACCAACTGGCAGTAGCAATCGGGGATCCATTGCTACCAGGAAAAATAAAAAATCTTAGTTTTATGTTTAATTCGCTGTTAAATCAAAAATTGGCTGCCAAACGGTCTAAAGTCAAAATTTTATATTTTGATACTTATACCGCTTTGGATAACATAATCAGTAATGCAAAAGCAGGGGAGCCGACTGTCATAAGCGGGGTATCATTTTTATTTCAGAATGTAACCGATCCTGTATGTACTTCTCCAATAGCTATATTATGTCAACAAACTTCAAATAATTACCTTTTTGCAGATTCAGTTCATCCCACAGATATGGCTCATCATGCTTTAGCGTTGGAAGTGGAAAATCAAATCAGACAATGGATGTAGCGCGGTAGAGCGCTCATCCTTAACCCCACTGCTATTAAGTTAAGGAAAAACTGTTTCCGCGAAGGCGGGAACGTATTTCTGGTCGGGTGTCGTGCTCATTTAGGAATAGATTTCCGCCTTCGCGGAAATGACAAAATCTTTATGGAAAAAACGATTGTTTCCGCGAAGGCGGGAACGTATTTCTGGTCGGGTGTCGTGCTCATTTAGGAATAGATTTTCGCTTTCGCGGAAATGACAATAATCTTTAATTTAATGATAGTGATTCCTAGCTCCAATATGTCACGAGCTGATGACTTTTTGCTTCACAATCGGACTCAAGTTACACTGTATTTTTTACGTAGAGAAAGTATTGATGAAATTGAGATCACATAATCTTTTAACCTGGGTAACTCATCTTTTCTTGTTTTATAAAGAAAAAGTGTTCCGGAAATTATTACCCATAACAATAATTATTATCCTGTACGCGGTAATAATCGCTTGTTTTTTTGAAAACGCGACGCGTTATAGTGTTGGCCAATTCCATCTGATTTTTAGCTTTATCTTAACGATAATCATTAGTTTTAGAGTAAATACCAGTTATGCACGCTGGTGGGAAGGACGAATTTTATGGGGTTCGATTAATAATAATTGCAGAAATTTAGGTTTAAAGTTTGATGCCTATATAGGATTACAGGAATATCCTGATTTTTATGAATTGTTAAAAAAATTACCTATTATCATCAAAGCCCATTTACGCAAAGAAAGTAAAGAGATTCAAACAGAGTTACTTTCCTTATGTATACATGAATTTGAAGGGAAACATCCAGTTCTTATAGTAACGCAAAAGATGTATCGTATTCTGAATCAATTACGCCAAGAAAATAAGCTGCAGCTGGAGCAATATCTGGCGTTAGATACTCACATAGCTAATTTGATAGACATGACCGGGGGCTGTGAGCGAATCGCCAATACTCATGTCCCTTATGCCTTTGCCTTCTTTGTGAAACAAGCGATGCTTTTTTATGCCATCATGTTCCCTTTTGGTTGGGTAGATACATTTGGATTTTTGATTATTCCGATGATGGTTATGATTGTATATATTTTATTGGGTTTGGAAATATTATCTGAAGAATTGGAAGAACCATTTGGTAAAGATGACAACGATTTACCTTTAAGTACGATTGCAAAAAATATTGCTCGAAACATAGAGCAAATAGCAGAAACTAGGGAGACATGAATTTCGACATGTCACAATTCATCTATCTGTTGTTATATGCTCTTGAAAAATAAAAATATATAGGTTAGTTTTTTAATGTAAACAATTTATTCCTATGCTGTAAGATCCAATATAAATTGAGAGCAGCAGCCCCAAAAAACTTCATATAATCCTGAAGCTATAATGTTAGATATGAGATAAGGAAAGCTCAAATGACAAATAAAGTTACATCGGATCATGAACACTGCCACATACATCCAAATAAACGTATCTCCTGGACCGCCATTTTTGTTGGTGCATTAACTGCGCTAGGTCTCAGTTTTTTATTGAATCTTTTCGGAATTGCTATCGGATTAAGTGCTTTTAAAACGATGAGTAATGGATCCGTCATAGTAGTTGTGGGTGGGATGTTGGGAATCATTGTTGGTGTGGTGATTTCTACGCTTGTAGCAGGTTATGCGGCTGGTTATTTAGGACGCTTATATTGTCCTGAACGTAATTTGGGAATTATTTACGGTTTTATTACCTGGGTTATGGCTTTAATCATGGGGGCTGCCCTCATAGGACTATTAAGTCAATATGTAGTAACCTATACTAATTCCATTTCTCGTACTGTAGTAGCAGTTCCAATTACAGTGAATCAAATCTCCACTCCTGTGGGCACAACCAAAATTTCTTCTTCAACAAAGAATGGTCAGAAAGAAGCTATAGTAGAGGTTAATGTGACTCCAACAAATCTTGCTTCAGGTGCATACATAGTATTTGCGTTGTTTTTAGTGGGCGCTATATTTACTTGTGTGGGGGCCAGTTGGGGAATGCGGTGTAAGAGGGATGATAACTAATTTTCGGGTAACGTATCACACTGCATTTGCCCATATCAGGGAGATATAGGCAAATGCGCTTATTAATTTATGCAATTAAAATCATAGGGAAATACCACGGAAGCACTATTTTCCGGACCATTTAGAACAACATATCCTGCTTTTAAAACACATTGACCAATGGATGAGCCTTGCAAGGTATAACCTGGTGTCGAGTACACGGTTGCACTGATTGACAGAGGAGCTGGAGAACAAGGTATGTTATCTATAAATTGAGGTCCTTTTCCACCCATTAGGGTAAGTGACTTATTTAATCCCAGTTCATTAGACGTTACATTAAATGCAACATTCTGATCAAATGGAATTGGTGGTGTAGCAACAGCTACTTGGACCTTACAACTCATATCTTCGCCAGCATAAGCAGGAAGAAAAACGGATAAGTTGATGATAGAAAGAGTGGCTATCATTATTTTTTTCAACATAAAAAACTCCTGATTTTGATAGAATAGGGGGCTAACTGATAAGCTATTAAATTACACAGGCTCTATAAAATGATTTATTGCTTGATACATACCTGTATGTATGTTGATAACATAAGGTAGGTGAAAAATCCACCAATTTAGAAAAAAAAATAATGCTTAGGTAATTTTGTGAACACCGTTGGGATGGATTTAATTCGATTAATTTATTAAATACATTTTTATTAGAAATTTTTTGAACTGGCTATAGGAGTTAAATTAGAATGATGATGGTTCGAATAAATCAAGAGAAATAATGACCGCAACCATTCTTAAAACCCGACAGTTTGCCCAACTTGTGCTGATGATCCTTATTGGGATGAGCTGCTTGGCTCAAGCATATGCATTGTTACCTAATCACAGACAAACTCACGTAGCTTCTTCTTCTGTTCAGGTCAGACACAATCAGGAAATTATTGTGTTAGTACATGGTTTGATGCGTACTTCGCTTAGTATGTGGCCATTAAAAAATTATCTAAAAAGACAAGGCTATGAAGTTTATTCCTATAGTTACCCTTCTCCCAAATACAGTATTCAAGAACATGGTATTTATTTAAATCGATTTATTAAAAATTTATTAGAAAAAAATCCAGGCGTTAAAATTAATTTTGTGACTCATAGTCTTGGTGGAATTATTACCCGAGAAGCGTTATCCAACTTGTCGCAAAAGCAATTAAAAAATATAGGTAGCCTCATCATGTTGGCGCCGCCAAATCAAGGATCAAAATTAGCAAAACTCTCTACGACAATGTTTCCTTTGTTCACTTCTCCAATAAAACCATTGAGTGAGCTGAGTTCGGATCGATCGTCATATGTTCATCATGTGCCTGTGCCTAACATTAAAATAGGAATAATAGCTGGGCGTTATGATGCGAAAGTACCACCTGAGTCTGCGCGTTTGGAAGGTCAAAATGAACCGATTATTGTTAATTCCAATCATACATTTATAATGAATAATACAAAAACAAGACAATTAATTATGAGTTTTTTAAGAAAAGGATCTTTTGTTGAAGTGGTAGAGCGATAATTTAAAATCTGATCTTTCGGTTACCAAATTGCCATGGCCTTGTTCAGATCTTCTTCTTCTGGCTCTGCTCCCCAATCATAATCGGTCCCCTCATCATAACCTCGAATCATGGAACTCAATGTACGGATTATAAAAATAACGGGATGAATAGCAATACTGACCAGGCTAAGTGCAGTACCAACTAAATCATCAACAAGATTTAAAGCGTGGCTTGGTAAACTGGGCCAGGAAAATGGATTTAAAAGACAAAAAGGAGTAATTAACACACGCATTAAGAATGCGGTGAAGTCATATAGAGCGCGAAATATATGGCAGAAAAAGCTGGTAAATGCATCAAGATGAAAACCCAGGTTATAATAGGGATAGAACTTAAACTCCGCATAAATTGCGGCAGCCGCTGTGCATGTAGCGTTAAAAAATGTGCTCAGAATGATTCTCCTGAGGGACAACAGAGCGCCCATCTTATCCCATTTTTTATTGGGGTGCTACTGCTTGGCATCCACATTCATGGTCATTTTTTATATTTTGAAACAATCAATTAGCGAGGAAATTTTAAAAAGCAATCCGTTCTAAGATGAACAAAATTGATTGTTTTATTGTAAAGGAAAACACCGCATTGAAAATATTATTTTACATACTTAATCGAGTCGATAGAGTATTTGTTTTCTCAAAAATGAGTTCCGTAATTGATTTACTCAAGAGATCACGCACACCTTGTTTTTTTTCTGGAGTGATGCCAGTGAATAAATTTTTATACACTTCATGCTCATCGCTAAATGTACTTGTGCAAAAACCATTAATCTCTCGAAGATGCTCTCGCAAGTATGAGATAGTAGCTGTATTTTCATCTTTAGGCAGTACACTTTGGAATTCATTTTCAAGTTCTTCAACTTTTGCATAGGTTGCTAAAAGTAATAAAGTATCAAACACTTGAAGACGATTTGCTCTCTCGGATGTATCAGGAGTTTTTTCAAAGATAGCGCGCATATGATCGATAAAGTGTTCTACTTTATTTCTCTCTCGTGTGATTTTTTTCAGCAAACGAGTGTTCATGATTACTCCTGATCTAAAAGAACGAATTATATCGCATTAACTTTGCACTCTATACATTATAGTTGCAAATTGTTATCTAACTGACTTCAGTGTTAGTTGTTTTTATCTGTTTGGCTTCGGATTGGGAATTAATGATTTGCTCAACAATTAAATCAATATCTTCATGTAGCAAACATTCTTTCTGAACTTCCTTCAAACGTCCGAGTTGTCCATACAACACAAGCATTTGCAACAAGGCTTTTTCAGTTTTATTTTCTTCGATTTTATTATTGACTTGTTCTGGATCAATAATTTCCATAACGATTTGACCATTAGTTTCTTTTTTGACGGTTAAACAAGGTAATTTATTTTCACCCTGTATTACAATTTTAAATCCATGATCCATAACCGCGAATAATGAATCAATTTGAAATTCAGGATGTTTTAATCTGTCTAAAAAAAGATGCTGGTCGCTTTTGGCTCTAACATTAACTCGTGCTTTATTGAAAAAAGAAGCTAAATACATCAAGGAACCTTGAGCATGGTTTATTGTGAGTGTCTTTTCTCCATGCGTATCTACAGTAGCAATCAAAGGAGGAGTCACACCACGCGGTACATTGGTATTATAAAAAGCAATGGTAGTATTGGGAGCACAACAAGTTAATAAATTGAGACTTGCTGTTTTATGCATATGGAGCAAGCTGGTGGTGTTAACATATCGTCCTTTGTCAGCTGAACCGCTCTCTTCTTGTTTTGCTCTATCATAACAGCGTTTAACGACTTGGGACATATCATCTAAACACGCACAGACTATCACCGAATTATTATTTTTTTCTACTAAAGCTTTTTGTGATGATTTATAGGTAACGCCATCGATAATTATATTAGGTCTTTTGTCTTTTTGGGCCAAAATACGTTCTTCAACAAGTTCGCTGATTAAGTATGCGCTGTCTTGTGTGCGAATAAAGGCTTGTTCTGTTTCTCTCTTTTCAAATTCTTCCGTAAATGGCATAAATATGCCCCGATAATCATCTGTAGCGAGGGATACATAATCCTTTCGTTCTTCCTTTGTAATATATAGATTGGAAATAGTACTTTTACCGCTCGCTGCAGGACCTAAAAAAACAAAATCACGATTATCGGCCAAGGAATAAACTGGTTTTTTCTCAAGTTTATATTTTTGCACAAAATGGTCTAGGTTTTGATCCAAAAACGCAGACATTTTATTATTTACCAGTTGTTTTCGGACCTTATTCTTTTCCATTATCAAAAATGATTTGAATTCGGATTCGTATTCGAGGCTGTCTATGCTTAGAGATGGATGTACTTGTTGTATTCGCCTTTGAGCATTTTTAATACACTGCTGATGTACTTCTGTTTCATTAAGCAAATCATGAATGCTTGACCAATCAATTACCAGAGAATAGCTGTAACTTGCATCCATGATGTCATGAAATAATTTTTGAGCGAGCTTATTTACCTCTTCTGTGTCAACTCGGTAATCGGTAATTAATCGCGCAGCGAGATGAAGCATCAATGCTGTTTGCATTCTGGGTACTAACACATCAGTTAACCACTCTTCATGGGCGATATTTGCATGTGCTAATTGTTCTTGAATGTCACCTTCCATAAAATGAGGTTGTAATATACGATTGTATGTTTCCTGTAATTGTCTTTCTCGAGTGCTCCATCGATTAAAACCTTTCAGTGTTAAAATATGCCTCATATTGAAGTGAGCCAAGGCCGCTTCCCGTACTTCATTTAATCGCCCAGGAATTAATTTGAACGAACCCTCAGGAAGTTCCAGTTTTTCGCCTGATAATTTAAGGGATTCTACTTCAGGCCTCAATGATTCTAATGACAGCATTTTATGGCCATCACGAGTGTGTCGGGTGATTCTGATGCTGCTGAGTTTTTTTGCAGATGGCTTTAATTGAGCAGATGAAAGCGATTCTGATTGATGAGAATGAAGAATCTCAAGTAACGGTTTTTTCCTGGACGAATGGGTTATTGCTGGATGCTCCTCTTTTAACGGAGTTGGTAGTTTCACCAAAGCTTTAGAGGTTAAAGATTTATTATGCTTTTCATTATAAAATTTAATCCCCGAGGTAATCACTTCTTGTGTAAATTCACTTACCCCCTGGATTTCTCCATCTAAGTTTCCTGGGATAACATCAAGTATTTCATTATTACGATTATAAAGGATTGTCATGACATAATCATGAGGATCAACATGTGTATATGCTATTTCACCTAATTTGGTCTTTCCTACAATTTCTGCAAATGGTTTTGAATGAAATGATTCTTTACCACGAATAATATAGAGAATTTTTACATCGTGCATACCACCAAATTTAAGTGCAACATCAAATTTATCCGTAACGGAACGTGTTCCATCAACACCTGTAGCAGCCAAGGTTACCGCTGCTCCGGATCGAATCTCATGTTTTTTAATATTATTTTCTTGCCCAGATAATAAATGACTGTCAGCAGAATACTCACCCGTTCGGGTCATTTTTTTTGCAAAAAGTACGGTTTCCTCTAGGGAATCAGTTAAATGACCGCCTCTAAAAACAACAGGAGCTTCTGTCATTTTTAAGTTATCATTTTGATAACTCTGCACCGTGTGATAACGATGAACATCTTTTTTGAGATATGTTGTAAGTCTCATCTTAAGTTGTTCTCTAAAGACAAGAGGGGCAGGTAAAATGGAACCTTCTTTATCCGTTAAAAAAGAAAGGTCATTTTTATTTTTTATATCACGGACTGAAACAAAATTTCTGTCATTCACTAACCCACTCACCAACTCAATCAAATGCAATTTCCAAATTTTGTTTTCATCAGAGCTGTCGGTAACATATTGAGTTAACTTCTCATCAGATGAGTTGAATAGGAACTTTTTGATGAAATTTTCAAAATTTCCGACTGTTGAAGGTATATCATCTCCTGGTTGTAAAAGAGGGGTGCTGTTATAAAGCTTCTTAAGATTTTTTAAATGGACAACCAAGTGATCTATTTTTTCATCTAATTCCTTATCTTTTGCATTTGGATTATCCTCAAGGCTAGCAATAAGTGCTGTCATTTCTTTCATTAAGGCACCAACAGCCTCGATTTCTTTTTTAAATTCTTCATCTATTTCTGCAGGTTTTGTCATTTGTTTTATCAAGGCATCCAATTCCTGGTTATAGCGTTGACATGCTCCTGAAACCAAAAGATCTTTTAAGCGATCCAAATTTCCCTGATTTAACCATTGATAAAGACTAAATTTATATTTCTCATCCTTAACCAAATCGACTGCCGGTAAATGAGATAAAAATAGGCTTGTACCGATATCGCTTTCCAAAAAAGCAATACCCTTATCTTTTAATGCTAAAGTATTAAGTGCAATATCTCCTGTATGACCTCTTTGAGATGTAATTTTCAAAAGATCCTGTAAATGACTTTTTAGTTCTTCCTCGGTGGTTTGTTCATCCACGGTAAAAGCGCATTCACTAAAAGGGATGGATGCGGTAATTTCATTGCCAGCGACATCAATGACTGTATAGCTCAATTTATCTTGGAGTAATGTGACATATAACGTATTTGTTTGCAGTGGTTTTTTGGGGGGCTGTAAGCTTAAATCATAGCTAATTACCTGGAAAAAACTTGATAGCGATTTACTATCGATTTCTTTAGGTGCTGCAACATGATTGCTTTGTAACCTGCCTTTATTAAACTCTGCGGCAAGATACTGAGTAAATGACTGAAGAAAAGATTCATATAATGGCTCGTTTGCCATAAAAGTGATGAACTGATAATAATCATCTTCTTCTGTTATCTTATTAAAATTAGGGAAGCTCTTGTCTAATTTATTTTGTACATACAAAAATTGAGTAAATACCTCATCGAATTGCTCAAGAGTTATAATTCCTGCTGATTTTAAATGTTCCAGGGTAAGCTCTTTAGATTTTTTAGCAGTAATATGTAACGCTAATTTTTCTACAAAAAGGGAGTAACGGGGATTGTTCTGTAATTTCTCAATAGCATTTTGCAAGCACTTCTTATGAAATACATCCTCTCCTATACCCTCAATTATTTCATTCTGAATATTAATTTTTTGTTTTTGAGCATCTTGAAGAATAACAAGAGCAACCTCTGGAGCTATATTATCCCATTGGTAAATAATCCCATCTTTTGTTTGTTGCGAATAGCTGGTAGCAGATAAGCCAATTGCACCACGTAAAGTACGATGATACTCATATCGAGGTAGATCGCTAAAAGTCAAAGGATCAAAGTTTACACGCTGCTTTGAGTATATTTTCGTCATAATTATATCAAAATGTGCAAATTATAGACTAATAATTTAGCATAATATTATTAAGATTTTATTAATATAGACCTTTTATTGAGGCAATACAGGGCGATTTCATCAAAGTTTAAAAACCAATCACTTTTCTTAAGTATTGAGTAGAAAGAGCAGCTTTCATTCTTTTTAAAGCAATACCATCCTGAGAGGATTTGTCCTCTTCCAGCAATTTGAGAATGATTTTTCGCATGATGCTTAAATTTCTATCTGCATATCCACGATAAATGGGGCATTGGTCCTCGTTCATTCCTACGTCTAATTTGTAGTGCAAGCCATTTTCTATTTGCCAATGCTCACGAATCGCTTGGTACATTTTTCTGTGTTTTTTATAAGGTAAGGACGTGATGTAGTAACGCGTGGCGGTTTCAACATGGCCTGTCGGTAAATGACG
>NZ_RZGX01000030.1:0-28320 GCF_003990155.1 Legionella qingyii
ATCACTGATCAAATGCTCCGGAATCGGTGATCAAGTAATGCCGGAATCTCTGATCAAGTGTTTCCGGAATCTGCGATCAAATGCGGCCGGAATTGGTGATCATTTCGCTCCGGAATACACAAATAGTTCTTAAACGGGAAATTGAAGCAAATACGTTCTATGAAACGTTGAAAAAAGATGCACAAGCCGTGGCACAAAAAAAAGGTTTAACTTCGATTTCATTCGAAGAAGTATTAGAATATGGCGCTTACAGTTCAAAAAATGATGAATTTGCTGAACGTATAAATCAAGCTAAAATGGAGGGTAGAAAATTAACCAGTCTTGATGTAGTGCAATGCCATATGCAAGGGATTATGTATCTTCCTCCAGAGACAATAGCGAAAAAAATACTAGCGTACTCCCGATTTATCCCCATAGGCAGTAACACATTTTTTAGCATGGAATCAGCTCTTTCTCGGTTAAAAAACTCTAAGCTTATTGAATTAGTTAAAAATGGGAAATTAGATTCGTCAAATGCATTCGAAATAGATACAAAACTAGGTTTTAACCCAACGCTCGAACCATTAGTTAACCTACTGGTATCACCGCTTGGTCTAAAAATGATGAGAAAAAATTATATTTCAGGTTGGTTTTCAATCATCTATTTTAGCGAAGACTCTCTTAAGTTAATCATATCCCCTCTAGGATTCAAGCTATTTGAAGATAACCACATCCAATCAATGGGTCAATTGGTTCATATTCACCCTTCCTACTACCACAAACTATTCAGTGAGAAAGGATTAAAACTATTTACCGCAGGTAAGTTATTTGTTTCGGAATCTGGTATGTTACAAAATGCTCAAAGAGAATTTTTAGATCCGGAGCAATTTGAACAACTATTTGAGAGCATTTCAGATCAAGGTAATACGCTTTCAGCAACCTTATAATTGAATCAAACCGATACGAGTATACGAATGCCGCATTCAAACAAATTGTTTCTGCTACACTTACAGCATGGACCTCTAACATAGCTAATAAGGAATAGCATTAATGCAACTGAATGACCTTATTGAAATTTTTCGTTTACCTAAAATTACCATTAACTTAATGTGCGAAAAAACAATCGAAAATGACCCATTTTTTGCAAAAATAGTTAAAAACTACTATCAAGAGACACTGAAGCAACATAAAGCTTTCTTTTTTATTAAAAGAAATAAATATGGTGTAGCCCTTTGCAAATTACCTAAAACATTCAACGATTATTTTATGCAACTTGAAGGATCTGCTCGTCGAAACTACAAAAAAGCGAATAAATTTGGATATTCTATGCAAAAAATTAATTTTAACGAGCATTTAGAAGACGTTAGAGAAATTTGGTTATCAACACCTATAAGGCAAGGATTACTTCCACAATATATAATCGAAGGTTCAGTAAGATCTCACAATAATCCACCTTCATCTACTGAATACCATGATTATCCTTACTTCGGCATCTTTAAGGAAAGAAAATTAATTGCATATGCGTCGTGTTTTGTTGCCGGGGAACTTTGTCAAATCACAGAGATTTATGGCCATTTTTTATTTCAAAAAGATGGACCTGTGCCAATGCTTATCATCGATATAGCCAGAGAAATCCTGAGGTCCTATCCAAATGTTAGATATTACAGTTATGGCAACTATTTTGGCGCATCGAAATCAATGAGGCGTTTTAAGCGAAAATTTCTGTTTAAACCACATAAAGTACTATGGAAATTAAACTCTACCGACACTATGTTGATTTATCGTCTGGATTTAACTGAGATGCCATCTGACATTTCGATTCATCAAGGAGATTTCTTTTTCATATCTGGAGTCAGCGAAATTTTTAATCATTTCATGACATTACTACTAAACTTAAACTTTTTTGAAGTACTTAAAACGTGCTTAAAAATACTTTCTGGCCGACGCATACTTTTTGGGGTGAAGTTAGGTAAAACAATTATACAATCTGGATGGGCAAATATTGGATTTTGCAAATACTATGCTATCGAATTAAATAGTATTGCATTGGGAACATTATGGACTTCTCCAGCAAATCGAGGCCAGGGACTAGCTCCTGCAGCATTAAAGCACACAATTTTTCTACTTTATAAAAAAGGATTTAAACGTTTTTATATTGATACTACAGTCTCCAATCAAAACGCTCAAAGGATGATTCAAAAAGTGGGTTTCGACCTTATAGATAAAAAAATCATATAAAATATTAAAGTGATGTTCAATCTCAATAAGATCGGATTTAGTTTGTTGTGCTACCTGCGGCCAATCTTGACGTGTTATATCCCATGAAATGTTCATTCCAAATCTGATTACAATGTGACTCAATATTTCAAATCAGTTAACAAAGAAGTATAATTGCCGCTTTTTTATTCACGGTGGTGATTGCGATGACAATATTGGCTGTTTGTGGACCTATAGGTAGTGATTTTAAGGCGTTCAGTGAACAATGTCATTCTCTATTAAATACAGAAAATACTCTATTGATTGATAGTTCTACTTATAAGTCGATCGATTTATTATTATCTGCGATTAAAAGTGCGCCGGGCGATATCATTATTTTTGGGGCTGATATTTTTCTAGATGGAAAATTACGTTCTAATTTTGATATCAAAGTGTTTCTTGAACTAGATTCAGACCTGTGTCTAAGTAATTATTTAAAATCATTCGATAAAAATGAATGCAATCTTGAAGAGCAACTAAATTACTATCTTACTCAGATTAAGCCTTTAAATGAACAAGTTAGATTATCCGCCAAATATGCTGCTTTGCGCCGTCCACAAGCGAGTCCAAATGATAAATTAATTGAGTTGCTTATTAATGAAGACGATAAAACAATAAATAAACACCAAATTCTGTCTGCATCTTCTAAAGATATGTTCTGGAAACCTGAATCACAAAGTAAGCAAAGGGCAAGTTCTGAAAATACTGTTTCATTTGAATTTTCGCCGTTATCAAACTAATTAACGCCTATCTTAAATGCTGGCAGCTGTCTCTTGAGTACATTTTGGCTCAAAAACCAGCTGCCAAATATCATTAAGCAGATTCACTCAACCTAAAAATCCGCTCCATAAGATTGCCAAAGCTGCCTTATTCTTATGCTACCTTATGACCTATGCGCCTAGAAGATTGGATTTTTATCAAATACATTGAATAAATCGACATCGAGAAGTACAATTAAGACTCATTTTGATCTGGATAATACTAATATGACACATTCTCTTCCACAACCACTTCTTGAAGAAATAGTTTCTCAATGTGAATCAATTGAAGAAATTAATAAAATGCTAAATGCAATTGTAGGGCCTGATGGACCTATTCCTGATGAAATAAAATGGGAACTAAAAAATAGATTAATCGAGATCGAATCGGTCCTTGAATTTAATGATTGGTGTTTGGAGTTCGTGCGTAGGCAAAAAGGAGTTAGCGCGTTTATATTGAATATTATTGAAAATAGAATTTCGAATCCCCTGCAAAGACTCTCCACATTGTATTTATTACTTACTCAATATAGCCAGACCGCTCCACAGCAAAAGATTGGTCTCAATATAGCACTCAATAAATTGATTGAACTTATAGGGTATAATATACCTGCAATTTCGAGTGAAATCATTAACGTACCGATTAATACACTTAAACCTTTTTTTAGTCCATCTAAAAGTTTGGTAGCAATTTCAGCTTTGTTTTATAAAGTGGGAATAATCGATAAATTAACCATAAAAGCTCAAGAAACTACGCTTAGTTTGGATGAGTTTTTGTTTTATACAGCATTTGCTACTGCACAAGATATCATGACACTTCCAGAAAGGCCTTTAAACACCATCTCCCAAGCTATCACACTACATCCTGGCCTGCGAGAGGATAGCCAACCAAAAGATAGATATCAATACTTATTGCTTAAATACTCAATGGCGAAAGTTTACTTATTGAAATCGAACGCAGACAACGACCTTTCTGTTGAATTGAGTCGTCTTTTGAACCAAGAGACGCGCAGTCAATTAGCTCAACATAATGCAGCACCCTATGCGTTACTTCCAGTTGATTATATGGACGGACCTCTAATCAACATCACTAATTTAAGTTTGGCAAGAGCGCAATGGAATGGGTTGTATTTAGCAAGAACAAACATACTGAATGCCAGCTTAATCGCATCACAATTATCGAATAGTCAACTACCGCACTCTATGTTGAACAATGTAACTCTTTCAGACTCACTTATTAATGGAAGTGATTTATCGAGTTCAAATATAAATAATGTTGATTTAACTCGTGGCTCGCTAATCGGCACGCGTATGCAAAAAGCCATGCTGTCTGGTCGCATAAGCTTTAATCATGCTGTTTTGGATGACGCAATTCTTAGTAATGTATATTGTATTCCTAATAGCGAAATTGATTTTAGTCATGCCCGACTTAATAGAACTAATCTGGATCAGACCTCTTTTTCTAAGGTTAATGAAAGCTTCCCAGAAGGAAATCATATTAATTTTTCAAGAGCCAATCTCCAGCAGGCAACACTTACTCATGTTTGGTTGGAAGGCAGGAATGTGAACATGGAATACTCACGATTAGTTGATGCTAATGCAGGTGGCGCCCATTTAAAATATGCCAACTTAAAATACGCTGATATGAGAGGAATTAATCTATCTCATGCTGATTTAAGTGGTGCTGATTTAAGTGGTGCAATACTTAGTGGCGCGAATTTAACAAATGTTCATTTGAAGAATACCAAACTAACCGGCGCCAAATTCCTGGATTTATCGCCAATGTCATTAGCCCAACCTACACCAGCTTTTATTGAGTTAGTGAGTAATTTAACTAATGAGCTTGATCGTTTAATGAATACATATAGTAGTGAGCAACTAGAGGTCATTAACTTAATCGCTGCTCAGCAAATCAGAGAAACTGTTATGAACAGAGATGATTGGGACAATGAATCGAAGGCCGATTATTTACAACGAGCTTTAATGCACCCAGTCTTCAAACATCAGAATATTATGAATCTACTCTATTCACATTCTATGAAGATGCTTGGTTTTCTAAGCGATCAAAACGGACTGTCTCCAAGCCAACAGTGTATAAAGAGTGCGCTGGATGAATTGGATAGTAATTATCAATTAACACTTGTGGAGCCTGTTTAATAATCGACTCATTTCGATTGATCGGATCGTTTCTCTTTATCGGAACTTAAGGTTCATATGATACAACAATAGGTAGTGAATTTGAGTTTTGTATTAGGCCAAATGACCAGAGGTATCATCCCTTTTTTTAACAGGTTTTCGAATTCCTAACAGGCAAATTGTTTATATTGTGTCATTCCCGCGCAGGCGGGAATCTATCCATCAAGTTAGTTCATTACTTTGTTTGTGAAATGGATTCCGCCTGCGCGGCAATGACTCGGATTATTAAAAACTCTTGTATTTAAAAAAAGGTGATACCTCAAGTCAAATACCTCAACCTATTTACTCTAGATTGTTTTGCTGTGCTTATCAGCCCAGCCTACATTTACTGTCGCGAAGTTGTATCTATTATAAAGTTAACAGTATACCTTGCTCAGGTTTAATTAATTCTACGCCAATATCATTTTCCTGGGACAATTCGTTTATAACCTGTCTTCTTACATCGTCTTTAGAATTTGAAAAATCCGCTAATTTGGGTTTGATGTGAGTAACCACAACGGGTAATCCTCGTAGTGAGTTTCTCAAATCTAAAGGGTCAACAATCGATGCCAATTGTCGCAATTCAGCCATAAATAAGTTGGGTTTTAAATGGCCAAATAATTTGTTATCTGGTTGTGAGTTTAAAAATGAGCACTCCAGCATGATGGCATGAAGCTGCTTATTTCTTATGAGTGGCGCGATCTCGTTCCAAAGACGCTCCATGTTTGTCGATTTTTCAATGCGATCGGACCCTGTATCACCAAAATATAAGATATATTCAGTCTTATAGCGGATTAAAAAAGCGCTTGATGCCATTCCACCATGACTCAAAGGGAATACTTTGACGTGCAGATCCATATTAGGAACAGCAACCCACTCCAATAATGGCAGGGTTTGATAATGCTGATAATTCAAGTGCGGAATTGCTCCTTTATCGCCAAAATTCCCCCAAACAGACCAGTTAAAAACATTGTTTTGTAATGCCTGCATTGTTTCTTCGCGTGCCAAAATGGTTTGCTGTTCGCGCAATTCAGGTTGTGCGATCACAAGACCCATAAGATGATCAAGATGTGCGTGAGAAATGAGGTACGCTGGAATATGTTTTTGCAGTAAATCCTCTACATTTTTAGTACGCACTGACTGTCTATCGACTGCAACTTTAAGCCCATGCACCAAAGTTCCCCCATCAAGAGCCACATAATTTTCGCTCTCAATGGCCTTTAATAAATAGGCTGATAAATTTCCATCGTTTAAACCCCCATAGACTCCAAGAGGAATAATTTCGAAGACGGGTGCACAATATGCGGTGTGAGACAACAGAAAAATAAACATTGTAATCAATAAGTGGCGCATGTGGATTTCCTATCAATGATTCGGGGATTTTTCTAGATAATATAGTATTCAAGCTTATTTCAACCACTGTATTTACACGATGTGCAGCAGCACTAATTATTAAAGTGACTTTATGCACGTTTGCATAAGATCCTGGAGTGAAATAAATACCCTATGATTTTTATGTATATTCAGTTGATCATTATGATTAAATTAATAAAAACCTTTGGCATCAAGAATCAAATAGAGCAAGTCCGCCAGGAACGGACCACTTATATCGGTTTTTTAACAATGCCACTGGAGAAAAAGAGCGGTTGGTGCCCAAAGAACTACCGATCTTTTAATCCCAAACCACATTAAACAGGACTTATGCCCCAAGGTCGAGGCAAAAAATGTTTTTAATGAGAAAGTTTAGAGATACTAAATGACCAAATTAAAAGCATTTTTTAACGAAGAAATTGGGGTTTTCCGTAAGTCCTGATTAAAATTAAATCTACTATTTGCATCTATAAGTGCCAGTCACTATGAGGGGTGTATTTGCTTCTTGGGTGTAGAAATTTTAAATGATATCCTTTCCTTCCATTACACTCCTATTCTTGGATGAGTGTAGTGAGAAGTTACAACGCTGTTAGGTGGTGAATGAGGGAAAAATTTTCCTCTTTTCTGCAGGACGAAGAATCAAAAAGGAACTAACAACATGCTGAAAACGAGTCAAATGAGTGAAACCTTGCGTCAATCAGGTATTCGTGCGGCGAGCACGGAGTGTGAAAAAATTGGCGGCATTAATTTAGGCCAGGGTATTTGTGATTTGCCTACCCCTGAGGTAATCAAACAAGCGGCTATACGTGCAATTGAACAGGAAAAAAATGTGTACTCTGCTTGTGAAGGAGTATTCAATTTACGTCATGCTATTGCCAATAAAATTCAAACGTTTAATAAAATCCCCGTTCACGCTGAAACAGAGATTCTGGTGACCCACGGTTCTACGGGCGCATTTATTTGTGCGACGATGTCTTTATTTAATCCAGGCGATGAAGTTATTTTGTTTGAACCCTTTTATGGCTATCACAAAAATATTTTGGAGCTGTATCAGGTTAATGTTAAAGCGGTGCCTATTAATTTACATGATTTGAGCATTCAAATCGAAGATCTTGAACAAGTGATTACTCCTAAAACTCGCGCGATTGTCCTATGCACACCATGTAATCCTTGTGGAAAAGTTTTTTCTGAGCACGAATTATTAGCGATTGGCGAAATTGCAGAACAATATAATCTAGCAGTGATCACTGATGAAATTTATGAATACATTACTTATCCTGGTTATAAACATGTGTCGTTTGCTCGTTTAAAAAACTTTAAAGAGCGCACGATTACGATTTCAGGATGTTCAAAAACATATAATATGACGGGATGGCGTTTAGGTTATGCTAGTGGTCCGGCACATGTAATTGCAAAAATGGCCTTGGTTCAAGATTTATTGTATGTGTGTCCTGCGACACCGTTACAACATGCGGCAATCGATGCGTTCAAATTACCAGAAAATTATTATCAAACAATGTGTCAAACCTATTTGGAAAAACGTGATCATACTGTTCGTGAGTTACGTGATATTGGCTTTGAAGTGACCGTTCCTCAGGGGGCATACTATATTATGGCTGATTTTTCACGTATGGGTATTAAAGATGATGCCACCATGACACGCATGTTGCTTGAACAGGCCAAAGTTGCCGTGGTTCCTGGACGTTCTTTTTATTTAAATGCCGAAAAAGGAAAACATGTATTACGTTTTTGTTATGCGTTGAGTAAAGAAAAAGTAGCTCAAGGTTTAAAACAGATAAAGCATGGCCTGGTTCCATGTCCTTCCTAAGACCTAGGTTGCATTAATAAGCATTTTCAGCAAGCAGAGGATCATTGCTCTGCTTTCTTAAATAAATTATCTATTGGCATTTCGATGTACTTTATTAATTTTTATATAGATATTGAATAAGCGCCGCTTTGATTGCTTAGACTATTCTCTTGGACTATAGTTAAAATTTTAATTAACAAGGTATTGAGGAAGATGGTTATGGATGGGAACAATATGAATACAACGGGTAAATGTCCGGTAATGCATGGTGGTATTACTTCTTCCAACAGATCGAATACGGACTGGTGGCCCAATACCTTGAACCTCGATATATTGCATCAGCATGATACCAAAACGAATCCAATGGGATTGAAGTTCAATTACCGTGAAGAGGTCAAGAAGCTCGATTTTGCGGGATTAAAGAAAGATTTGCATATTTTGATGACTGACAGTCAAGAATGGTGGCCTGCGGATTGGGGACATTATGGTGGTTTGATGATTCGGATGTCCTGGCATGCAGCTGGTTCATATCGTGTGGCTGATGGTCGTGGCGGTGCAGGAACAGGTAACCAGAGGTTTGCACCTTTAAATTCTTGGCCTGACAATGTAAATTTGGATAAGGCACGCCGGTTGTTATGGCCTATCAAGAAAAAGTATGGCAACAAACTTAGTTGGGCTGATTTGATCGCTTTAGCAGGTACTATCGCTTATGAGTCCATGGGACTTAAAACGTTTGGTTTTGGCTTTGGCCGTGAAGATATTTGGCATCCAGAAAAAGACGTTTACTGGGGCTCTGAAAAGGAGTGGTTAGGTGCTGCACGTTATAAGGACAAAAACCGTGAATCTCTGGAAAACCCGCTAGCAGCAGTACAAATGGGATTAATTTATGTGAATCCGGAAGGGGTAGATGGACATCCTGACCCTCTTCGAACAGCCCAGGATGTGCGCGTGACCTTCGGACGTATGGCAATGAATGACGAAGAAACTGTCGCCCTTACCGCTGGAGGTCATACCGTTGGCAAGTGTCATGGTAATGGTGATGCAAAGCTTTTGGGACCTGCACCTGAGGCAGCACATATTGAGGATCAAGGTCTTGGTTGGATTAACAAAACCACTAGAGGCATTGGTCGTGATACAGTTTCAAGCGGTATTGAGGGTGCCTGGACAACACACCCAACGAAATGGGATAACGGATATTTTCATTTGCTTCTTAATTATGAGTGGGAACAGAAGAAAAGCCCGGCAGGTGCCCACCAATGGGAGCCAATTAATATCAAGGAAGAAGATAAACCTGTCGATGTTGAAGACCCTTCCATTCGTTACAATCCAATCATGACCGATGCGGACATGGCCATGAAAATGGATCCTATATATCGTAAGATTGCTGAGCGTTTTTACAAAGATCCTGATTATTTTTCCGAAGTCTTTGCTCGAGCCTGGTTCAAACTCACTCATCGCGATATGGGTCCCAAATCACGCTACATTGGCCCTGATGTTCCAACAGAAGATTTGATTTGGCAAGATCCCGTGCCTCTAGGTAATAAAGATTATGATGTAGATGCGGTCAAAAAGAAAATAGCTGCTAGCACCCTCAGTATCAGTGAAATGGTTACAACTGCATGGGATAGTGCGCGAACCTTCCGTGGTTCAGATAGGCGCGGTGGAGCAAATGGAGCTCGCATCCGATTGATGCCACAAAAAGACTGGGAAGGCAATGAGCCGCAACGACTAGGAAAAGTACTAAACGTTCTTGAAAAGATTGCCACGGAATCAGGCGTTAGTGTGGCTGATGTGATTGTACTTGCCGGTAATGTTGGTATTGAAAAAGCGGCTAAAGCGGCCGGTTTTGATATTACGGTTCCCTTTGCTCCTGGACGTGGTGATGCAACGGATGAGATGACTGATGTAGCCTCCTTTGATGTGTTAGAGCCTCTTTATGATGGTTATCGGAACTGGCTTAAGAAAGACTACGCTGTCAGTGCAGAAGAGCTCATGCTCGAACGCACGCAGCTGATGGGACTCACAGCTCCAGAGATGACAGTCCTCGTTGGAGGCATGCGAATGTTAGGCACAAATTACGGCGGTACCAAACATGGTGTTTTTACAAATCATGAAGGGGTTCTGACCAATGACTTTTTCGTCAATCTTACTGACATGGCAAATACATGGAATCCAATAGGTAGTAATTTGTATGAAATTCGTGACCGAAAAACAGGTAATCTTAAGTGGACAGCTACCCGAGTAGATCTTGTTTTCGGCTCCAATTCGATTCTTCGCGCCTATGCCGAGGTATATGCTCAGGATGATAACCAAGAAAAATTCCTGCAGGATTTTGTTGCTGCCTGGGTGAAGGTTATGAACGCAGATCGTTTTGATTTGACATAATACTCGCAGGCTTTGAGCAAGATGTGAACGACACTAATACTCTTGCTTACAAAAAGAGTATTAGTCAGGACTTCTAAAAACTCCAAGGTCGAGGCAAAAAATGTTTTTAATGAGAAAGTTTAGATAGACTAAATGACCGAATTAAAAACATTTTTTAACGAAGGGATTGGGGGTTTTCGTAAGTCCTGTTAGTATCAAATAAGTAACTATGTGAGAACTAAGATTATGAATGACCCAATGCATATCGTTTGCCCCCACTGCCATACCATCAATAGACTGCCCGAATCACGCTTGAATCAACATCCCAATTGTGGAAAATGCAAGAAGGAGCTTTTTGATGGAAAACCAATCCAATTGAACCAAAAGCTTTTTGAACAGCACATCAATCGTAATGACATCCCTGTATTGGTCGATTTCTGGGCGCAATGGTGTGGGCCTTGCAAAATGATGGCTCCCTATTTCGAATCTGCAGCAGGTCTCCTCGAGCCTAAAGTGCGATTAGTCAAAGTAAATACTGAGACCGAACACGCTTTAGCTTCCCATTATACCATTCAAAGCATCCCAACTCTGATGCTAATTGTTCATGGAAAGGAAGTCGCCAGACATTCAGGGGTCATGGGAGTACAAGATATAGTTCGATGGGTAAACCAGCAACTAAGCTGAGTGGATATGCCCTTCCTAAGATTCAGGTTATGCTCTAGCATTTTCAAAATATCTAATGCTCCTTGTCCTTTTTAAATTCAAAAATTATGACATTATGTATATAATGGCCACAAATTAATAAAAACAAGAACAGGGACTTATCATGAAACGTTATTATTTCAATAATTCAAAAAATTACATCGACAGCCATGAGCAGCTTTCAAAGGAACAACTCGAACAACTAAGTGAAATTATGTCATTTTTTCCTTACAAGAATAAGGAAAACTGGCCAGAACTCTTTATGTCATTTCAGCCAGAAAAATATTCTGCTAAATTAGTTAATTTGGCTGCTAACGCGTTTGATCACAATGGCTATACCATGCTTGGAGTGGCTTGCGAGTACGGTGAAGATGTTGGAATAGTCCAAAGACTGATTGATATGGGTGCCAATCCGGATAAACCGGATCACAACATGAAAAAACTACCATTGCATCGCGCAATAAATAATCAATTGTCGAATTCTAACCGTGATTCATTGGAGGCCGTAGCTGTTGTTGAATGTCTTCTTAAGAATGGGGCCAATACGCTACATGCTTGCTTCCAAAATAGAACACCTCTATTTTTTGCTCAATCTCATCATTTTCATGCAGCAGCAAAACTCATAAAAGACCATATACGTTGTTCCAGAGATTATGAAAGGCTTCAAAAATCATTGCTTTCAGGAAATATGCATGGTTTAAAACAAACGTTGTATGGCTCTAAGGAATTAGGATTATTCATTACAACATTGAAAGGTTGGTCTCCTATATTTGCAGCCCTTCACCAAAGTTATGCTCACCCAAATACACTGAGTAGTCTAACACTATTAAAAAAGCATCATGTTGATTTCAATAGTACCTTTTACGTTAAAACCTATTCAGGTATACCGGTTTATTGCTCGGTTAATCCTATTGCCTATTTATTATTACGTGGCGGTGACTCAAGGCTAATTGGTTCGTTAATTAAACATGGTGCGGATCCTGATCATTATTCCATAGCCATAGTCAAAAAAATTATTGAACTTAATCCTAATAATAAAGTATTTGATTATGATATTAAAAACGATAAGAACCCATATGATGTCAACTCAAGAAAATTGCTCGCATTATTTGAGTCACAAACCGCCAAAATTAATCAAGATATCAGCAATACCAAATCCACCGGACTAGGACTATTTGAAGCACAAGTCGATAAGCCAAGTGAAGATATAGATATGAGCGATGAGGAAATGGCGAGTAGCGTATTCGGTAAGGGCTCATTCACTGCAATTCGATATAATTGAGAATGTAAGTTACAAACTCGATTCAATCGCAGCGAACTTAAGCTGGGCTATAAAAGCCCAGCTTAAGCTTACAAATAATATTGACTGTCTTTAGATATAAAAAGATCGCGATGAGCTGTCATGTTATCTCGTGTTTCTTCAGCAAATGCCAATAATTGATTAATTTCATTTAAATCAATCACTTCTCGAATAGACTCTTTTACATTCCCGGTTTTAAAAAGAGATGGGGCACGATTATCAGCTGCTTTGATCAAGGCTTTTAAATCCCGCTTAACTTGTTTCAGTTCCTGTATTTTTTGAGGTAGCTCAAAAAAATAATCTCTTAAGCGATGGTTGTATTCCGTAAACGCAGATTCTGTTAATTTATCAGTACCAAGACTAAATTTGGCATAATTATTCATTTTTTCATTCTTAAAATAGTCTTGATTATTTGGTGTCTTTAGATCTTGTATGGTCTTTTCATAGATGTTTTTTTTGATCAAATAATTATACAGAGAGCTCGGTATAAATGCACCAGGATCGGTTATAGCCTCAATAGATTCTTTTAACTCGACAAACCGAACCTTTAGATCGCTTGCTTCAACAATATAAGACAGTTTTTTTCTCTTTCCCATGACTGTAATTTGATTGATAACTTATGGAAATTGTATTTTATAATTGCTTTTTTAACAAGTTTTAATCATCTTGGTGACATTTTTGTAGGCCACTTGTGAACGCTTGACTCACTTAAGATAATGGACAGTGATTCAAAATATATCATTGCAAGCGTTGAACGATCAAACGTCAAAAATAACCTTAGTTTTGTGAACGCCAGATACAAAAAAACCAAAATGTAGAGCTATACTTTAATATAGTTCTAATAAGGTAATAGGGAGATTTTAGAATGTCCATGAATAGTGATGAAGACATCTCTTTAGGATTTGGTTACAAGCATTTTAAACACGGCGCCCATGCGTGTCTGATTTATCGAGATGAAGCAGAGAAACGTAGAGTCATATCTAAATACATTGAATCAGGAATTGCCAACAATGAACAGATTGGATATTTCGTAGATACGATGACCCCCGACGAAGTTAAAGCATGGCTCGCGGAACTGGATGTAGAATTACCACAAACCAAGCAGGTTGAAATTTCTCCTGCTGTCTCAATTTATTGTCCAGATGGAAAATTTGTACCGGAGCAAATGCTTTCTTGTCTTAAAAATTATTATGACCAGGCTATTGCCGCGGGGTTTTCTGGGGCTCGTCTTTCAGGAGAAATGACATGGTCTTGCAGAAATATTCCTGGTTCAGAACAGTTAATAGTTTATGAAGCCCTCATAAATACAATCCTTAATACACACCCTGTTACTGCTGTTTGTCAATATGATGTGAATAAATTCGATGGCGGATTAATATACGATGTCCTGCAAGTTCACCCGCTCATGTTTGTGCACGGACAAATTGTCAAAAATCCTGCATATATTAAACCAGAAGAGTTTTTGCATAACCTTATGAATAATATAAAAAATGAATAGTGAAAATCACTTAACACATAATGAGCAAATTCTATTTAGACTTTATGCTGCGCATAGCGCGCTCTTCATTTTTACAAATATAGATCAAATTAAACCTTATCTTGAAAAAATTATCCGCAGCATACCTGGCGTAAAAGAATGTGACGTGTGTCTCATCAAAAATATGGATCGGAGCGATAAAGAGTTGCAATCAAAGCTTATTGGAACCATAGATTTGAAAAGTGGAACATTTAGCATGGCTGATTTTTTCCAACTTTGCGAATCACTTGAAGATAAGGAAATACAAGTTTACTCCCTATTTGCAAAAGATATTTTTTATGGATTAATCATCTTAAAAATTAGCGATTTCAACCAATTCAATTTATTTGATCCGATCGTTAATAGCTTTACAATTTCCACCTCCGTTATTTTGGAGAATTTATGTCAAAAATATACTCTGGAAAAAAACAATAAAGAATTGATAATGCACCGAGAGCATTTGTCGGAATTAGTGAAAATCAAGACTCAATCTCTGCAGCAAGCTAAGCACAAACTGCAAGATATTTTAGACAAAACTATTGAGTCCTTAGCCTCAATTACAGAACAACGCGATCCATTTACGGCAGGACATCAGTTTCGTGTCGCGAAACTAGCCGAAGAAATAGCTAAAAGTTTTGGCCTAAGCCCTCAAAAAACACATGAAATTTATTTAGGCGCATTAATCCATGATATAGGTAAAACCCGTGTCCCAATGGAGATTCTAGTTTCCCCCGCAAAGCTTACCCCATTGGAATATGGATTTATAAAAATCCATCCCGAAGTAGGTTATCATATCGCCAAAAGAGTCGCCTTTAACAAAACAATTTCCGACATTATTTTGCATCATCATGAACGGTTGGATGGTTCCGGCTATCCACATGGATTAAAGTCTGATGAAATTCGTTTTGAAACGAAAATTGTGACTGTCGCAGATGTATTCGAAGCCATGAGCTCTCATCGTCCATACCGCCCTAAAAATTCAATTGAAGCAACACTAAATGAGTTACAAGAAGGCGCAGGAAAACGCTATGACTCATCCGTTGTTGCGTGCTGTGTTGAACTGATTACCAAGAGAAATTTTGAGTTCCCCTCTCCACCTTATGAGCGACTTAACGTCAATATGTATACCTGGAAAATACATGATTCATTGCATACCAAAAAGGATTGAAGAGGTAAGTCATGAAATCTATGAACGCCAAAGAAAGGCCTTGTTTTGCCCATAAAGGACTATTTTGATTCTATAATTGCCGGTAATCCCCCGAAAAATAACTGATGTCAAAAGTAGAATTTTCTCATGCCCTATGACGAAGGAGATTCTATCAGAAAAAGTCCTGAAAATTTAATGCTTACTAATGTCACTGAATTTCTTCAGGAGCTCGGAACATATTTTTGATTTGTTGCTCGCAAAAAAAAGATGAGTCCTGCTGATTTGCTGTTTTTCAATCGGTTCTTGCTTCTATATCAATTTTTTACTTGAAAATAAGTGTTTTTTGTTTATTATTCTTTTTTTTCAATGAGTTACATATTTCAAATAAAACAACTAAAAGGAGATGGACATGATAGATGATACACCGAGAAATCTTAACTATAAGACTGAGGAGGCCTATTTTCTTTGGCTCTTCAATTTAATAAATACTTGCTCTAATTCATCTGCAAATTCGCTATATAAATTTCATATTAACGACAACAACCAAGTTATAATAGAATCCTTTGATAATGACTTGGCTTCATTCGAGAAATTAGGCTTTATTGAGATAATTGATCAATCCTTATTATTGACATTTAATGGGGTAACATTTAGAGGGATTGATGCTATGAAAAAGATTGAAAAAGTATTGGCTTTCAGCAACATCCAGCCTCAATCTCAATTTAGTGCGACCGAAGAAAGCAATCATAAGGATAAAAGAAGTGGATGTTCTATTATTTAATCCTTTGGTAAATGAAGCTTTTAGAATTTATCATTAAATATGAACCACGGATGGTATTTCACTTTAATTAATATATTCATATACGAATATTTCAAATTTGGTGTTAAATCAATTAATGGTTTCCCGTCATAATCCTCAAAACTCACAGTAGTCATCATTTTTACCCTTCGCAAGAGAAGATCGCATTTTTACGAAAAGCACGCTTCATTTTTGGAGGTTTCTGAAGCGCGTCAGGCGCATAGCAATGGACATCACAGTACAGCAAATTAGAGGCCTATTGGTACCAGTAACCATTAATAATGGGTATCCCATATTGGCCGTAATGAATATGGGATACAATCGCTTAATTTATTAAGGATAGAACGTTAGTCTGCTGTTTCAGATTTCCATTATTCACAGGTTTAAACATACTAAAAGCTGAAACTTTTTGCTCTGATTGAGTTTCGTTTAATACTTCTTCCGATGTTTTGCCTCGCCAATTAAGCGTTGATTTAGCACCGTATTGCTTCAATAACTCCATCACTTTTTCATTTCCTTTTCTCTCTGCAGCATGCAATGGAGAGAGGCCGCGGCTATCTGTTTTGTTGGGGTCAGCATTATTTTTAAGAAGAAGTTCTACATAGTCATCCCATCCGTTGGCAATAGCAACATTCAATTCCAGATTGCCGTCAAAACTCAACTCATTTGGATTAGCCCCGTGCTCAATACAGAGCATGCGAAAGTTTAAAGCGATATTAACTTTGTGGACGGGATTATCTCGCATGAGGGACCATAGACTCATAATTTTTATCTCTGGATTAAAATCGAAAAATCCCCTCTGAATCGCAAAAGGCCTCTTCTGGTTGAGCTCCAATCCATTCTTTAACATTAATCGAAACGCATTATTAAAATGTTTGCTGCCATCAGGATGGTTTGTCAAATATTTTAATAACGAATTGAGATAATCAGGGTCATCTGCTTCAAAATCAAACTCTGCGCCCTCTTTGATTAAAGGCTCTACCAGATAAAATTTATTACTGATGATTGCTTGACCAAGAGCTGATTCTCCCTTGGGACTCACATAATTTACATTTGCTCCCAACTCTATAAGCGTTCGATACATTTTAATTTCCATTTCAGTATCTTTCTTAGGCGCTTTATCGATTAAATTAATGAGTAGAGAACACCCATTTTTATCAATTTGATTAACGTTCATCTTGATATGTTTGTTTAATGACTGAATCTGCTCAATTTCGAGACAATATAAAATAGTGATATACATAAATTCGTTGGGAGCACTGTAAAATTCAGGAGTACGTGAAGGTGTTATACTTGGAACTCGGTCATATTCTCTTTGGGTGGTGTATGAGAAGCCATCGGTATTTGATTTAACAAGCTCATCAATAAGCTGCGATCTCTCATTATTTTTAAAACAAAAAGATATATCATAAAGAGATTGCTTAAATTGCTCATAACGCTCTAGTAATAAGTTGCAATCAGGGTGTATTTGAACTCCTTTATATTTCAGATATTCTAAATGGTGTCGTCCTAAACTCGTATAGGCTAAAACTGATTTTACGCCCTCGATGTACCCCGACTCAAGACAATAATCTATAGCGGACAGTCCTCGTTCATCGAGCTCGTTAGGATTGACTCCATTCTCTAAAAGATAGTTCATCATGTTAATATCTTTGTTTTTTGCAGCATTAATGAGCATCAAAGCATTTAATGAAGCACCTGCAGAGTGAAGTAGACGAACCATCTCAACATGACCTACTTGCGCTGCTTGCTCTATTAGCGATGGTTCTATGCCATGAATTCTATCGAGACACACATAATAGTTAAGGTAGTCTTTGTTTAAAAAGATCTTCTTAATTTGCTCGATATCGTTGCTGTGGACGGCTTTTTGAAGTTGTTCAGCCATAACAAAATAATTTTTCAACCAAGAGCCTTCTTTTTGATTTTTAGGATCGCGCATGCAATGAACCATTTGTTGTTGAACTATGCTAACGGTCTGTTTATATGCCGCAAAAACACCACTAAAATCCAATGCCGGCAGTTTATCGAATTCAAGAGTTTTTATAATTCGCTCTTCGTTGAATAACATATCGACTAGCCGATTTAACTTGATCTCTTGTTGATTTAAGATTCCAGACGTTTGAAAAAGTTGAGCAAATAACTCCCGGCAGAACTCTGATTTTTCTTCAACAGTATTTTTGGGGTTAATTTTTTCAAGAGTTTGAATATAGTCTTCAGTTTTCTCGGAGTAATCAGCCTCAGCTGCTGGATCTGAACCCTCTAAAATTTTCTCATAGAGTACCGACTTCACTAAAACACTCATCATTGCAGTAATCACCGCATTCTCGTTACTTTGAAGAAGATTTTTTCGTTGTTTACTGAACGCCTGGCTTAGCGTACTCCCCGCAACATATTGCCGAAATTCATTATCTATTAAAGAGCCAACTGCTTCGCTATAGCTCCTTTTCTTTTGCGCCTCTGCAGTAGCATGAAGTTTTTTTCCCAGATCAATCATTGCATTAAAGATATCTTTATGCGCTTCGGAAGTAAAAGACAAGAGGACAACATGATAGAGATCGTGTAATGCAAATCCGAAGCAGCCTGCCATGAGATTATCCGCCTCTGCTTTCTCATACTTACCAGGAAAACTTAAACCAAATGGATGTGCGTTCTGCCGATGCATCTCATAAACATCATCAAAATCATTGTCACCAATTTGTGGATACAGTTTTTTCGGTTTTTGTACGAGCACATCCAGGACCGATTGAATAATCGTCATAGAAGGAATGATAAACTCGTATCCTCCCGATTTTATTTCTTTTGGCATCAGCAAATCAAAACCAGTTCGCTTTATCGCTTCAAAAATCCCAAAAAATTTGCCCGGCTCTTTAACGGTAAAGGTATAAAAGCATCGTTCTGACTCCGGAATATCTTGATTACGTATTAATCGAAACAACTGTTCCTCCGAATTATCATCCATCTTATCTTTTATTCCATTGCTGCTATTGCCCATAAAGGGGTTACTACTTATGTGTTGAATTGTTAGATATTTCTTTAATTTATGCTTCGCAACTTCATCTTTATCCGTTAATTTATATGCATTTAATGAGATTTGCTCCTTTTGAGGGTAGTCTTTTAAAGCGGCCCAAATTAGTAACATAGAAATAAATTGGGGTTCATTGATTTCTTCCTTTTCAAATGCGATTAATGCGTATTGAGGCAGAGATGAGTGATAAAAAACTGGAGAAGACATCTCCGATGCATTTAATGCCTGCACGAGTTTCTTCGCCCCCTCCTGCATTGCAGGGGCATCTCTATATTGCTTAAGATCCTCTAAAATCGAAGCCGCGTTTTTAAATAGAGGCAATTGAGTTAAATTACGCATTAAATACTCCAGTAATTCATAAATTGGTGCGGGGACAACAATTATAATTCAAACTGAATCAAAAACAAGCACAAAGATTTTATTTTGAATAATTGTGTCGCCTATGTGTGAATAATGGTCGTAATAAATTTCAATCACAGGAATATATTTCTCTACAGCTTTCGATGTTCCCCTTTTCTTGCACAAGATATTCAATTTCATTTCGCCTGGAATTTTAGGCCAATTCTATCTATTCGGTGCGTTGAATCTAATAAGCGGTCAACTGAAATTCAGACACTTTGTACAAGAAGAGGTTTAATTATAATCATCCTTTGTATATAGTCTGTCGCCAGCATCACGCTTAGTGTAATTCAACTGAGGTTAAGTCTTTGTCACATGTTTCAAAATTTTTTAAAAAAGCACCCATGGAAGTATCAACCTACCTGTATTCCCATTTAGATACGCCACAGGATTTCTTAGCTGCATGGTTAGCGAATAACGGCTCAAAGCGACGAACCAGAAGACAGCAAAGATCAATAGAATTTGCTTTATTTAACAAAGAAGGCATGGAATTTTATCCTGCTCAAGTCAAGATATTAACAATACTCCTCAACTCTGAAGATGAGTTAACGGAAATTGATCCCGAGCATTTAAGTTATTTAGATAGAAAACTCACCGTTCAAATGAAAAACCCAAATTTGAGCATCAAGCAACTCATGCAGGGTATAAAGCTAACCGCCGCACTAAATAAAGTACCACTGCCCTCATTAGACATAGTCAGCCTATTACCTAAAGATTTAATGGATGTGATTTTTTTTAGGGAAACACTGATTGAAGCAGTGGCTAAAGAAGAACTCAAAACATTAGTCAATGCACTGCATATCAAACTGACTGCCCCCAGCAGGGAGGTTCGTTGGGAAGCATTAACACTCTTAGTAATGTTAGCCCAGAAAGTGGATAAAAAAACTCTTGAACTTTTTGTTTGCATAATAAACGGTTCACTAGATTATAACTATGGTTTTGGTAATGGCACAATCAACGAAATTCTATCTACATTAGCATCCAAATTGGATAAAAAAACGTTAGCCCCCCTTTTCCACTCATTGATAAAATACCTGGATGACAACAGACGTGGGCCATTTCTGGCAGCATTACAATATTTAACAGCCTTAGCCTCTAAAATAGAAGAAGGCATGTTGGGCGACCTTGTCGATTCAGTACAAAACATACTGAATTACACTGATAAGGATTTACAGAGCGAATATGCGGGAGACGTTATCAATGAGGCCTTACATTTTTTCGCTATATACGCTCCGGTAATAGATAAAAAAACTCTGGAATCCCTTATTGAACCGGTGAAAAATAAACTGGATGATCCTTCATGTGAGGCCAACACCGCGGCAGCAAAATGTTTAGCCGCATTTGCTCCTGAAATAAACAAGGAAAGACTACGTTCTCTTTTCGACTCAATCACAAGAAAACTCCATGATAATGATTGGAACGTTAGATTTAGAACATTAGGCTATTTACCAGAACTTGTTCCTGCAATGGATAAGGACATGCTGGAATACTTTATAGGCTCAGTGATAGAAAAATTGGATGACAACAATCCTAAAGTTAGAAAAAGGGCATTAGACTTTTTAAAAGATCATATTCCTGCAATGGATAACGAGATGCTGGCACACCTTGTTAACTCAGTACAAAATAAACTCCATGATAAGGAATATTTTGCTCGTAGCGCTGCACTACGCTGTTTGAAAGCACTTGTTCCTTGTATGGAAAAAGAGAGGTTGAAATCCATTACCAAGACAGTAAAAAAAATGCTGAATGACCCCAACGAGAATGTTCGTATTGGATCTTTATATTATTTCGCAGAATTAGCCTATGCAATAGATAAAGAAGTACCAGAAGCCTTTATTGAGGCAATAAAAGACAAATTAGATGACCCGAAGCACTCTGTTCGCGAAGAGACATTCTACTGTTTCACAAAACTTGTTCCCAGAATAAAAAAAGAATCTCTGGAACATCTTGTTCACCTTACCAGAAACATGCTGGATGACAGTAATTCTATTGAGCATGGGAAGGCATTAAATTTTTTAGAAGCGGCCATTCCAAGAATAGATGCAAAAATATTAGAGCAACTTGTCGAACCTCTGCAAAACAAACTAAATGCTCCCAAAGCGGATGTCCGTCTTGCAGCCTGTCACTGTTTCGCTGCACTAGCTTCAAGAATAGACAAAAAAACACTGGCAAACCTTATTGAAGTCCTGAAAAACAAACTGGATGACCGAGATAAAATTATTTGTAGTGGGGCATTAGATTGTTTCGCAGCCCTAGCCCCTTCAATGGATAAAGAAACCCAGGTGGCCCTTGTCTCCACAGTAAAAAATAAGCTGGTTGATTCATGTCCGACAACTTGTCTCGCTGCATTAGGCTGTCTCATCAAGTTTATACCTGCAATAGATAAGGAAATGCTAGGCGACATTTTTGACTCAGTTAAAAATAAAAACCTTCTAGAACACAACGATTACACTATTCGCCGCACGGCCTGCCATCTGCTTTGTTATATCCTGATTAATAACGACCTAGCTCTTGAGATAGATACTTCAAAAAAAAGCACCATAGAGGGCTTGCTCATTCAGACCGTGGCTGGATGGGTGACACAAATTCATGCCGCTTCTAATCAATCCCTGCCTGTGAAAGATAATCTCCATGTATGTCTCTCATAATCGGGCTCATCTTCGCACCTTAGTCTTCCTTGGCGCGCAACGTAGAAATAATACAGGACTTACGAAAACCACCAGGGTCGAGGCAAAAAATGTTTTTAATGAGGGAGTTTAGATAGACTAAATGACCGAATTAAAAACATTTTTTAACGAAGAGATTGGGGGTTTTCATAAGTCCTGTAATAATTAATTTTATCTACAACGGCTACTTACTTTATCCATTATGCAGCGCGAACTGATTGATTTACAGGCGTGTCTTGCTCGTAGAAAGGATTCGCATGCTCTAGTTGCCGTCCTTGAACAAAATGGATAAGGCTTTCAATATCAGAGTAGATAAAATTCAAAGAGCCGAGAAAGACATTGTCTCTACCGCTAACTGCTCTTAATTGTTGGTGCTGTGTTTCTGTCAATGAGACTTTATAGCAAGATAAGATACTTTTTGGACCTAACCGCCCTGATTCCATGCGTGCCAATAACTCGGGTGAGGAATAAAATTTACGTGTTATATTGGCTTCTTTCGCCAAATTCCAAATATAAGTTTTATTGTAATCACTTGCTTTTATTTGCTCCACGATTGGAATGAAAAAACAATGTACTTTTTTTTCATTTTCGATAGTTCCTTTGAGTTCTTGCTTAAAAAACATATTTATTCTCCATTTTAAGATAGTTAATTCAGAGCAAAAACAACCGAATGGACAAAGCAAACTTCCATATAATTCAAATTTATTGCGGAATAATTATTTCGAGAAACAAAAAAAAAATCCCTAAATTAGATAAGGTTAGTAGTTTTTTCACATCATGCCCGGATAAATGGTCTACATTTTTAATATAAACTCAATTTTTATACCATAAAATAATCATGGTGATCAATTTTTGCGAGAAATATTGTTATGAAAACAACAGAAACCGCACTTGCACAGATTGCAGTAGAATGGAATAAATTAAAAGAGATGATAACTAGAAGTCAAGAGAAGAGTTTTTTTAAAACTAGAGAAAACTTGACAGCAATTGATAACTTTTTTAATTTGATAGCACTTAAGCGTCAGCCAATGACTATTGGTGAATTGGCTGACGCCTTGCAAGTTCTAGAGCATTTAACGATTACGACTACAGGCTCTAAAAAAGTTTCTTTTGCGGACTGGTTGGATAACCATCGCTACCGAACCTCTCAAAACATTGGTATTCAAAAGAAGGTACAGAAAGAAAGTGCCTCTGAGAAAAAAAATGTTCAATATTCAATACATGAAAACTCTTCTCTCTTTCGTTTACTGGTTAAAACTCATGATACCTTAATCAATCATCATGAATTGGCAAATCTTCATGCCCAAGGTGAAATTCCCTGCAGCGAAATTTCTTACAGTCAAAGTGAACTCAAAGAATCACAAGCTCTTTATGATATGGAAACCACTACCCAACAGGAAGAAGCTAACGATAAGTCTACAATTATCGATGATCTTATCCGAAAGGGAGTAACACTATATGGCGCTGCAATTATTCCGGGGGCTGTGTTGGGTCATAGAGAGAGGATATTGCAAGAAGCCATACAAAATTTTGCTGGTGATAAAATTGATACACCTCATTCAAAAGCCAATAAACTTTATCATTTTGGTGGTCAGTTTTTACAAGGGAGTCTCTTGAAGGAATTTACTAATACGACTAAGTTGGTTGAGGATGATATTCAAGGCTTAGAAAGTGGTATTACTGTTGGACACATTAATTGGTCTAAAGATAGTAACGATAAAATTTATGCGACGGTTAATTTAAAAATCCTAACCTGTTCTTATGCGGATCCTCTTGATATGAGCAGTCCTCAACGGCTTTTTGTGATGGGTAGCGATGGTATTTCTTTGATAGAGCTTAATGAGGATGAGCTAGAGAAACCCCTGATGCAATGTCTTAGCGAAGTCCAAGGCGAAACAGAAAACAATATAGTTCCACTCGCCGAAATAAATGCAAAAATTGAAATAGTTAAGAATGAGTCCGGCACTGGTTATATGTTTCAGGTTAGCGAATTCACGACGAAGTATAATACACCCCAATTAGTCTCTACTAAGGCACCTGAACAAATGGAAAACATAATGTTCAAACCAATTTAGTTATCTTTTCTCACATCTCTAACGTCGAGCGTAGGTCGGCTCTGCAAAGAACTCAGGACAAACTAGAATCTATTGCCGTATCATCTTTTTTTCCTGATTGTTGATCGTTGTTGCTGTTTTTTTCCTTATAACGATCCCCCTCCATCTGCAGTCTGTTTTTGAAGTCAGTTTGATGTTTAACCCGCTCTTTTTCTGCCTTTTCTTCATGGGTATACATTCGCAGCTTGATAAATGGAGCACGCAATAGCCTGAATAAAAAATGCTTCACATTTTGGGGGGGGGGGATTGTCAATAATGTGGAATTAGCGTCGCGAGCATACTTATTAAATGCAGCTTCAAATTCTTTAAGCATAGCGTCCCTTTTTTCTGTATCTGGCGCATTCTTCATCTCCTCCGGAATTTTTGTTATGTCAGTTAGTTTTTTTGAAAATTTAGACATTACCTCCATTGATTCATTTATGGCCTCCATAGCTTCAGCGTTAGATTCTTTCTTCGCCAAAGCATCCTGCCTTGTAAGTTCTATCTGAGCGTTATCAAAGAGTGCTGATAAATTATGTATTCTCCTTATTACTTCGTCCAAGGATTCTTCCACGGGAAAATATTCTTCCACAGATGAAATATTAGGCATTCCCCTTTCTTCCCTAGCGATAACTTCCTCTCTAAGTTTGAGCAATGTAGTTTGCAATTCTGCTACATCCTTCTTCGCTGCACTGGTTTTGATAGAAGCTCCGATACCATATGTTGCTTCAAGTTTTTTAAGCATGCTATCTTTCACGAGTATTTCATAGTCACGTGATTTCAAGTATTTATCTTCTTTGGTAAGGGCGATAACAATTTTCTTGTCCGGATCGAGTTTGTGAATTTCTTTGATAGCCATTTCAGCTATATTATATGAATTCGTATTATCTCTATCGATGCACACCACACAAATTTGCGATTGTTCGATATAGTGTTGTCTTAGGTATGAAACTACATCATCGTATGATCCTGCGAAATCAAGTAATCTAATTTTAGTTCCCTCTTCAATTGATGTATCGTACGTATCGATAGAGGGCGTATGTATGTTCCCCGGTGAATCCGCACCCCGCAATGCATTACAAAGTGTTGTTTTACCAGAATGGTTGGTTCCACAGATCATTATTTGGAAGGGAGGGTTGTTACTTCGTTGAACTTTTGCTTTTGCCATGATCGGTAAACTCCCAATCCACATCATTATTTATTAAGTATAGTCGATTGCTATTATTGGAATTGGGGTTATAACCGAGAATCTCTTGTCAGCAAGTTATCAAGTTCCTCCAGAAAGCCAATTATTGTTTGGACTCTCGAGAGAATGTGTCGGGTTGGCCGACCGGAGGTATCGGCACCTGTTTTTGTACCGTTTTTCGAGTAATTAATGGGAAAATTGTTTATGTAGTTTCATTCCTGCGCAGGCGGGAATCTATCCATCAAATTAGTTTATTACTTTGTTTGTAATATGGATTCCCGCCTACGCGGGAATGACATCAATTTAGAGCAAAATAAATTATTAATGTTAATACTAGGCAACGCCCCTGAAGTTTTTTAGACAATATTTAGTCTTGAATTGATCAAAGATTTTTCAATTTCACTACGATCTGCCCTCTCTCCCGCTCCAGGAATTTTGATAGTATGATGATGCCTTTCGCGCCCTCATGAAAGATTATATCAGATTTTAAAAATTTCTTTTATTTTTAGCATATTAATATAAAATGCTGCGCCAATTGACGACTTTGCTACACAATGTAGTAGATACAAGGATCTATTTTATGCACACAGATAACACTACAACAAAAAAATTTCCCGTAGAAGATTTTAAAAAATATTTACACCTGTTTTTTATAGATATAATTAATTTATCTCAAACTAATAATATTCAGGCTTTTGAAAATCGTGAGGCTGGGTATACAAAGGCGATGTTAAATGCTTATAACTATGCTTTTAATGATTCTTTAACTGACGGACTTAGCCCTGAGATAATTTGTGGTATACATGCTCAAGCATTAGCTCATCAACCAAATTGTCATCCAGGACAACTTAAAAATTCACCCAATTTTTTTACTGTAGGCCTAGCTGAGTTAAGAACCCCTGATGGCCGGATACTCCAACCAATAAATCCAAATGGTTCACAACAAGGATTTGAAGAGTTTTTAAAATTTTGGTTTGTTGATAAGCAAAATCCTTTTCATTATATTCACTTCAAACCAACAAATCTCTCAGGGCAAGAGGTATTTTTATACCCTTTTAACTCAAAACTAAAAAAAGGTCTTAGTGTAATTTTCCAGCAAAGGCAATTTTTTGGCGTGACCAGCAAAACAGAGGACTATTTCCCAAATGCGACTGGATTCAACAAATTATTTGCATCACTCCTAACCAATACTGAGTATAAGTGTTTCATTAACATTTTAGAAAACAAGCTTCTACCTGCATCTGGCAATCGATTGTCTATTCAAAAATTAATGAAAAAAGAATTGAAGGACCTTTGTAATTCATATAACGAAGCGGTTAGTAAGGCAGGTACGAATGATGAACAAATACTACGAATAATTGTTCAGCATGTAAAATTGCTCAATCAATTGCACCCATTTGCGGATGGCAATTGTCGAACTTTTTATATTTTACTTAACCGACTATTAGCCAAAAATAATCTACCACTTTGTTTAATAATAGATCCAAATCGCTTGGAGATGTTATCCACTGATGAAGCATTAGAAGTGGTCAAAAAAGGGCAAAAAGATTATTTAGCTCTAATGAACAATGAAAAACCCTCAATTGTGGACACTCTTAACTCTACTCAACTAGAAATAGATATTGAACCCATGGAATTACCAGCCTCCCCCCCGGCCATTGATTCATTTGTTGCAATTATTGAAGAAAATCTACTTTCTTTAAAATCGAATAATGACGATCAAAATTCTAAAATTGGAACACATATTGAGCCACAGTTCTCTTTTTTACACCAGTTGAATTCTGAGCAGTATCATCATGAGCGATTAATGACTAAGGCAAAAAAATTATGCGGGGATAATGAAAATTTTATACCTTTGTTAAATGCAATTGATAAAAAAGATTATTCATTGGCATTACGCAAAGCAAGTTCCGTAGTAAATTTGCCTTTATTAAAATTAATATTAAGTTATCAAGAGAAATTAAAAATAGATGTTAATTTACCATCCAGTAATGGTTATACAGCATTGGATTGGGTTATGAAATCTAATTCACCTAAGAAGGATATCGAAGAAGCTACTGCTATGCTCCGTAAATTTGAGGCACTTAGCAGTGATGAAATAACCAACAAAATATCAATAACTAAAGCCGATTTTTAGATTTCTATTTAGGTTGATATTTCTATAAAATGGGATCGTGTATACTAACCTTTCAGGCTGTGTGCCTGATTCACTATCCCATTCTCCTTGTTCTTTATTGAATGTGTTAATTGTTAGCTAGGTTCTCAAACGTTTTATGAATGGCTATGAAAAGCCTAAGTAATTTGAGAACCTGGTAGTAATTATAGAAAAAGTAGCTTCACAGAAGGGGTATCACTTTGCTTGGCCATTTAACTCAAAATGCCCCTCTATCACATGAACTGTAAAATCAGTCCCAATTGTCGTTATTTCAATTCAGTTTTTATTACTTATAGTATTAAGATTTAAGTGCTTTTCCAAAACGTCTATTATTTTTGAATACGACTCTATGATTTGCTTATTACCCCTACCGCTCTCATGATATTGCTTTAGATTATATTGAGCTAACTCAAGAGCAGTTTGGCCCTCACCTTGTTCCGTGCCTTTATTTTTTAAATTTAAATCAGGATTATATTTAAGTAGTAAATCTACTCGTTCAAAATGCGTATTCCGGAGGACTTGATCACTAATTCCGTTAGTCATTTGATCACCGATTCCGGAGTATTTGATCACTTCAACGCCTCACGCAGTGGATTATCTTTTAAAGGGGTTTAGTCTGTAA
>NZ_RZGX01000031.1:0-25174 GCF_003990155.1 Legionella qingyii
TCTGTTTTATCAGAGCAATCTGTTTTATCAGAGCAGTCTGTTTTATCAGAGCAGTCTGTTTTATCAGAGCAGTCTGTTTTATCAGAGCAGTCTGTTTTATCAGAGCAGTCTGTTTTAACTGAATTAAAACAAGAAGTTGAAGTAAATCAGATAAACTCTAAACAAAAATACAATTTAATTAAGGATAGAAATACAACTACAAGACAAATGGAAGAACCGAGTCTATTTAGAACGGTCCAATTAAATGGATTACAAACTCCAATTCATATGCAAACTCAAAAAGCTCAAAATATGAACGAAAATACTTTAACTCAAGAAGTGCAGCAATTAGATGAACCTGCTTTAATTGAAAATAAAGATGAAAATAATTTGTTACAAAATGAAGATATTATTTTCAATTCCGATTCTTACCGAATTATAAAAAGTGTTTCATCGGATCCTGCTCAGTCTGCTGAACACACTGAAGAGCCAGAGTGTATTCCCTCATCACGTGAAACACGTATGAAATCACCATTGGCTCCTAAAGTGAATTCCTGGGAGAGCAAAGAAGGAAAAAATGAGGAGGAGCAGGAGGCTTTATTGCAAGCCATAACAGGTGTAATAGAAAATCAAAAGGAGACAACGTTGCCAACTCAGCCAAAACCTGCGCCTCTCAGTGAACGTATTGATGAGATTAAATTACCATTAATGGTTAATGTATTGGCAAATGAGTTACGTACTACGCCTATGGAAAGTTCTGCTCGTACTTTCGATACAATTCCTCAATCTCTCACTATACCAGTTCAAATAGATAATCCTGAATGGTCAAACCAATTTTCAGAACATATTACCTGGCTTGGCCAGCAAGAAATTAAAGGCGCGGTAATTAAAATAAATCCTGAAGACTTAGGTCCGTTGGAAATCAATATTAAAGTAATAAACGATGTAGCTTCAGTCAATATAACGACACATAATCATCATGTCCGAGAAATTATTGATCAGTCGTTACCTAAACTACAGGCAATGATGGCTGAACAGGGCTTAAATTTATCAGAAGTGCAAATTGATTCTGAT
This sequence comes from Legionella qingyii, assembly GCF_003990155.1. Taxonomy (NCBI): domain Bacteria; kingdom Pseudomonadati; phylum Pseudomonadota; class Gammaproteobacteria; order Legionellales; family Legionellaceae; genus Legionella; species Legionella qingyii. The sequence continues at coordinate 1,054 of NZ_RZGX01000031.1, forward strand.
ACCGGTTCACGTCAATTTTCACAACAGAATAATGGTAATCAGGCACATTTGACTCACGAAGAAGAAGTGGGTGTTACCCCCTTAAAGACCAAGAGGGTAATTAAAGGTTTGGTTGATTATTTTGCCTAAGAATTAATTCGCATAACACATTCGCTCAAGAATAAGCGCGAGTTATTTAATGGCAACTTCTTTTGCAACGAATTATATCTCCATTCCAGCGGTCAATGAGGCAGCTTTGGCTACAGCCATGCCCTATGTATCTCCAATCTGTCCAATAAAATCTTCTATGGTGACGGTGGTGATTGTATGGAGGCGGTCCATAATATGGAGATGGTCCATAATAGTCGCCGGAATGATATCCAACGAAATAAGCAAGCTGTTGGTATGACAGTTTTGAAGATGTCGTTTCTGCCTTAGCTAAATTGCTGTATAAGAAACCTGCGAGTATTGTAAAAGACAGAATAAGGAGCCGAAAAATCTTGTAGCTTTGAATGCTTACCTTTTCCATGTTGCAACTCCATATTATGTTGTTACATTAGGAATTATAGATTATAAATGATTTTTCTGGGTAACTTTTGGATACGATTTATGAAGGAAAAGATAATTCTAATTACTGGATGTTCCAGTGGAATTGGCTTTGATGCTGTTTTTAGTCTGAAGAAAAGAGGGCATAGGGTTATTGGTTCATGTAGAAAAATGGAAGATGTCCAAAAATTATTAGATAGGGGAGTAGAAGCCGTTCAACTGGATGTTTCGGATTCATCTTCAATTCAAAATGCATTCGCCGAAGTGTTGGTTAAAACAGAAGGGCGCTTGGATGTTTTGATTAATAACGCCGGATATGGCCAGGCAGGGGCTTTGGAAGATATTACACGCGATGTCTTACGCGCTCAATTTGAAACGAACGTTTTCGGACTGCTTGAACTCACTAATCGAGCTATTCCCGTCATGCGTAAACAGGGATATGGTCGTATTATCAATATAAGTTCGATTTTAGGCATAATCAGTATGCCTTTTCGCGGTGCTTATAATGCATCCAAGTATGCAGTAGAAGGTATAAGCGATACACTAAGATTGGAATTGAAATCTTCTGGTGTTGATGTGATAACGATAGAACCAGGTCCTATAGAAAGTCAGTTTCGGGCTAATTGTGTAGATAATTCATTAAATAACATTGATATGCAACATAGCTTTTTCAGCAAACAGTATGAACGGATGCTGACCTCTTTTAAGCAAAAGAAATCCGAATCTATTTTTACTCGAAAAACCGATGCAGTGATTAACAAATTGATTCATGCCATTGAATCTAAAAGACCTAATGCCAAATATCCAGTAACGTTCCCAGCTCATCTTATGATTTTTTTAAAATGGATTTTAAGCGTTAAAATGCTGGATAAATTCTTTTTGCGGGTTTCAAAAAATGAACTGTCCTAATTTTGATACTTAGAGGTTGGCGGCCGTGATAAAAATGGCATGGAATGATAACTTTTTAAAAAAAAAGAAGAAAAATTCAATTTTCTTTGCTAATATCTAAATGGGTTAAAAATCATTAACTATCAAGGAAGTAAAATTATGAAAAAATCAACAATAGCTGTCGCTGCTTTATTAACTGTATTAGCAGCTCCTGTAGTATCTGTTGCTTATGCAGATGATGCTTCTACTACTACTAGCACTTGCAAAGGCTGTAATGGTTGCAAAGGCTGTAAAGGTTGCAAAGGCTGCAAGGGTTGTAACGGTTGCAAAGGCTGCGGCGGTTGCTCTGGTAGCTAATCTGTAGTTTTGGTTTTATTAAGAGGTAGTTTTTACTACCTCTTCTTTTTTTCTTCCTATATGAAGTAAAGAAATATGATTACTCATTCTGAATTTACATTACCTCAACTTAGCAATTGGCATAAAAATATTTATTTGAAATACGCCAAACAAATTTTAGAAGCCCAACAAATAATGACGGCAAAAAAAGGTAAAAGCATTCTGCATTATACCTTACAAAGGAAACGACGTTTTGAACGAATGAGCCATTATCCTCGCGGAGACCGCATTGATCATAAAACTGGTGCTCAATATTTTTATCATTGCCATAGAGAAAATTATGAAAGTACAGAGCATGGACATTTTCATTGTTTTTTACGTTACAAACATATACCCAAAAGTATCAAACCAGCCCCTTTGGCAGATTGGGACAAATATATCGATAACCCTATGACCCATTTAATAGCAATTGGCATGAATCAACTGGGGCAACCAATACGCTTGTTCACAGTTAATCGGTGGGTTACTTCAGAAATTTGGTATAATGCGGAATATAGTGCACGCTTACTTAAACACTATAAAATGACTTTAAATGATGATCCTTACTGGCAAGTGCTGGATCGCTGGGTTGAAGGGATTTTGCATTTATTTAAACCACAAATTTTATGGTTACATCAAGAACGTGATAAAAAAATCATGCATCATCAGGCAAATAATAGTTCAATTGAGAACCCTTATCTAGATTATGATCTTGAGGAGCTTTCAGAGATTTCAATTGATTTAAAACAACAGATTGAATGGCTAATAAGTTAGTATAAACTATTTTACGAGGATTGATTTTTTTAAATCAATCTTTGTAGCGAATAAGACTCTGTAGACCTCAAATTCAAAAATCAAAATAATTAATCTGTACTATAATTTACATGCAAAATTATAAATTCTTGGAGCATTTGCATGTCATCCCACGCTAAAAATAGGACTGAAGAAGATCTCAATTCGATACATGAGTATTACATGGAAATTATCAATTCAATGCCCAATATTGTTTATTGGGTTGATACTGAATGTAATCTAAAGGGATGCAATAACAATTTTGTCAAACTGCTGGGACTCAATACACTCAAAGATTTCAAAGGCACTCCTTATCAAAAAATGGAAGAATTTGCTCATTGGGATAAGGAACGAATAGAAGAATTAAAACTAGAAGATATGAAAGTGATATTTTCGGGTGTTCCTCAGCATAACGTGGAGGAAAAAGCGATTGAAAACAATTCGGGTAAGACTTTTTACTTCCTATCATCACGTATATTAATGCGTAATCGCAATAAAAAAGTAATTGGATTGCTCGTGATTTTAAACGATATTACTTTAAGCAAAGAACTTGAAAAACATACTAACGTTTTACAAGAAGACAATCAAAAGACTCAACCTTTATTAAAAGAAGGTTATTTGCCTACTGTGCTCATGGTAGAAGATAATGTTATTGCACAAAACGTTGAAAAAGCACTACTAACTGCATTGCATTGTCAGGTTGATATAGCTGATTCTGCTGATAGTGCAATAAAATTATTTCAACCTGGAAAATATGATTTAGTGCTAATGGACATTGGATTAGAAGATTCTTCTGGCTATGTCGTTGCAAAACAATTACGTCAAAAAGAAAAGAATACACAACATCATGTACCTATAATTGCCTTAACTGGTTTTGAAGCAGATGTAGTAAAATACGATTGCCAGCATTATTTTATGGAGGGGGCAATCAGCAAACCTTTAACCTGTGAACAAGCCGAACAAATTATCAAACATTATGTATACCACATGGATGTTCCTGTACGCGGTTTGAAGACGACTTAGTATGCTGTTATCATGATCATTTTCGAAATGAACTTATTCTATGAGCAGTAATTCAACCGAAGCCAGTCGTATTTTATCTTTAGATGTTTTTCGTGGTCTTACTATGGCATTAATGGTTTTAGTCAACAGCCAGGGAACACGAATTTCATACCCCATACTAGAGCACGCTGAATGGAATGGATGCACTTTAGCTGATTTGGTGTTCCCTGCATTTTTATTTATAGTGGGAATTACTACCGTTATTAGTCTTAAAAGACACATAAAAGTGGAGAGTAATGCATTGCTTTATCGAAGCATTGTTACCCGTACGCTTCTTCTATTTTTATTTGGTATGTTTCTTAATGCTTTTCCATCACATTTTGATTTAGCAACCGTGCGTGTTTATGGTATTTTGCAACGCATCGCCATTTGTTACTTAGTCTGCGCTCTTCTCTATCTTAATACATCAGTTAGAACTCAAATTTTTATTTTTTGTGGCATTCTTATAAGTTATTGGTATTTTCTGACTCAAATTCCTATCCCTGTTCCTGGCATGGATCAGTTAAGTATGACAAGAAACTGGGCAGGCTTCATTGATACTATAATATTTTCCCCCGCACATTTATTATCGAAAACGTTTGATCCAGAGGGGCTTCTAAGTACTATCCCGGCGATTGCCACGACTCTATCTGGAGTTTTAGCTGGACACTTTTTGCTGACCGCCATCAATAAGCAAAAGAAAAGTATGATGATGATTTTGATGGGCATATTATCCCTGTTATTAGCTTGGATATGGAGTTATTACGTTCCTATTAATAAAAATTTATGGACAAGCTCATTTGTTTTATGGAGTAGCGGTTTTTCACTTATTGTTTTTGGTTTGTGTTTTTTTATTATTGATGTATTAGGTTATATAAAATGGTCATTGCCTTTTAAGATTTTTGGCATGAATGCATTATTTATTTTTATTTTTCATGTTGTTTTACTGAAAATTCAATCCATGTTTGTTTTTACCCTGCCTAATGGGTCACAAGACATTTTAAGAGTGGCAATTTCAGATTATTTATTTGGACGTTTTCGTCCAGAAAATGCGGGGCTATTTTACGCCTTACTCTTTCTTTTCTTAAATTTTTTAGTTGCTGCTTTTTTATATCGACGAAAAATATTTTTTAAAATTTAAACAATTATCAGACGGTTTCCAGTGACTTTGCTTGCTCTAGCATAGGATCTACATATTGTTCATCCTTTGGGAGTTGGTTATAATAACAGGTTAGATTAAACTGTCTGAAGTTAATGGAGTCGTTTTCGATGCCAATTTATGAATACCAATGTACAAGTTGTAATCATCATTTTGATTTGATGCAAAAAATCAGTGATGAGCCAGTTAAGCAGTGTCCTGTATGTTATAAAGATACAGTAATTAAGCTTATTTCAGCTGCAGGCTTTCAACTTAAGGGTACCGGTTGGTATGCTACTGATTTTAAAAATAAAAGCAGTAAACCACAGGAAGCCACTACTAAGAATGACGCCCCAGGTTCCACAGAGAAATCAAAAGATACTTCTTCATCTAAAAAAACTCAAGATGGTGATAAAAAGTGAAAACAATGTCATTAAGAAGCTATTTACTCGCTGGATTGGTAGTATGGCTACCCATACTAATAACCATAGGCGTATTGCGCTTTATTATTGACTTACTCGACAACACGGTTGCTTTAATTCCTAAGGCATATCAACCTGAGCAACTAATTGGACATTATATTCCGGGTTTGGGGGTTATCCTGTCGCTTGTGATTTTACTGGTTACAGGAGTAATTGCCACAAATTATTTTGGACAACGCTTAGTGGAGTGGGGAGAGTCCATTCTTATCAAGATACCTTTGGTCCGGTCAATTTATAAAACAGTAAAACAAGTAATTAATGCAGTATTATCTACAAACAGTGAAGCCTTTCGTAAAGTAGTGTTAATTGAATACCCACGTAAAGGATTATGGAGTATCGCCTTTCAAACAGGCGCAGGAAATACTGCAATAAATAATAAAACAAAAGATGAAATGATCTCTGTATTTATACCAACTACTCCCAACCCCACTTCAGGTTTTCTTATGATGATTCCCAGAAGTGATGTAATTGAGTTAGATATGAGTATTGATGAGGCACTAAAATTTATAATTTCTTTAGGAGTAATGCCGCCAGCATCAGAGGCTGCATTAGCAAACAATTTGTAAAAATTTATATAGGCGGTTTTATATGCGTACACACTACTGTTTGGGCGTCGATGAGTCAAGTTTAGGTAAAGAGGTTGTTGTATGTGGTTGGGTGCATCATCGTCGAGATCATGGTGGTGTGATATTTCTTGATGTTCGGGATAGCTCAGGTTTATTGCAAGTAGTCTATGAACCGGAAAATAAAATATCTTTTTCTGATGCAGAAAAATTACGTTCTGAATTTGTTGTCAGAGTAACGGGGATTGTACGAAAAAGACCAGAAGGAATGATTAATGAAGCAATGGCCACAGGTACAGTAGAAGTCCTTGGCACAAAGCTTGAGATTCTTAATCAATCACCGACACCACCATTTTTACCTGATGATTTCCAGGTCGTGAACGAAGATTTACGTTATAAGTATCGCTATATTGATTTGCGTCGTCCATCAATGAAACATAAACTTACGATACGTCATCAGTTAAACAGCTGTATTCGAAATTATCTCGATCAGTATGGTTTCCTTGATATAGAAACGCCAATGCTTACAAAAGCAACTCCAGAAGGGGCTAGGGATTATTTAGTTCCTTCTAGAGTACATCCAGGATCATTTTATGCCTTACCTCAATCACCACAGCTTTTTAAGCAACTATTAATGATTTCGGGGTTTGATAAATATTACCAGATTGTGCGTTGTTTTCGTGATGAGGATTTACGTGCTGATAGACAGCCTGAATTTACTCAGCTTGATATTGAAATGTCTTTTATTGATGAAGAAAGCATTTTAAATCTTATTGAAGGATTGTTAAAAACCGTATTTAAAAAAATTCTTAATGTAGAACTTCCCGAAAAGTTACGCAGAATGCCTTATGCAGAAGCAATGCGACGCTTTGGCAGTGATAAACCTGATTTACGTAATCCTTTAGAGTTGATTGATGTTGCGGATTTAGTAAAGGAGTGTGATTTTAAAGTATTTTCTACTGCAGCAAATGATTTAGAATCACGAGTGATTGCTTTACGATTACCTGGCGGATGCGATCTTAGTAGAAAAGATCTCGATGATTATGGTCGTTTTGTAGGTATTTATGGTGCAAAGGGTCTTGCTTACATTAAGGTAAATAATCTTGACGAGGGAATGGCAGGATTGCAATCACCTATTCTAAAGTTTCTCTCTGACGAAGCAGTACAAGCAATTTTGCAACGCACAGAGGCTAAAACAGGTGATGTCATTTTCTTTGGCTCTGATAAAAATCATATCGTCAATGAATCTATGGGGGCACTAAGAATAAAGCTAGGGCATGATAGAAAACTACTCAAGGAAGGGTGGGAGTTATTATGGGTTGTTGATTGGCCAATGTTTGAAAGAGATTATGAGAACAATAAATTAAATGCGATGCATCATCCATTTACTTCGCCTAAGGATCTATCACCCGAGAACTTACGAGCTAATCCAACAAACACATTAGCAAAAGCTTATGATATAGTAATCAATGGTTATGAAATCGGTGGAGGATCCATACGTATTCATCAATCGGATTTACAAAAAGCAGTTTTTGAATTGCTTGGAATTAATGAACAAGAAGCTCAGGAAAAGTTTGGCTTTTTACTGGATGCCTTGCAATATGGTGCGCCGCCACATGGTGGTATTGCTCTTGGTATCGATCGCCTAGCTATGTTGCTTACAGACTCTACATCAATTAGAGATGTTATTGCTTTTCCTAAAACACAAACAGCATCGTGCCTTTTAACGAGTGCGCCATCACCTACGGGTAACGCACAATTAAATGAATTGGGAATAAGACTTGCTCCGACTACACAGACTAAATAGTAAATTTGGTACATATTTAGCCAATCTCGTAAAAAAAGTGATTATCCCTGCGAAATCTGGGATCAACTCTCTAATTGGTGTAAAAGCTAATTTGAGGGTAGGTCCCTGTGCTCGTCAAACTAATATTTTCTTTGGAAAATTGAACTCATTAATGTTAAATCGTACATATTGGGGCTTTTTATTTTTTTTAGTTTGTTCTGTTTCCTTTGCTGCAACTGCATCAGTAAAAAAGCAGGTTACTTTTTCTGAATACTTAACTCAGGAAAAAATCCACTTAATAACCGCAATCCAGGATGCAAAAAAACCGATACAGCTCAAGAGTGAAAAAGAATTTGACGCCAAAATGAAACAGGTGTCGGCAATACGCTCTATGACTCGTGTTAAAATTGAAAGTTTAGAAAGTTTCCTCGAACATCAAAATAAAGAGCAAAACAATCTCAATCAGCGTTTAAAGCAGCTTCAGCAGATGCCTCTCGATAAAGAGAATACCTCCATTCCCGAACGTGTAGAGAAAGTTGAAAATTTAATCAATATTAACAAGCAAACAACCGAGCTTATTACTGAAAATTTAAAACTTGCAAAAGAATATCAATCTTCTCTAGATGATGAGATAAAACATTTGGAATCGTGGCATTCAAACTTTGTACTTGAACAAAAACTAGTACAAATCAAGTCGCTAAAAGAGCAACTCAATAAACGCTTAAGTGTACTTTATGAAAGCAACCTGAATAATCATTCAGATAAGCGTTCTAAGTCATCAACAAAACTTTTAGAAGCAGATTACGAAGCAATGTTATTGATTAACAATCAAAATATTGCAGCAATTCAAAATCATTTAAATGCTTTAAATATACAAAAGGCTGTGGTTAAAGCAGACATGGTCTACCTTAAGAATCCAGATACAAAAAATTTACAACTTATTACTGAGATTTATAAGGACGCATTAAATCAATACGCAAAGATTGAAAAAACAATACAACACATAGAAAATTTTCTGGATAAGGAAACAAAACTTGTTGCCGCGCCAACGTTAAAGAAATCGATAAGTTCCTTGCAATCTAATTTAGCGCAGCAGCTTAAAGAGGCGAATGTACAAAAACAACTTTTATTTAAGAACTTATCTGATTATCAAACTCAGCTCAAAACACTCATGTCTTCACGACAAACTCTTGCCAATTATAGTTTTAGCAGCTGGCCAATTATTCTTAAAAAAATAGGAGCAATTCCTGGACTATTTTATAAATACCTAAGAACATTGAGCTTAAAAGTTTATGATAGCTATTTGTGGTTAAGTACTTTATCCATGGTTCTTTTGTGGGGTGGATTTGTGCTGACCATAGGTTTTTTCTTTATGATAAGCCGTATCTTAAAGATGATTCGGAGAGATAAAGAGCGATCCCGTTTAACAGGTTACCTATATGATGGTGTTTTAGTTCTAATACAAAGAAATATACCGTATTTTTGCATTGTTTCCATGCTCTGGTCATTACTTTACATAACGCATATTTCTTTTTCCAATTACCAATTATTATTTCAATTAATTGCAGTATGGTTCACTTTTAAAATATTAATCTTAATAGCACGCTTAGTGTTATTAGAACGAATCACTGACTCATCAGGTAAGGATGTCAAACTCTATTACCGTATAAAATGGCTATTACTATTCGGCGGGTGGACCACCGCTTTAATGACTATTGGCCATTTATTACCCTTATCGATACTTCTTCAAGACATATTTAATCGCTTATTTATGCTCTTTATTTTAACCGTATCTCTGGTTACATGGAAAAGTAAAGATGTTATTCCTTATCTTTTGCGCCCATTGTTTAAGAGTCAAAAACGATATGTTAGTAATGCTATTTCTTTATTAGTTATTTTAGTACCCATTACATTATTAACTACGGGCGTAATAGGATTATTAGGATTTATCGGCTTAGCATGGAGTCTGAGTCAATATTTGGCTTATGCATTACTTGTATTAGTAGGATATATTATTGCCAGAGGTTTGTTGTTCGATGCGCTCGAATTGTTTTCTGAGTTGATGATTTCTTCATTACGTAATGGATGGCTATGGGTAGAAGTCTTTTTAAAGCCTTTAGACAATATTTTACGTATTTTATTACTATTAGCGAGCATTCATGTTCTATTCCAATTATTTGGTTGGAATTCCGATTCATTAGTTATGATCAATTTAGGTAAATTTGCTCAATATACTATTGTAAATATCCCAGGAATCCACGTTACTGTTACAAGCACTATAGAATTTTTTATTCTACTTGCAGTTTGTGTTTGGGCCTCAAAATGGACGCGCGAATTTTGTTATCGTTGGTTGTATAAAAATGCCAAAGATGCAGGAATACGTAATAGTCTTTCAGTTTTTACTCAGTACGCTGTTATTCTCTTAGGTGGTTTTGTTTCCCTCCATGTACTTGGATTTGATTTTAGTGGTATGTCAATGATTATTGGTGGTCTTGCCGTGGGTATGGGATTTGGCTTACGTGATTTTGCAAGTAATGTTGTAGGCGGTCTTATGTTGCTTGTTGAAAGACCTGTGCGTGAGGGGGATTTGGTAACTATTGGTGAGCATGAAGGACGTGTTGCCCATATTGGCATTCGTTCTATGAGAGTTTGCTCCTGGGACAATATGGAAGTTCTGATCCCTAACGCAGAAACGTTTAACAAACCATTTACTAACTGGACACACCAAGACGGCATTGTCAGAACAGTTATTCCGATAAAAGTTAGTCGCTCTGATGATCCAGTGATGATCCAACAACTGATACAAGATGTCCTGGCTACTACTCCAGAAATTGTTGGAGATCCTCCAGCTCAAGTTTTTCTTAAGAAAATTGATGAAGCATTACTTGAATTTGAAGCTCGATATTTCATTAATGTTCAAATTCACACCCGTTTTGAGGTACGATCTAAAGTATTGTTCGCTATTATGACTCAGTTCAAAGCCGCCAATATTAGACCTCCAATTGAACCACTCGCTATCGAGATTAAAGAAGGACATAGTGACCTCACTACCAAAAAACAGACCACCGAAAACTGAAGTTGAATTGCTTGAGCGTTGCAATTGTATTGCGGGCCTAAGTTTTGCCCAATTAGGGTTGAGTTTAGGGCTATTTATCCCTGCTCATCCTAATCAACGAAAAGGTTGGGTTGGGCAAGCGATTGAGTTGGCCTTGGGCACTGATGCTCAGAATAAATCATTACCCGATTTTCAGGCTTTAGGTGTAGAGTTAAAAACATTGCCTCTAAATAAATCCGGAAGACCTACAGAATCGACATTTATTACTTCTATTCCATTGCTTACCATTCACCAACAGCAATGGAAGTCATCTCAATGCTATGCAAAATTAAGACGAATTTTATGGGTTCCAGTAGAAGGGGATACGGATATTCCTTATTCACAGAGAAGAATTGGGCAGGGTTTTTTATGGTCACCCGATGAAACAGAGGAGCGTATTTTAGCAGAAGATTGGAATTATCTATCATTTCAAATCAGTAGCGGACATCTTGAGACACTCGATGCAAAGTCAGGTGAGTATTTGCAGGTGAGACCTAAGGCAGCCAATGGCAAATCATTATGTTACGGTTATGATATCTATGGAAATAAAATTAAAACATTACCTCGTGGATTCTATTTAAGAAGCAGTTTTACCGCAAAAATTTTATCATGTTCCATGGAGTAAAGTGCAATTAATTTATAATTCAATGATACAGCAAAACAATACATTAAATAATAAACATTTTTTAGACAGAATATAGATCACTAAACCTTTTAAAACTACTCAGTTTTTAAAACCTATAATCTAGTTTTCTCAATTGGATCAAAACAGGTGACAATATTTTGATTAGTCTTCTATTTTTGCAGTTTTCTTTTTGCCGCGGATCTTATGGGTTCTTCAATTAAATTGTAAAGTAGATGAGCAAATATTATTGTTAGAGCAATATAAGACAAAAAAAGAGTTACTTGAAGAATTAAGCCTGGCTGCCCAATTATGTTTTTGGTTATTTGATTGAAAATCATTAAAATTATATAATGCGTCAGATAAATAGAATAAGAAATCTTGCCAAGATATAACATTGTGCGGTTGGCGAAGAGCTTTGTTGTTATTGGTCCTGTTTTACTTAAACCATAAACAAGAAAAGTAAACATAATTATAATCACTCCATCAAAGATGGAGGCAATCGATAAAATACAAAGTATTACCATAGAAATAAATGAAATTAGAACCATATAATCTGCTGTATAAGATGGGGCTGATTGCCGATTAATATTAAATAAACAGCAACCTACTAAAAACTCTGAACTAACTCTAATAAGAGTCAAGTTCCATGAAAGCATGAATTGATTAGCATCATTTAAAATGATGGCTAAATAAAAGAGGACCAAATAAACACATGCGATAAGAACTAAATGCGATTTTGCAGATTTTAATTTACCAAGAAAGAAGGCTATAAAAGGAAAACATAAATAGGCAAACCATTCGGAACTCACAGACCATGAGGGTATATTCCAACCATCACTCGCATTAAATCCCCATCCATTTAATAAAAAGAAACTATAGAAGAACTTTGACAATGAAAATTGATCGAAAGGTGAATGGTATTGAAATAAAAATCGTGAACCACAAACTATAGGTATTAAAGATAAGAGCGTTGTAAGATGTGTAGGATAAATTCTTGAGAGACGTAATAACAGGAAATTTTTAAATCTGTAAAGATGAAAAGTTTTAAATTCATCTTGATGAACATAAGATATAATAAAACCACTGAGAATAAAGAATAAGTCAACACCTAGCCAACCCTTGTGGATAAAGTTATTTATAAATATATGATTCGATAGAAATGGATATGAAGATAAAGCATGGTGCAGTAAAACCCATAAGGCAGCAAATCCTCTGATACCGGTTAACGCTATTATATTCTGACGCATTTTTCCATTTTGATTATATTATTCGTAGAGCGTTCTAATATATTATTAAGTTTAGACTATTTATTTTTTTATGGTTAAAGAATGTATTAAAGTAGGTGGACACTCATATCCAGTGGAAACCATTCGAAGATGTTATACGGATAGAGTAAGAAATTGCTTCAATTTGTATAGTCCATTAGCAGAGTCATGGCAGCTCTATAATAATTCAAATACAGTAGTTTTTCTCTTGTAATTAACGAGTAGGATCAATTAAGTAGAGAATTTCGCGGGCATCATTAAAAAAATCAAATTTATCAATTGATTATGGAAAAAGCGTGATTGCCACATACCCCATAAACAACCCCACCATGTGTTTGTTCGGTATGAGCTAACCCACATTTTTGCGAAGTTAATATTTAACTTTGAGGTTTAATTGAAATGAGCGAACCCGGATTACTTTTCAGTATCCGGGTAACAAACATATTTTCTTTATTCCGATTTAGAGTGTCCAAAAGTGAGTACCGAAGGCAACATGTCTCTTATCTGATCGACAGGTTGTTTTACTTTCGCCATTAAAAGTTCTCTGAAATGAACATCAGTTGCGAAATAACGAATTGCTCCCTCTACACCTTTATATACACCTACATCAAGTTCGCGTCGCTCTACACTCGCTTTTAAATCTTGAAGACGATTGAGATCGACGTCGGGTTTAGACGATGAAAAAAGAGAATAAGCATTGTAGAAACTACTCCAAATAGAGGTTTTGGTTTCTTCAGTTGCAGTTACTTTTTTCCAAACCAACATAAACTCAGTAGAACACAACGGAGCCATTAATTTAATCATGCGTTGAATGTCAGGATTAGAGAGTATGCTTGTATTATCCATTCCATCATATTCAGCCTGATTTTTCTTCAAACACCAGTTATAAATGGTTTTCATTTCATCAAGTTGGCTATGAAAATCGGAAAGACTAAAATTTTGGAGAATATAGCCAGCAGCACCACAGTAAAGAAACATGCTTAGAAAGTAATTTGCAAACTCAGGAATTGGCAAAAGAAAACCTGCAAGCCAAGATCCTCCCCAAGCTGTTAGCCCGGTACTCATTCCTTGGAAAAGATACATTAGATTCGCATTATACTCAAAGTCATTAATGTATTTTCTAAGTGCTGTTTGCTGTTCATCGTCATTTAAGTTGTACGGTCTTGAAGTTAATGATTTTAAAGCTTCCGCACGTTCTTTTTTTGATTTTTCAACAGCGGTCATTCCATCAACAGTAAGTGTGCCCACAATACTCTCCTTGAATAAAATTACAATGAAAACCCTATTCATCCTACCCGAAAAAACATAAGTTGTACCATTGCTTTTTTATAAAAAATCTATTTGTTAAAATATTTTTATCAGTTAAGAATCAATATAAATCTTATAAAAGCAGAGGTTAATTTTAAAGAAAGCGTTTCTGCACTGGTATTTGATGATAATGAGGCACTATAAAATGATGTTTTTGAATACTAAATGTACTGAGTCGATTTTATTTGACAAATCAATTAATTATAACTAATCTTGAATTGTGCAATGCAACATAAGGAGATGCTAATGAAAAATGAATTTTTTGATCAAAAATTTTTTAACAATTTTGACGCTCCGATGAAAAAACTTATGGAGCTCAACGTTAAAATGATGCAAAACTTATCTTTAATGAAGCCAATGGATTTATCGAGCATAAAAAGACCAGAGGATTATTTTGAAAAAAATATCGAACTTTTTATGCAAAATAGTCATATGACTCTAAATTATATGCGAGATATGTTTAATATTCTTGAAAGTCATTGGTTAAATGTCTCTCGTAATTTAGATCAAAACACTAAAAAAATGATGAGTGAAGTTTCTGCAACCATGGAACAAAGCACTAAAAAGGCATCAGCCGCTGCTAAGTCTACTGCCAAAAAAGTTTCTTCATCTGTTAAAAAAGCTTCTTCGCCTGCAAAAAAAGGAGCGCCAACGGCTCAAAAAGCTTCATCACCAGTAAATAAAGTAAGTGAAAAAAAGAATACTAAGATCACAAGTAAGACAACTTCTAGCTTAAAAACAAAACAGGAAGCTAAAAGCACAACTCCAAAATCAACTGTAATACCCAAAGAACCCATGGCTCAAAATGCGACAAAGGGCAATATAATAGCTGAAAAAAATATGCCCAAGCTAAATAACCTGACTGAAAAAAGCAATCCTAATATCCAAAATTTGGGTAAAAGCAATCCCATAACGAATCAATAGGAATAAAAGAGCTCTATCCTTATAGTAAGAGCTCTTTTATATAATTACTTAATCTGGCTGAAATGGTCATTGGGCGCTGAGATCTTCATTCGATGGCTCTAAAAGAGGATGGTTCGGTTTACGTTTTAGGTTGTAATGATGAGGAACAATTTGGCCTTGATGATACAAACAAACGAGAAAAACCAAATAAAATTTAAGGATTACCGTCAAAGCTTTTACATTGGGTCATATGTCTTCATTAACTTCACACCAACCATATTCGGGTTTTACCGCATATCCAGCCCAAACTGGCAATGAACTAAATATGCTTAAAAAAATTTTAGTTAAACTCAAATTGGAAACTTGATTCTTGAACTGTTTTGCTTCCAGCACCTTGAGAATCAGGATTTGAGCTGCCAAATAATGTTTGAGGTGTAGATAGAAGAAGTGTCGCCAATTTTGATTCATTCAGCTTCATTTCTTCCTCGGTAATAGATGAGTCCTCAGGTGCAAATTTCTTAGTTTGGCTAAGAGCTTCTTCAGCCTCCTCCCATTTTTTCTCTAATCTATAAGTGCAAGCAATATTTAACCAAGCATCCGCAATTTCTTGTTTATCTTCTGTTTTTTCCAAGATGGACGAAAAGTACTTTCTTGCCTCAGGGAAACAATCCTGTTTAAAAAGTGACATTCCAATTTGATTAATGACAATAAGGTGTTCTGGATCAAGATGGATTGCTTCTAAATAAGTTTCTTGTGCATTTTTATAATCTTTATTTTTATACAAATGATGGCCATATTGCGCTAAACATTCTGTAAGGTTAGATAAAATAATATTTCTTAATGCTAAGTCTTGTTCATGACATACTGATAATGCTTTTCGGTAATATTGTATTGCATAACTAAAATTGCTAGCTATATTTTTTTGTACAGCCCCCTCATTTTCAACGGCTCTTCCAAGAACTTCGATGTATTGTTCATACCAACTGGCTACAGTTTGCAAAAATACAGGGTTGTCACTAGATAGTTCCAAGGCTTTTTTGATAAAAAACAGCGCACCTTTAAAAAGTTTATCGCTGTTTGCCAGATCTGTTTCAAGATAATGCAGAGCAGATTTTATATAAAACAAACCCATGTTGTTCCAGGCAGAAGCTCCAGATGGATAAATCTTAGTTGCCGTTTCGTAACATCTTAGTGCAGCAGCATCCTTGTTTTCCGCTTCATAACACTGGCCTAATAAATCGAATGCATAAGAAACATTGGCTACTTCATCTGAATTATTTTGTCTTAATTCAATAAATTTTTTTAAAGGAGAAATAGCCTGGTGCTTTTCATCACAAAAAAAATAACATTTCCCCAAATAAAAATAACTTTCTGCTGCTTCTGGATTTTTTTCAATTTCTTGAAGAAAAAAATCTTTAGCTATTCCATAATTATTTTCATCAAATGCTTTTACTCCATCTATATGGAACGAATTAAACATATTCAATCCTATTTCTCACTAAAATTGCTCATAATTTTATCATAGGAGATAACTTAGTTATATAAGATTTAAGAGATAAGTACTTTCCATAACCTAGATGTGCGGAGATTATTTTTTGTATTGGTACTCCTAATTGATAAAGATGGAGAATCTTTTCTTTATCTTTATCTTTATCATACATCGATGCTTGGATAACACCTTTGGGTTTTCCCAGCTTTATTCCTTTTGCCACGCGTGCACGGAGCCCCTCTTTTGTTCGCTCTGAAATAAAATCTCTTTCTAATTCAGCAAGCATGGAAAAAATGGTGATTAGAACTTTATTAGCTACATTATTTTTAGCCGCTGGATTTAAATCAAGATTTTGTTTAATTAAAATTAACCTTGCTTGCTTCTCTTGCGTAATCATTTCTATTGTATTAAGTGTTTCTTTAATAGAGCGTCCAAGACGAGATAATTCAGAAGCAAGAACTAGGAAAATTATCCACCTGAACCAAAGCTGGATGAATTTACAAAACAAGCACTCGATGAGATGAATGCACAAAACCATTATCAGATCCTGGAAGATTTATCCCTTAAATTACAGAACAGAGTGGCTGATATTTTGCGCAATATTGCTTTTGATATACCTGAAAATCAAGATATTCCTGCCATTTTGGTGGCCATCAAACACTATCAGGCTAAAACAGGTAATGTGGCGAAAGAGGCGCCCGACAGCTTTTTATCTGAAAAAGAGCAGGCAGCACTCTATTCCAGTGAGGGTAAATTCAGGGTATCCCTTCGAGAAGCAGACTATGTCGCCGATGGGTTATTACATAATCTTTCGATCAAGAGCACAATCCATTCCACTGATACACATGGTTATTCTGAAGCAATTTTTGGGATATTGAACATGCTTGGGATTTATTTTGCACCCAGAATTAAAGGTCTCAAGAAATCCACCCTATTCCAGAAATACCTATGAAACCAAAGGATATAAAATACTCCCACATCGCTATATTGACACTGATTTAATTAAAACACATTGGGATGACATTTTGCGTTTGATGGTTACAATTAAACTTAAAGCCACAACGGCATCACAACTGTTCAAGCGTCTCAGTTCATATTCTAAACAACATCCATTGTACTGTGCTATAAAGGAGTTTGGACGGATTATTAAAAGTCTGTTTATTCTTCGATATATCGATGATGTGGAATTACGACAGGCTGTTGAAAAGCAATTAAATCGTGTTGAGCTATCGAATAAATTCTCAAATGCCATTTTGTTTGGTAACAACCAGGAAATTCAATACAGCAGCAAAGAGGAGTAAGGACATTATTGATATTGGTGTATATAATATCCTATAGATATTAAGAATTCAGGAACAGTGGAACCTTGTTCCTGAATTAAAGTTTCCCATTCTAGTTTATTCTTTATGACAATTTTCAAATTGTTTTTCCATTTTTTCTTCCATTTTTTTCATTTTATCTTGCAGTTCTGATTTTTGTTTAGGTTTAAGTACAGAAAAAATTTGATTTTTTGCGGTGATTTTGGCTTTCATCATATCACCAATAAGTTTAGTTTTTTTATCAATTAAACCATCTACTGTGGATTGATCCATGGTGGCTGATTCTGCTTGCTGATTGATTTGCTGACTTAAATCCTTCATTTGGTCAAAATCACTTTTCATCAATGTTTTAAGTTGATCTAAAATAGGTTTAATTTTAGCTTTTTGGCTGTCATCAAGTTTTAGTGATTCAACCATGCTTTTAAAACCCTTTCCACAATCTCCAGAATGAGCCAATACTACTGGGCTAAGTGCCAATGTAACCGTAAATACAGCAGTCTGTATGATTTTTTTATACATGATACGTTCCTTCCCTAGTTAATTGTTAAAATCATAAATTAGTATAGATGCTCTAAATTAATTTTTGTTATTTGGCTGAATAGTTTCTTTAATTCCAGATCTGAATAGACAAGAATCATTCCGAAGAGGTGATTGGGAGCATTGATTATGATCCATCACAGCCTAAGATTCGAATCAATTTCTATTGTTCCATGCGAATTCGTCACTCGGAGCATGCATAAGCCTTAATGCTAATTTAATTTTTAATCTATATTTATAAGAGGGTAGTGGAAGGGTATATTTTATGTCTAAAGAGTTAATTGAACTCAGTAAGGGGAATAGCGATCCATTATTGAAGCTTCTAAAATCAATCTCTAATAATGCTCAAGCGCATGCCCAACAGTATGCACTTCAGAAATCCGAAACAGTAACTCAGGATATGTACATCACGTTTCTCAAAAAAGAGCTGATTGATTATCATTCTCGCTTTAAACTTGATGATAAAGAAATTAAAAAATATTGCGATCTCCTTTTAAACGAGTTTCAATTTACGTCAAATGAGAATGAACGACTTTATACCGATGCACTGGCTTGGCTGTGGCAAGGGCTAAATATACAATCCACACAAACGGATCTTTCTCAAGAGACAAAAGAAAATATTGAATATTTAAATCAAATTAATCAACTTCGGACGCTTAGAAATGTATACGAAGAGTGTTTCAAAAAGCCACACGAAGATTATGCACAACATTTAAGTTCTGAGCTAGAAAAAGAATGCCAACAGTGGGGATTTAGTGATCACGAGCCCATACCTCAGACAGAAATAAATACGATGGTGCGTCAGATAAAAGGAGGCAAAGAAGTAACATTAAGTACGGATTTTCAAAATGGGGTATATGACAAAGTTCAGACAGCGAATATATTAAAGATAGTAAACAAAGCAAATTTGAATGCAAAAGTCTTGCAGGCTGGAGATAATAAACTCAATCTGCAAGGAATTACCGAAATTAACGCGCCAATTGATTATTACAAAATAAAACTTGAGGCATCAGCTAAATTATCTACTCCCGAATATCTAGCACAAATTAATGAAGACAGACACTCATCCGCCCAAAAAGTAATCAAAGGTTTTGAACTTTTTGTAAAATTTTTAGCCTCCCTTGTAACTCAATCTGGTCTGGGATTAGAAGATATTGCAAAAGAAATAGATAATCGAGAAAAGCGTGAAAAAATTTCAATTGGTGTAGAAAAATTCAAAGAAATAAAATCAAGTCTGAGTACCTTAAAATCCGAATGCACCACAGAGGTAGTGGACACTGATTTGAGCTCACAAGGTTTAACTGCAGGTAATAACTAATGACTATCGTCTTTCAACGTCTAAGAAATAATGTCCGGTATTGTTAATTTCCAGCTTAACTTTTTTCAAAAGTCATAAGAATAGGACAAGGTGAGGATCCGGTATCTCTACATTTTGCTACTAAGAGTGATAGGGTGTTACGAGCCGCTGATAACTCATCAATTTTTAAATTCAGTTGTTCAATACGCCTTTCAGCCATATCTCTTACATGTTCCCGATCATTTTTAGCATCAAACTCTAATAAATCTTTTATCTCTTTTAGAGTAAAGCCTGCTTTTTTAGCTAAAAGAATAAACCTTAAACGACTTATATCATTATCACCATAACGTTTTATTTTTGGGGCTCCAAGTTCTTTGGTACGTAATGGGACATGAAGCAGTCCTGTGCGTTGATAATAGCGTATGGTTTCAACTCCAACCCCACATAATTTAGCAAATTCACCGATTGTTTTATACATTACTTGACTCAGTACTATGGTACGTACTCTATATTACTATTTATAGACCATTAATCGTAGAGGATGAAAATGAATAATAATTCAATTAAAAAAGCGATTTTGTATCGCATGGTGATGGGGCATCATATTTGCCCTTATGGCCTTAAAGCCAGAGATTTATTAAGACGTCAAGGCTATGAGATAGAAGATCATAGGTTAACAACCCGTGAGCAAGTCGATACGTTTAAAAACAAACACAACGTAAAAACTACACCTCAAATTTTTATCAACGATGAGCGAATAGGTGGTTATGACGATTTACGGCATTACTTTGGAAAAAAAATAAGAGACTCAAAAGAAAAAAGTTATCGCCCCGTCATTGCACTTTTCGTAGTTACTGCATTAATGGCAATGGCAGTTAGTTACATGAGCTTTGGTAATCCGTTTACGCCACAAGTTATAGGTTGGTTTATTGCGTTTAGCATGGCGGTCCTTGCTTTATTAAAACTACAAAATATCGAAAGCTTCTCAACCATGTTTTTAAACTATGACCTTTTGGCTAAACGCTGGGTTCCTTACAGCTATATTTACCCATTTGCTGAAGGTTTAGCAGGGATATTAATGATTTCAGGCGCGTTGAATTGGCTTTCCATTCCGGTTGCCTTATTTATTGGGACTGTAGGTGCTCTTTCTGTGTTTAAAGCTGTTTATATCGACAAACGTGATCTTAAATGCGCCTGTGTAGGAGGTGACAGTAACGTACCTTTAAGATTTATTTCACTCACTGAAAATTTAATGATGATGGGCATGGCTTTATTCATGTTGATTAAGTAATTACACTATTGGGATGAAACATCGACTATTATCATATTCAGACTGTAATGGATGATGAGTACAAGGAGTTATTTTTCAAATTCGGGATTTTGCAGAGGACAATTTTAATGAGTTAAGCAGCGGGCGAGTGTTAAAATTAAATAATTCGGCCATACACTAAGTGTAAACCGCCACAATAGGCTCAATTTCTATTCAAAAAAAATTGAAGCCTATCAACTGAATCTTATAAGAGAAAAACAAGAAAACCTATAACTATATAACTCGCTAAATTTTACAGGCTTTTATTGTTTTCGTGGGGATGGTGATTCATTACTACCGAGAAGAGGGGATGAATCACCTATTCCAAATTTATTATTAGTATTAAAAAAACTTAGATTTCCAGCACTCAATGGAGTTCTAACTCCAATATTAGGAACAGAATTCAATAATAAAAACAATAAAAGAGAATCATCAACCGGTATTTGAACATAAGCCGACGGTCTATTATTCTGTGCTTGCAGTTGAGGAATTTGTTCTAATATTTCTTTTGTTTTGCTTAAGATCAAATTTGTCGAAAAATGACCGTCTAACCGTTGAAAATTTGGTGCAATGTTTTCAAATAGAGCACGTAATCTTCTTTCATTGTTAAGCTGAGTAAAAACTTGTTCAATATTAAAAGCACTTAATTCTTGGCCAATCATATTAATAATGGATAGTAATTTATTATTAACATCATGATGCTCCGTAGTATTATTAGCTGGCATCACACTATGAGCCCTTATTAAGACACTGAGACATTTATTAAGAACTTCAAGGCTAGCGACTGCTGTTCGCTCTCTTGTTTCTACCTTAGAAAATTGATTGGTTACTGCTTGGTATGCTAGTTGGCCAGCTACGGCTTGATATTCTTGCTTTTTCGCAGCGTCTAAGAAAGGTATTGCGGCTGCTGCACTTTCATAAACTTCACTAAAATAGTCAAAAGCATTCTCTATAGCTTTTTGCCGAACGCTTAACCTACTAGTTAACCGATTTTTATGTAGTTCATTAATATAAGCAAATGTTTCACGTTCAATAGCAGCTGAGTCAATGGATTGTATGCTGCCATCTGTAACTGTAATATGTCTCAACATACGTTCACAGCACTCTATTCCAGAGGTTACGCCATGAGCTAGACGATAATCAAAACCTTTTACGGCATCAAAGCCCACAATCACCGTAGGTAAGTTGTCAGATTCATGAATAACTTTATTTAATACATAAGGTATACTTTGGAAGCTTACAATCCTAGGTTTAACTCCATATTTTCTTGATGGCTTTAACTCAGTATAATCATTTATCATACCATCACTATAAATATCCAACAGCAACTGCATCCATTCTCGCTGCTGCTCTTGAGATAAATTAGGTGGTGCTTCCATATATAGGCATACTTTATCTTTAGACCTTTGAGAGTGAATATAAAATGTAGGAAATGCCTCATAAGTCCACCCTAATGCTCTTAATCTTTCTCTTAATTCGATATTCCTCTGCAATGAACTACGTTGGACATGAAGTGGTACAGCCTCTCCTTCTCGTGACACAAAAGAAATTAAAAAAGAATTATTAGGGATTAAGACGTGCCCTACTAAATGATGTGGAATAGGATTAATATCAATTAATGATTTTGTTTCAAAAACTAATCCTGAGTTTATTAATTGCTGATGAGCATTTACCGCTTGTGCTACAGACGCGTTTCGTCCCGAACAATCAAAAACATAATCGGCAGGATAAACACCTTGAGAAGCATCACTCTTACGAGTTATTACTGCTTTGGGTTGAGCTTCAGTTTGAGCTTGTAATCCAATAAATTCTTCATCAATAAATCGTACATTTAATTGACGCAAATGAGCATACATCACGCGCTCTAATTCTTTGATGTGATTTGCTTGTGAATGAGGCGTTTGGATGCCAGTGTTGCTAGTGACTAAATCAAATGTATTAGGATTCAAATGTCCAGGTCTTGTATAATGATTTTCCGGGCGTTTTTCTATAATAACTATATTCTCAGGCTTTACCCCTTTATTTATTAAACGGTTTGCCTCATATAAACCACCTAAACCTGCGCCAACAATTACGTGATTAGCCATAAAATAATGCTTTTATTTGTCATGATGTGTCCATAATTTACACTAATTGGCTTAAGTAATTATTAAGAGCTTAAAAAAAATATGAAATTACAGTTTGTGCTGGACAAAAATGAATATAAATTGTGTTGGCAAGAAGAAATTTAAAACCTCTAGATTCGGGCTTTGTGCTGGACAAAAAACGAATGTAAATAAGAAAGATCAGAAATAACTCACTGATTTACAATGCATTTAATATACTCAGCTTCGACCAAAAAGGAGCATATATGGCGTATATCAGTGAGTTGAGTAGGATTTTAAGCCAGAGATTAGATTGGCACAAGTCACGAATAGACTGTTTTGCACAAATGTTGTTAGCCTTATTTGTGGTGCGAAGCGTTAATTTAAGTGAAATTGCAGTGGCTATGAATGGTGATAAGGCGAGTATTGAATCACGCTATAAAAGGATATACGCTCTATTTTTTAATAAAGAACATAAAGTCTATTTAGCTATAGACCGAACGAATGGGTATTGGGGAAAAGCGAAGATCAACGTGTTAGAGAGTTCCCGAACAAAACCCTTATATCTTGGCTTGTAGCAGAGAAGATTCCTTTTTATTTACGGATTAAAGGTAACATAGATATTTGTGTGGGCAAGAAGAAATTTAAAACTTCAGCTCAGTTATTCAGCCACTTAGCACCATACCAGCAACAGGTATTTGGCATGAACGTTCAGGTGTTTGGTCAATCTCTTTATCTCGCAGGTAGCAAAAACTCTCGTGAAGACTTGATGATTGTTGTAACAAACCAGAATCCCAAGAATGCCATCGCTTGTTATTTGCGCCGTTGGGAAATAGAAACACTTTTTGCTGCATTAAAAACAAAGGGATGGCGATTTGAAGACACACGAATTATTGATCCTCAGCGTATAGAAAAACTCCTGGTTTTATTAGCCTTGGGGTTTGTCTGGGCCCATCGTATTGGTGAGTGGAAGGCAACTATTAAACCGATTCCTCTTAAAAAAATAAGGAATCAAAAAAGACCCAAAAACAGTTTTTTCCGATTGGGTTTAGATCATCTTAGAGATTTGCTAACCAATTCCAAAATTAAAATTAAATTGTTTTTAAATCTCTCAAATTGGATTTTGTTTGACCTTGAAAAAACTCTCTTCTAAAAAATTGTCCGGCACAAAGGATTCAGGACAGGGCGATTTCATCAAAGTTTAAGAATAGAACAGATTGATATGAGAATTCCCAGATGTTTATTGAATTTTAAATAGACACTTTAAATAAGAAGTGATAAAAATCAGGCACCTACGTTTC
>NZ_RZGX01000032.1:0-24367 GCF_003990155.1 Legionella qingyii
ATATCCCGGTAAATTTAGGATACAATCTTTCTTGGGCATTTTAATCTTCCTTTTGACCGTCAAATCAATGGGTTAGTCTAGACTAACTTGATTAAAATGCCCCCTTTTTTGGGGTAGAGCCGGATTTTTCTAATTAAATCTTGAGGGTGCTCAAACTTACTTTCCATAATCGCTCTTTAACAATATTTGATACAAAAAGTATAGATTAAGAACTCAATAGATCCTAGTTCATGCGTTATCTCGGGCAGACTCATTCTCATTTTATGAGAGGGATTAATTTACTTGGTTTTCTTTAAGGGAATTTCGCGTAATAACAATCTGTTTGCCTTCATTTATAAAAAGTATTTTTGTGATTTCTACCCCAATGAAGAAAATTTGGGATGAATAAAACATCCATATCAAGATAATAATTATAGAGCCCGCAGCTCCAAATACAGAAAATTTATGAAATTGAATCAGATATAATTCAATGAAAATTTTACCGCAACTAAATAACACCGAAGTGATTAATGCCCCCAACCACACATCGCGCCATTTTAATATCACATCAGGTAGAACTTTAAATGTCATAGCAAATAATAATGTGATCAGGAAAAAAGAGAGTAAGTGACTGATTATCAAATCCATTAAAATACTTGTACCTACAAAATAATTTAAATAATTACCTATAAGTGCTAAAAAAGCACTTAAAATTAATGATATTAATAATAAAAAAGCAACTCCTAGAACAATTACATAAGAAAAGAAACGGCTTTTTAATGTCGTAAACCATCCCCTGTTCGGATTAATTTTGACTCCCCATATCTCATTCAATCCCACTTGAATTTCAGTAAACACTCCTGAGGCACTAAACAAAAGAATAATAAAGCTTGTTATTTTTGTTACAAGGGAATTGCTTGGCTTACTGGCATTTTGAATTATTTCTTGAATTTGTAACGTAGGTTCTCTGCCTATTAAGTCACTTGTTTGAGACAAAATTTGACCGCGAGAAGCTTCTTCACCAAATACTATTCCCAGAATAGAAATACAAATTAATAAAATTGGAGCAAGTGAAAATAGCATATAATATGCAAGTGCTGCGGCTTTACTTGAAATTCGGTCTTGATTCCAATTATTAAATAGTTCTTTTAAGAACCCCCAAGAACTCATTAAAATCATTTATGTCCTTATTTAACTGAATTATTCAATATTATTTTGTTACAATCTGTAGCTGTGTTTCCTATTTAGAAAGATACACTTTTATAATCTTGGAAAATGATTAATGAATCAATTTAAATTTTTAAAAATAATTAATTTTGAATATCAACTACAGACCTACGAATTGATAAAGTCATCAATTCAAAAAGACATATCGCATCTAGAATTGAAGAAAAATAATCAGCAACTAACACGAACCGAAACAGATACTCTAGAGTTTTACAAACAAAGTTTAAAAATCTTGATTGAATCGACCTTTCTGCAAATTTATTCTCAACTCGAAGAGGCCTTGTACCATGAGTGTAGCAATCAATTAATTAAGAAAAACGCAAGCATATCACGATTTGAAATGGCTCTTAAAGCGCTTGGATATACTATTGATAGTGACTACTGGAACGCGTTACTTAATATTTCTAAAATTCGTAATTGCCTACTACATGGAAATGGAAGATTAGATTCAGACCGATATGGAATAGACACTAAAGAAACCATAAGTGCCCTTAATTCAGATGCAAACACCGCTCTAATTGAACAAACTAATTTGAAAAATCATGAGGAAGGAGTTTTCCGAATTAAACTCAATGAACAATTTCTCCATTATTGTTTTGTTAAAATAAAAAACTTTATTAATTCTCAAAAATAGAATTTTTAGTCAGCATAAAGCCATCAATAACATGTATGTTATATAATCTTCATAGGGAAAGGATAATGAGGATTAGGTACTTGAACTCATGCTTAAATAGACTGTCATTTACTGCATAAAAAATAATTTTGACATTTCTTCACTTGCAGAAGCACACCACAAAATATTTAGCGCATCCGTATATTGCAGGGGTTTGATAATACAGCCAGATACATGTAAATCCCTGGTGATGAGCTTTTCTTCAGAAGTGTATGTGCTAGTAAGCACGAAAACCTTAATATCTCCAAAATCAAAACCTTTCCTTAACTTTTTCAAAAAATCAATGCCGTTCATTTGAGGCATGTTAAGATCAAGCAATATCACATTAGGCTTGATTCTATTTTTACCATGACGTCCATATAACATATCCAGTGCCTGTTTCCCATTCTTTGCTACAGCAATATCAACTGCCTTATTCATTTTGGTAAACTCACGTTGCATAGTCTCAATATCAACGTCATCATCTTCTACGTACAAAATATCAACTTGAGTCGTCATGTTGAATCTCCCTATCCTTTACATATGAAACGAGTACATAAATTCCATATGTACTACTTTAATTATAATATATATCAACGTCGTCAGCTTTTACTCGGGGTTTATCCTAGAATGAGACTGGGACTTACCCGCAAGTTCTTTTAGAATCTCTTATTTTTAGGAATAATTCATAGGGTAATCAGGTATAAGAAATGAATGTTTGAGTCATATAGATGTGATCCTCGCCAAAGATATCTATAATTAAAACAAATAGAACTTAAAAGAGTATGATGAATTTTAAAATTTAAATGCACGCAATGAAAGATATACTCTTTTATTCTGAAAAAGGAAAAATAAAATGTTAAGAACTGCTTTTATTTTTTTAGTTATAGCGATTGTTTCAGGATACATGGGATATAAAGGAACCGCTCCTGCATCAATATTTAATGCAAAAATTGTATTTTATATTTCTACAATTATTTTTCTCATATTACTGATTATATATTTCTTTCATTCACCAACACCGGTTCCCACTGTAGTTGAAAACCCCCTTTTAGATTAAGGAACTCAGAGTCTTACCAACAGTAATAATATCTTGCCGCTTTAAAAATTAAAATTTTAAGGCGGCAGAATGCCAAGTGCCAATGTTTATCAATATTTTATTGAGTAAGATTAATTGAATTTGAGTGCTCAGAAACAGGTAAGAATTGGGGCTCCACTGGAGTTGTAGGAGCATATATACGTTCAGAGAAGAATAATGATTTTATTGGGTTAACCGATGACGGCAACTTAGATGCCGCATCTGTATCGAGTATTATCGTAACGTATTTATGAGCATATAAAGCGGTTGCAGGTATATCTTCATTCGGTGAAGAAGCCGCATAAACAGCAGAGATAATATTTGCTTTTGCTGAACCTGTCGCTAATAAATAACATGCTTTACTGTTTTGTAGAATTGTTCCAATTCCCATTGTTATTGCATGAGTCGGGACTTCATCTTTTGACTTGAAAAATCGTTGATTGGAGTCACGAGTCTTTTCATCTAACTTGATTAGTCGTGTTTTAGAATCCAATGAGGAGCCGGGTTCATTAAAACCAATATGCCCGTTCACACCCAAACCTAATAGTTGAATGTCTATGCCACCAGCCTCTTTAATCTGTTCTTCATATTTTTTCGCATGCTCCTCAATTAACTCAAGTGACACAGTTCCATCAAGCATATGAATATTTTCTTTTTTAATATTTACATGATTAAAAAAATGACGATGCATATAGTAATTATAAGATTGCTCATGGTTTGGTTCCAAGCCCCAATACTCATCTAAATTAAATGTAATCACTAATGAAAAATCCAAATTTTCTTCTTTATGCAGACGAACTAATTCCTTATATAAAGGTTCCGGAGTGCTCCCTGTTGCGAGTCCTAAAACTGTAGGTATTTTTTTCTCATTATGTTCCATGATTTTCTTTTGAATTTCTCGAGCAGCCCTACTTGCCATACCTTCAGGTGTTTCCCTAACAAAAATGCGACTAAACATAAATATTTTCTCCGAGAGTTCGAGGCGTTATATCCGATATAAACAAAAAGTTAGGATAAAAAGGAATGGTTGATTAAGAATGATCATACAAAACCATTCATTCATCTCATTCTTATATTTTGTTACAATTACAATTGCGCAGGATGCCAATGAATAGTAAACACTTGATTTATCGACTTACGATTCTAGCCAATTTAGCAAAGGAACTCTAGGGCATTTCCTGAGGGGGTTAAGTTCTAAAAAATATTAGATCCTTAACCGGAGTTAATCCCTATGAGGGTATTTAAATGCTAATTAAAAATATTTATGTTTATAACGGTGCAGGGATAAAGGAGTTAAAACATGTGCAAATTACCGATGATGGTGTAAAAGTACTATTCAATGTTGATGATGATTTATCCCCTCTTCAAGAAGAAAAAATTATTGATTCTAAAGGATCCTATTTCTTAATGCCGGGAATGTTAGATGCCCATGTTCACGGTCAAGGTGGTATTGATTTCGCTGACTTAGGCGATGAAATGGGTGACGAACAATTGGAGTGCATTGTTAAAGCACTGGGAAAAACTGGACTTTCTTACGCATTAGCTACTTTAGTATCTATGCCAATACCCGCCTTAAAAAAATCATTGGCAAAAATTAATGATTTTATTCAAAAACAAGAGCAAAATCCTACCGCAGGCCACACCCAAATTCTTGGGGTGCATCTAGAGGGACCCTTCATCGCAAAAAATTGTAAGGGGGCCCATGCTGAAGAGACACTACAAGACCGTATTTCTATAGAACAATTTAGAGATATCATTAGCGTAGCACCCAATGTAAAACAATGGAAAATAACCATTGCCCCTGATTTACCAGGCGCAGAAGAATTTATTAAACAAACAAATAACCTTGAACAAGAAGGTATTTTTGTAAAAGTATTCATAGGACATTGCAATCCAGTTGATAAAGAGGTCATTGGGCGTGCTGTTACAGCTGGTGCTTGTGGGTTTACACATCTCGGGAATGGTTGCCAGGAATCATGTAGCCGAGAAACAAGGGAACTTACTTTAAATGACGCACAAAGCCACATTGTCCAATGGATACTTGAAAATCCTGATCGTTGCCCCGCTGGCGTCGAGCTCATTGCGGATGGAGTACATTTATCCGCTTCATTTATTTCTCTTATACAAAATACAATTAAAAACAAAATTATTCTTGTGACTGATGCCTTAGGCCCTACTGGCTGCAAAGATGGAGCATATAAACTAGGAACTCTGGATATTTACAAGGAACAAAATAGTTTCTATTTGGCAGATAATAATGGTGATTTTCTGATGAAAAAAGGAACTTTACCCTCTGGAGAGCAAGGATTAGTAAAAACACTTGCAGGTAGTGCCGCCCCATTATCACTTTGCGCGCAAAAATATTTTGAATCAATGCATAATGAATCACCAGAAAATCGTATGGATTCTATGTATTCAGCACTTATCACCAACCCCAGAATGGCTTCCTTATCTATGGATAGGATACACAATTTATCGGATGACAAAAATTTTTCTATTTTTAATCATAATGGGCAACTTATTTTAAGTTCATGTAATGGTAACGTACTGGAGCATCAGCAAATACAATGGCCTATATCCAGCTTGCTTCATTATGGTTTTTTATTAAAGCCCCCGGCTATCGAAGAAAGCCATCCCGAACGAGAAATTCATTGCACATGTAATTAGAGGCAAGCGAAGAGCTTCTCTTCGCTGCCGTCACCGAACTTTATCAGAAGCAACAGGTTCTAGCTGAGTTATAGCACATTAAACTTCATTGTAAAAAAACCTATGCTATAGTTATATTAATTGAGTTAACGCTAATATTTTAACAATTAAGAATAGCTTTAGAGTCCGTTTTACAAGCTTGCATCTCTAAAATATGGGGTATGTTAGATGAGCACTCAGCAATCCATTCGTATTGGACAGTCAACTTCGCAAGAGCCACATACTGCAGTCAGAGAGTTTCATGCGGCAGTATGTCAACCTAATATGGAGCTTGTTCTTTTTTTTTGTTCAAGTCATTATGACCTTGATGCTATAGCCAATGAAATAAATTCCCTTTTTCCGAATGTGAAAGTAATGGGATGCACCACAGCAGGTGAAATTGGGCCCAATGGTTATACCGATCATACCCTTTCAGGGGTTAGCTTCGCCTTGGATGGCTTTACAACCGCTGTTGGATACATAAATGATTTAAAAAATATTAATTATGATTCAGGACTGGTGTTTGTTAATAATCTACTTCAACAACTTGAAGCACGAGCCCCTTCTACTAATTCTAAAAACAGCTTCGCTTTTTTGTTAGTGGATGGATTATCTGAGCGCGAGGAACAAATAACTCATATTTTACAGGATGTCTTAGGAGGCATTACACTTTTTGGTGGTTCTGCGGGCGATGACCTCCGTTTTAAGAAAACGTGGATCTTTGCTGAAGGCGCTTTTCATACTGATTCCGTAGCCCTTATCTTGGTTAATACAATCTATCCTTTTAAACCATTTAAAGCACAGCATTTTGTATGTGGGAATGAAAGGTTGGTCGTGACCCAAGCACATCCTGAGCAGCGTATTGTCAATGAAATAAACGGATATCCGGCAGTAGAAGAATATGCCCGTATAGTAAAAGCGCAAGTTGATGAACTTGATCCCATGAAATTTTCCGCTACGCCACTGGTGATACGCATCAACGGAGTTGATTATGTGCGCTCTATTCAAAAAGCTAATCCAGATGGAAGCTTAAAGTTTTACTGTGCAATCGATAATGGTCTGGTTTTTATGGCGGCTCATGGAATTGATCTAATAAAAAATATTGAGCAAACTTTTCAGGAAATTCAATCATCTATTGGCAAACCGCAATTGGTCCTGGCTTGCGATTGCATCCTTCGCAATCTGGAGATACAGCGTCAGGGGTTGAAAAAAGATGTAGAAAAGATATTTCAGAATAATCACGTCGTTGGCTTTAGCACTTATGGAGAACAATTCAAAGGCATTCATATAAATCAAACGATTACAGGCCTAGCCATAGGTGAATTAAAGGAAAACCACGATGCCTGAAAAGAATACTCTTAACACTAAGAAAGAATTGCAAGCAGAAATCGAACGCCTCAATAAAATAGTTAAGGCATTGATTGATAGAGCAGAACAAGATATGAATGCTCCGCGAACAGATTTTGGAGTATTTCAAAACACAGTTATTCTTGAAGATAAAGTAAGAAAACGCACCCAAGAGCTAGAAGAAGCACTCCAAATAAATGCAAAGATAGCCCGTGATTTACAACAAGCAAAAATACAGGTGGAGCAAAGCGAACAGTATTTACGTGATATTACATCTGCACTTGGTGAAGGATTATTAGTCATCAATAAAGAGAATAGGCTTGAATATGTTAATGCCGCAGCGTGCAGCATGCTAGGTTATGATGAAGCCGAAATGCTTGGTCAAAACGCCCATGAACTATTTCATCATTGCTATTATACTCATGATCCCTATCCCATGGAGTATTGTAAAAATTTGGAAGTAATACAAACAGAAAAACCTTATGCAAGTGATGATGATTATTTTTGGCGTAAAGATGGTACTTGCTTCCCTGTCTCTCTAATTACAACCCCAATTATGTTAAAAAATAACAAAGGAATTGTGATCGCATTTCATGATATCACTCAATCCATTCACGAGCGAAATCGTTTACGTGAAATGCAAGCGGCTATCGAACAAAGCCCAGTATCTGTACTGATCGTTGATAAACAAAGAACTATTATTTATGCCAATCCGCAAATCATCAAATTGACAGGCTATTCTAAAGAAGAGTTATATGGTCAAAAAACAGATATTTTTCATAATAACATGACCCCAAGAAGCGTATTAACTGATTTATGGAAAAAAATACAATCTGGCATTTCTTGGACTGGCGAACTTCTCTACCACCGAAAAAATGGAAGTGCGTTCTGGCAATCATGGAGTATTGCACCTGTATTTAATACCCTTGGAGAAATCCAACATTTTGTAGGTGTAGGAGAGGATATTAGTGAAAAAAAGAAGCTGCAATTTTTGCTTCAGGAAATGTCTTATCTCGATGGATTAACAGGAGTAGCGAATCGTCGTCGATTCGATGACTTCCTTAAACAGGAATGGAAACGTGCATTGCGTTATTCCAAACCAATAGCAATTATTATGATGGATATCGATTTCTTTAAGCGTTATAACGACAGTCTTGGTCATCTGGCTGGTGATGATGCTCTAAAACTTGTTGCTCAAGCATTAAAAAACAGAGTAACCCGCAGCACCGACTTGCTTGCACGATATGGAGGTGAAGAGTTTACCTGTATTTTGCCAGATACTCAGATGGAAGGTGCAATTAAATTTGCAGAGTCACTGCGACAAGCTGTTAGTAATTTGGAACTACCACATCCCGATTCAGATGTTTCCCGTTTTGTTACGATTAGCGTGGGGGTAGCGGGTTGTATTCCCAAGGATGATAACCCAACCAAACTATTAAACCTCGCTGACGATGCAATGTATCGTGCAAAAACGCTAGGACGAAATCGTGTCGAATTCATCGATTTAATCAAATAGATGCAAGCATGAACCCTTAATCTCTAATTATGTATGAACTGTAGGTTTTAAATAGACCAAACACAAAATGCTCGCAATCAATGCGGTGATACAGCATAAAATAATGGGCAAAATAATTGATACAACAATCAGCAAACCGCCAATAAAGCAAATAATGGCATCACCCAATGTCCGTAAACTTAATTGTGCCCCCATGACTTCCCCTTGAATGGCAGTATGAGACCTATTGGAGATATGTATTGTCATGGTTGTTGTGACGCTTGTAATGCTAAACCCAATAAGTCCAAAGAGCAAAATCATGATTGAGGGATATTGAAAAGCAACCATGGCGGCAAAAATCAAAGTAGTAGCGACCATGGCCAGAATAATAATTTTATGGATCGGCATGCGTTTTGAAAGATGCTGCGGAAGCCAAGAGGCTCCTAAAGCAAGTGCGGCTGATAATACAGCATTATAACCTGCGATCATTCCTGGAGACATAGACCATTTCCCAGCGAGATAAACTGGGCCAAATTCGTAAAATATATCCACCGCAAAGGTAAATAGTGTGCTGATAATCAGCAAATGGATTAAGTGTGGGTGATTTTGAAATAATGATTTGAATTGCCGGATAATGTTGAGTTTACTCAATATGCTTTCTTTTTCAGGTTGGCGCAGAATTTTATGCTCCGGCAATTTCCACCAGGCAAGCCCCAGTGTTGTAATTGAGGCTACTGCTGCAACAGTAAAAGGGAATGACCACGAAAACCAGGGGACAGCCTGTGAATTTGATAATAACCCACCAATGATTGGCCCAATAATATAGCCAATACCCGCCATACTGTTAATCCTGCCAAAACTCACAAATTTGTTAATGGTAGTTAGTTCTGATGCGAATGCTCTTGCCACAGCAAAAGTCCCTTCCATAAATCCTGTTAAAAAGCGGCTGAATAATAAGAGCCAAAAGCAGTTTGTCCAAAATGATATGACCGTTAAGAGATAACCCAGCGTGCTTCCGAGCAAGCTAATTATCAGTATTTTTTTACGGCCGTACAAATCAGAACTTCGCCCCAATATGGGGGAACCAATGAATTGTCCTAGAGGGAAAATTGCAAGGGTTAGTCCGAGCAAAATACGCCTGCTGTTTTCACTCCATTCAGGAGAGATAATCAACTGGTCGGAAGAGTGTAAAAATAGAGGCGGCAGAATGGGATAAGCAATAGATGAACCAATAAAACTGATTAAGACGATCAGTAAAATAATCCAGAGCTGTTTTCTTTCTTGAGTTAATTGCATGACTATGTTCATTCTTGGCCCTAAAACTAACCGGGCAACCGACTTAAAAAATCACTATCATTCTATCTTTTTTTTCTCGACAGGTCGATATTTTTTCATAAAGCACAATTATTGGATCATCTTCGTGGAAAAACTGACTGACCTCACGACCAGTTTTAGATTGCAATTACCCAATGTCCTTATTACTTTGGATTTTTTATAGATCTCATGAATAACATCTGCAAACGCATTGGGATAACATG
Source organism: Legionella qingyii (assembly GCF_003990155.1). Taxonomy (NCBI): domain Bacteria; kingdom Pseudomonadati; phylum Pseudomonadota; class Gammaproteobacteria; order Legionellales; family Legionellaceae; genus Legionella; species Legionella qingyii. Next base: position 10,002 of record NZ_RZGX01000032.1, read on the forward strand.
TATCTACCAAGAGCTCACATTGAACAATGAATTTGTTACTTGATAGTGGTAAGATTGATGTACTCATTCCTATTAAACCCTATGCCCCTTCCGAGATAAAAAAATATGCCGCCAGCATTCCCTATGCAGTCAGCAAAATACATTTTATTACCTCGAAGGATAGCCTGATCAATAATACAACGCTTGCCATGCTACTTGGCTTTCTAATTTTGGTGTTTTAGAAACACATCCTTGATTCCTGTCTCTCAGGCATTGTAAAGTCGCTAATACTTTGATTCGATGATTGAAATTCTCCACCCTCATAAACACTTCCATTGCCATTGTATAAGTTACCATCACCATTGGAGTAGGCAATCACTTTATTTGTTTTATCATCAACAATAATAAAAGAGCGATTTTCTCTAGCCTGAGCTTCAAAGAAAATACCTACTTCTTCCTGAGACGGAAAAGTTAAAGTGACTTTCCCATCTTTTTCTTCAGGTTCTTTATACCAGCTTTGCTCCCCATATTTTCTTTTATAGTCTTCAATAATTAGCTTTAAATCGTCCCCCTCAACACCAACTTTTTTCATGGAACCTTTTTTCGTTAACTCGTGTTCCATTTGCTGGCTGCTCATTTGCAAAAATTCTTTATGCTTGTTCTCAAGTTTCATTTTCTCTTGCATGTCTTTTTGATTTAGAACACCGAGCTCTTCCTGTTTTTTCTTTAAACTCAGTAATCGTTCAACTTCTTTTTTAACCTCTTCTTGATTTGCACTCATGAATAATACTCCAGCTATTTTGAGTGATTTTAGTCTGAAAATTAATCACAATTTATTTGAAGTTCAACTTTTTTACAGATTTATTACAAATGATTCATTGGGTTCATGCGCTAAAGCTAATCGAGTTATTCAAGATACGGTTAAAATTAACTATACTTTAGTTACAACCTGCATCGTATCGAATGGATTGATAATACATGGACATAAATAAAGTAAATTTAAATTTATTGGTATATTTTGATACGTTATTAACAGAGTGTTCTGTTTCAAAAGCTGCTGATAAATCACACCTTAGTCAGGCAGCCATGAGTAAAATTTTGAAGCAATTAAGGTATATTTTCGACGATCCATTATTTATTCGTGAAGCTCATGGCCTTAAACCTACACCTAGGGCCTTAGCCGTGAGCCCTAAAATTAAAACTTTTTTAGCTAACGCTAATGAAATTTTTGAAAAAGATGAATTTGACCCTTGCACCGAAACAGTCAGATTTAATCTAGTTGTAGGAAGTCATGGAGAGCTTCTAATTTTATCTAAATTATCTGCTTATCTAGCACAACATGCTCCTAATTTTATTTTAAAAACTATTTGGGTATCGGAGAACTTAAATCTTGATGAATTGTTAGCAACCACAGTTGATTTAGCAATTAGTGCCGATTTTCTTCCTTATGGAACTGTTATCAACAAAGAGTTTTTACTTGAAGAGGAAATGGCTTGTGCGATGCGTAAGGCACATCCACTTGCCAATAAACAGTTGACTCAAAACCTACTTATGAAAGCAGATCATGTGGAAATACAATTTATTGAAAAAGCATTACAGGAACAATGGGCGGATCCTGGTCTTAAAAGGAATATTAAAGTAACCGTATCCAATTTAATTAGCGCACTTGAGGTAATTCGCGACACAGATTATCTAGCAATCGTACCGCGGCATTTAGCGATTGTTCTAAATGAAAAGCAGGATTTTGAGATAAAACCGCTGCCATTTCAAAAAAAGAGCTTTACGGTTAACATGTTCTATCACAAACGTTTTAACAATTACAAACCCCTACTATGGCTCATGAAGATTATTAAAGAACACTGCCTCTAAACTACATAAGACTCATCCCATTAAAAACGATAATAAAACAAGAATTCAATAATTATAACCGCTTATCGGCTGAAGTGAAAAAGCTCATGGGGCGATATCCTGTCAACATGATAGCCCAAACACGGAAGATAACCAGCGCACAAATTGCCGCGAATGTTGAATGCGATAACCACTTTACCTTTGTGCCGCTTCTACCAGCGCCCGGGTGGGGCTTTGTTAAGGGTGGGCAATCTGCCAGTGGAGTGCCTGTCTGAAATTCTGACACAATTTGCAGGACAACCCCATGTTGCAAGTTACCTCTCACCACCGAATATTACTGGCCGTTGAGCCGGTTGATGTGCGCCAGAGCACAGGTGTACTTCATACTGGTCTGATGCCCCCTATCATGGCAGCGTATTCTGTTTTGTAAAATAACCAGGTGTGCCGGCCCCGGATCGGGATTCAGGGCACGCTCAAGGATATTGTTATCAAGGGGAGCACCTGCAACCCGTAAGAATTGGGTCAGTTCATGCCAGTGTTTCAGCATATAGCGCATGGCCTTGTGCATTGTGAATTCCTTAATGCCGACAGACAAATCACTGGCCTCAATCGCTGCTATAGCCGCTTCAATATCATCCCGGGTTTTGTCTACTATCTTTGGCAGTTCACGACTATTAGGCGAAACTTAGATATCAAAATATTTAATATGATATATTCATACAATCAATTGGACGAATTTTGTTCTTTTGGTTTAAAATTCAATCTTGCAGCTATTCCGAAATATTCAGTCATCCAGGAAAAATAGTTTAATAAAAGACTGCATAAATAGATTGCGTATATTTATAATTTTTTACTAAGGATAATTTTATTATGCTAGCAAAAGTTTTTGAAATCGCCGAATTGCAAGATGAAAAGCAGATTGCATCGGGCTCATCGAAAGATCCGGCGTTTATGCGTGAGGAATTAAAAAAGCGGCTGAATGCCACAGCAGTTAGCCTCTACCCCGCAGCAGCTGAACCTGTTCAGGTTGTCGATGGATATTCTGATCTTGGACAAATTGAGTGGCACAAGATTTGCCAGGACATCCAGAATGGCGATACTGATGCAATATTAGAATTGATTAATACAAACCCACTCAACGTTAATGGAAGAGATCGTGGTGGTTCTACTGTACTTCTTGAAGCAGTCTTTGAAGGAAAAGTTGAGATAGTTAAGCTTCTCATTCAGAACGGAGCAAGTCTCCACCAAACAGATAATTTTCCTTCAGCTGAATGTGGTAAAACTGCTTTGGAACATGCTGTACAATCAAAGAACAAAGACATCGTATTACTTTTACTGCAAGCAGGCGCCCTATTCAATCTTGATGACCTCATTGGATGTGCTCAAAAAAGCGCAGCTCCAAAAATCCTTAATCTATTGTGTCATATGAGAGATTATAATCTTAATGCTACTCAAGCTAATGCATTGATGAATGCTGGTGCTGGAGCCTGGACGTGGATATTACAAGGATTTGCCACAAATATTGAACTACCTTTTGACCTCTTGATTAATACTACATCTGAATTACTTGGTTTAGGTCTTTATGATACTTGCCAAGTGATGCTAGGGGTCTTGAATAAATTTAGCTTGCTCCAAAATGCTTGCTCTCCTGTACAACCAACACAAGTAAGTTCGACTTCTTTGAGTTTATTTTCGATAAAACTCCCACTTGATAAATTAGAGTTAATTAAAGACTTTATAAAAGAGGAGTTAGAAGAACATGGTATTACAAATAAAGGCCAGTACATGGAATGCAAACCTGGTTATATAAAAGATCGAGTATATGGCTGTCACCTTGGTATTGGTGCAAGTACAGGCTGTGCTTATGTCAGGGATAGATTTTTTAGTATAGAACTAAGAGAAGGCAAGGTTTGTTGCTCCAAGGCTATTACTCATAATGGAAATAGTATTACATGGCAGGCAATGACAAAGGAGGAAATTACAAAAGAAATTATGAATGGTAATTCATTAATTAGTCATATTATTAACCACCAGCAAGCAAAACAAGAAGCAAAAAACACTCCTGAGTACCATTAGAAATCTTAAGCCGGCACGGAAGTTATTTCGTGCCGAAATCCCTCAATTTATAGGGTAGGGTTTATTGAGCGCTTACGCACTCATCGCCCTTCTCCTCTGAATAAATCCTGGCAATACTATTACAGAAGATAAAATGAACCAGAAGATGAGGTTGCTGTAGCGCTTCCTTTACGGTGACATCGTCGAACCAAGGCTTTCTTGCCCTAAGCTCATTATTACATCATTATGGGTTTTTATAAATTTTGTAAAGCTGTCCATGATTTTTTTATATTTTTCAGGAAGATTCATTTCTGCTGGCAAGTCTGAATTGACAATTAACTCTTCAGACAAATCTTGCAACTCGCCTGATAAATATTTACTTAAAGTATTCAGAACATCCATTGCTTTACATACTGGCTCAAATTCATATACATCATAGTCACCCTCTAGTGCATTATTGAATTGATTTGTATATTCATTCACATCTTTAGTTAATAAAATAAGATTATTGAGATATTCTCGATCTCCCAGATGCTTATGCATTAATTGCCAAACTGTTTTCGGTAAATTTCTTGAGTCTTCAGGTATGCGAACAATCTCATCTGCAAATAAAGGATTTTTTTGGAGTGACGCTACATTATCCAGTGTTAAAGCTCTCGATTTTGCCAGGATTGTTAATGCTATGAAATAATTTTCTGTAGTATTTTCATGTGGGATTAGGCAATCAAAAAATTTTTGATTGATGCTATTACAATATATAAGGCTTTCCCCTAATAAAGGATAAGCAATTAAATTACTAATATTTCCTGGCGTTAATATTTTGTTAGTGGATAATCCATAAAGACCCTGAGCAAGGGTGAGTGCATTTTCTGGATGAGCTAAGATGACCCCTATATTTTCCTCTGTTGCAAAATTTTTCGAATAAAGAAAAATGTAAGCCTCTGCAACGTCAATCCCTTCATTCCTCACCAAACTGATACAAAATAAATGCTGTTCTATATTTAGTACAGAACGATATTTTTCTAGCAAATCCAGGAGCGTATTTCCTTTTCTACCCAAAGAGATGAGCTCTTGAATAACGGTCTTGGAGAGAGCATTTATTTGAAATCTTTGTAGTTTATTGAGTAAGTGACCATAATTTATATCGGCATTAAAAAATGTGTGGCTCGTTTCTGTAAACCATGGCTCAAATAAATCAAAAATTTCTGGGCAATTTAATTTGTTTGAAAACCTGAAAACCTGATTTACTTTGGAAGCATAATTCGGTGTATTTATCAGTTCATACTCCTTTTTGGAGTTATACTGATTCAGAGAAGTCAAATTAACTATTGCCTCGGACAAATCCGATAAATCTTTTTCTCCGAAGTGTAACAGTTGAGTGACTATCTCGGTATTTAGATTTTCTATGCGGTTTAAAATATACCAAAAATCTTCGGGTAAAGGTTGCTTTTCAGGCTTTTCCCAATTAATCCAAAGCGAGAAATTTTTCTTATCGATTAAATAGGTTGCGATTGAATCAAAAGTCTCTTTCGAATATATATTATCGAGGCCTAAATAATTCGCAAATTCTTGTGTAGTCAAAGGCAAGGGTTTTTCTACCAAACTATCCCAATCATCAAGCAAGGCTTTTTGCCAAGTTTTTAATTTGTTATTGTCTAAATAGACAAGATATTGATTCAAAGAATCCGAATATTGATAACCTTCCTTCATTTTTTCAGCTTTTTCCAGTACTTTATTACCAAATTTATCAGGAGTTTTACCCCCTGTACCAATGGTAACCCTTACAATATTTTCATCTCTTTGAGTTAACTCTTTACTAAAGGACTCTAATAGTTGCACTGCAATTTCATTGTCTGATGCTCTTAAATTTTCCCAAGAATCAAATACCAGATTATTATTACTGCTAATCCAGGCATAGCCTTGGCCAACAATTTGAAAATCTGAATAATTAATTTTGTTGTCTATAAGCGGATTTGATTGCTTACTTCCTTTTAACATTACATAAAACCCATTGTTTGGCAGTGTAATCCCATCAATAACACATCGTTCAGAATGCCCACCAATGGATTGGCAACAGGCTGTAAGTAGCCCTAAAAAATATGCCCTAAGGTCATCTATTGGTAATTTAACCAAATGGTATTCAGGAAAATTTATAGTATTACCATTTATGTGAATATCCGGGAGATTATCTGTACTCTTTCTTCTTTTTTCTAATTCCAAACATTGATTAAACAAATTATTATCCAGTTTATTAGCATAAAATAAAGCTGCCATTTCAGGATGTTTGGAGGCATTTGGGTATACTATTTTAGCAGCTAGTATTTGTGCTTCTGCAATCGTGGCAGGCGCGCGATTATCATTCATTTCCTCGATGTTTGCTGCCTGTTGAAAATAGTGTATACCTTGTACAGGATATTTTTTTATAAATGTTACCCATCCACTCAAATCAAGATTGGATTTATTATTGACAGGAATGGGTGATACTAAACTATCATGTACTGGCTTAACCAAATCTGGAAATAGTTTTAAATGTTTTTCAAACATTGAAAAAGGAGATCCTCGCCCTTTTTTCAATCCAAACCAGACCAGTATTTTATAAGCATTTTCTGCCGCCAACGAATTTTCTTCGTCGTTATTGTTTTCAAAGTAGTCACCAATTAATTTCGTACCTTTAAACAAAATAATGAAGTGTTTTTTTGCCAAATCTTCTTGATTTTTAGTGAAATATTTATATTTTTGATTTAAAGAATCAAATATCTCTCCAATTTTTTCGTCTTTAGGAAATAACAAAGAATCCAGAAAGTCAGTTGGTTTAATTAAAGGATCGGTTGAATTCCCATACAACACCTCTTCCAGATCTTTAGCCTGCAACATTCTTAATGAATATCTAAAATGCTCAGATTTTGAATTTAGAACTTTTTCAAATTGGGCTTGTGTTAACTTTTTCTTCTCCGATTTTGCACTATCATCCTGATCACTGTTATACCACTTTATTCCGTCAAAAATATAACTATATAAAGTTCCTATAGATAAAGTTCCTATAGATATTTCTTTTGGCATTATGTGCCTCCACAATAATATTTATTTAGATAGTATAGTTAATTTATAAAAAACTGATTTTTCTTCGGGAACTGCTGACGTGATAGCTGATCTTGCCCGGGAAAATTGGACACCTTGTTAAGCAACTTTAGTACATGCACCGGTACTGTGTTGGGCACGAACAATGCTCCCGTCAATGAACTCCCATTCAAGATCGGGATCGTGTGCAAGTGCCTTGAAAATTTCCATCAATTTGTGTAAATCAGCGTGCAAAAATGCCCCCCCCTAAATAATTGTTAAACTAACCGTTGATGTTCACTTTCAGTCAATTTACCCCGTATTTTTCTCATTGACTCTCCTTTCAAATTTAATCGATGGGCGTTATGCACCTGACGATCCAGAATAGCGTCAGCCAGTGTGTTATCGCCAATACAGGCATACCTACTTCACGTTAAAGAATGAATTGGATAGAATCTCAGAAATAAGAAAAAATTCTCGGGTTCTTGCTCAAGCATTTCGTACTAAATCGTCATTGTTCAGTACATTACCTGAAGGGCTTTTACATAGAGTAGCCTCTTTAACAGGAAAAAATGAGAATGCTATTGAAGAAAGTGAGTCAGATATTGAAATAGCAGCAAACGCATTTTCAAAACCCAATTAACATACTTCATAAAGCTGCTTATACTTTTAATAAGCAGCCTAATGTTACTCAATTCAATAAAAGGCGTATTCATCATAAATCCAAGCGCATTACAGGCTAAATTAAGTTCGACTTACCTACGATTTCCTCTTCAAAAAATTGGAGAGGAATAGCGCTCACATCAGATGAATTTAACGAATACTCTATGTGCTCAAAAAGGAGGTCGTTAATCACCAGCGCCAGTACAGATAAAACTAACGTGGTTAACAAATAAGCTCCATAGCTCATATCAAACGTGAACGCGAAAATAGATGCTAGAAGTAAACCTAAACCGGTAGCCATTCTATTTCTATTAGTCTTATTCAAATAAAACGCTCCGTTTTGTTCATGCCACACTCGTTGTGCATTCTTCAATTGAGTAAGCCTTCTTTCCTTATATTCGTGATAATCAGAGGATTTTTGTCGCAGATCGTTATATTTATGAGGAGAAAAAAAGCAATTGGCATCCAGGCTTATTCCATTAAAACGTTGGCAACTTAAAGCAAAAGACAAAATATCTTTTGGGTTAAGAATATAATGTTTCTCTTTATTCTGAGTATTAAGAATCGCTAACAGCATTTCATTAGCAAGTTTATCAAAAGGACTTTGATTTTGTTGATCGGTATTGCGCATCGACTATTCCTTGTTTTTAGCATACACCTTTCACTCTTGTGGTTCCTTGGGTTTAAGAACATTGCGAACCCGCTTTGCAAAGCAGAAATCATCTTGTCACAAATTTAAAATAGATGGTAGATAAAACACGCTGGCATCGCAACGATCACGGACAAAATGTCCTATAATTAAACATATCCATCCTTTGTGGGAGCTCCTCATGTTAAACCCATCCATTAGAAAATATATGAAAACTCATGATATTCCATATAAGACAATCAGTCATCCCAGAGCCTATACCGCATCGCAATGTGCACAAGCAGCACATATTAAGGGAAACCATTTTGCTAAATCTGTAGTTGTCAAACTGGATGGTAAATTTACACTTGTCGCAATCCCCGCCAATACGCGACTGAATTTAGATCTATTAAAAAAGGAGACTCGAGCAAAACGCGCAGAGCTTGCTAAAGAGTTCGAATTTCAAGACAAATTTAAAGACTGCGAAGTTGGCGCGATACCCCTTTTTGGTGAACTCTATAATATGGACGTCTATCTTGCAGATAGTCTTGCGCATAAGGAATGGCTCGTCTTTAACGCAGGAAACCATGATCAACTGCTAAAAATCAAAAGAGACGATTTTTTAAACCTGGTTCATCCGAAAGCGTTATTGCAATGCTAAAAATGCAGTTTTGTGTGGGAGAGTGGTTTCTTATCATACAAATCTTTGAATTGATGCTTTAAGCAAATAGAAATGAATTGCTCATCCTAAGCCATGGCTTGGAATAAATAGGTGTATATGCTTAATAAAACGAATAGCCCTTAATAAATACTTAAGGTTTACATAATATGATTATAAATAACTCGTTGATAGGGGAGTTAGAAAAGCATGTCAAAATCCAAAAATGAGCCACTCGATATAGTTGACGAAGTTAGACTTCTCATCAATAAAATACGAACCTTAAAAAATACCCAATTTCACAAACTCAAACAACCTGAGTTTGGAGAAATGCAATTAAGTGGGATAGTCCAAGAATCTTTCTTCAAAAAAGTTTACAATTCAATACCATCAAATATACAGCCTGATAAAAAATCAGATTCGAGGGGGAGGCAGTATGATCAAAAATCAGATTTAGAGGTGGATGAGGCGAATGATTTGTGGATGGAACTTAGCAGAATTTTTTTGCAATTAGAATTAGACATTAATTCCATTGCTTCACTTCCAGAAGAAGAACGCTTACCCACACAAAAAGCTATTTTAGAAAACGCCTTAGAAAAAATAGAACTTAAATTCGCAAGAGCAATTGCGATTGATGCAGATATAAAATCCTTCGAATACAGTAAGCGAGATACATATGCTGTGATGCAGTCTCTGGCAAGGGAAAAGATGGTTTTAATTGAAAAACGAATTAAGAGCAAACTAAGTTTAGGATCATTAAAACAAAAATGGCAAGAAGCCGCAGCAATTATCAACAAAGAGTTTCAACAAGAACCGACGAGCCAAGATTATGTGAATCTTTTAAATGCGATGTATCAATTAGAAGAACTGGAAAAAAAATATCATAGAAAGAAAAAAATTAAAGTTGTGGATATTGAAGAAGCCCAAAACAAAGATGAGAGCAATTGGCTCTCAGAATTAAAATCCCCATTAATTTCTATAATCAACAGCGAATTAAACGATGAGATCAGTTCGCTCTCAGAATTAAATGCCTCATTAATTTCTACAATTACCAGCCACTTAAATGTTCTTCGAATCTTAGAAGCTACAAAATGGGAGAAACTTAGTCTTCAACCCTTTTCGCAAAATAATGCCCTTGCAAAGCTAGAAAATTTTTATCGCACTGCATTAGGCAATTTTTCTGCAAATTTCGTGGTAGATTTTCTTTCTCCATTTACCAGAAGACTCAACGAAATCTTCGGTGAGGAGAATAAAGAAGCAGAACTGTTAAAACAAGAAGTAGATGTCCAATTACTCCAACTCCAAGAAGAGATGAACAACTTTGCTCAGGAAGTGGAAAAACTCCTGGCGGTGAAATTAGAAAAGGAACGCGCTCTACAAGAGGAACATCGAAATAGATTAAAAAAATTAATAGATCGACCATTGCAAGAAAAGAATCAGCAAGAACTTTTTGAAAGACAAAATAAAGCATTGGAAGAAAGTTATCTAAGAGAAGCGAATCAATTTTTTGAAAGACAAAATAAAGCATTGGAAGAAAGTTATCTAAGAGAAGCAAATAAATTATTAGAAAGACAAAATAAAGCATTGAAAGAAACGCTGGATAAAGTATATCCGATAATTGATAAAATAATAGCAATCGATAAGGTATTAGTAGCTTTTAATAAATCCGATAAACAAGATGAATTATTTAGAGCAAAAAAAGTAGAATTTTATGAACACTACGAGCCACTCCTAAAAGAAGCGGCCGACCTTGAAAAAAAACTGATTTTGGAATTAAAGAACAAAAATGGTCCTGAGATTGACGATCTGAAACAAGAGATGAATCAGTTAATCCAACCGCTATTCAATGCACATAAAAAAATCGAGGCGGTCACCGAACCCAAGCTTGGAGATTACAGCCATCTGTTAAATAGTATTTTTGAATTGAACACAGCAGAGGAAAAGATAAAGAAAATTTTCAAAGAAATTGAAGAAAGAATTCCCCAACAAAAAAGAGAAAATTCAATAAGAGAGGAATTTGCAACTAAAAGAGAAATGCTTCTTGAAATTGATGCACGGATGAAGTCAAGCAATACTCAATTTAAAAACCAAGAAGTACAAAACGACGTAATTAAGCTCCTGGACGCTTTAATCCCTCGATTCGAGGAAGATTTGACTCACGCTCCTATTAAACGAGTTGAAGAAGAACTCGATGCCATTAACTCAACGCTTGAACGCTTGAATGAATCTCTCCTCAAAGCAAAAGTAACTCAAAAAGTAGCTCAGCAACACTTTAGGTTTTTATGCAACACATATCGCAGCACAGATTCCCTATCAAACACCATGAAACAGTTAAGAGATGCTCCCAATTATCGCGATGTTCAGATAACAATTGATCATACTCAATACACACAACTTAAAAATATTCTTAATCAAGAGGACTTGGTTATAGTCGCGGAAGATTTTGACTTTGACACAGAGATTAATCATCTAACCCTATGGTCACGCGAAGAGCTAGTAACCTATTGCAAACAGATTGCCGAATTTGTCGATATTACACTAACTGGAGGTATCGATGCTTATTCACCAAAATACAATGCCAAAGACATTGCGAATTTTGAAGACGCAATGGCTTTTGGCACTCAAGCCGCTTCTTCGCAAGTGAATCCTCTTGCCTTCTTTAATCAAATGCATGCATTTATTTCTGTTGCCTCTGATGATACCGATGATCTCGATAGAGCGATTAAAGCCATCTATGCGAGTCGCACACGGATACAAGCTCATTTTAAACAACAATATCCAGACGTTGATATTGAAGCAATGCCAACATTTCTTACTGAACTGCAATTTTCGGCGGAGATTGCCAGTCAAGTCAGCAATGATGATCGACAGGTACAAATCTTGATTGATATACACAATGAGGGTGATCTTGAAGCATTTTTGCGTCAGGAGCTGCATACATATCATTACCTACAGCAAGACGTGGATATTCCAAGCAGCGAGCTGGCTCAACATTATAATCTCTCCGATTTATCTGCGTTAAGGTCCAGCCGTGATCTCATTACTACAGGCTTCAAAGTGCATTGGTTAACCGTAATTCACAAACAAATTGAAATAGAACAAGCCGTCAATCCAAATTCTAAAATAATGGCCGAATTACTCCGCTTAGAGCAATTTGTGGCGTCACGCCCCTTATACGACTTTGTATCTAATAAATTGTTGAGCAATATAGAAAATGAGGTAAACAAACTAAAACAAGAGCAGATTGACTATAGTTTTAATCACTTTTATGAAATACAGCAGATCGCATTGGGGCAATCTTCAGCAAAAAATCTTGGCGGGCAGGATGCACCCACAACTGATGTTGCAGAAAAGCTAAGTCGATTAAAAGGAAAAATTAGGGAAAATGCCCAAACTCACCCATTAAAGCAAGAGTCGGTTTCCTTGCAAAGACTTGGGTTTCCGCAGGATTTTTATTCCCTAATAGGAAAAAGTGAGGATTTTTTTAAATGGTTGGACGTTTTGCAAGGATCGTTAGGAGAAACTAATGTTCAACTCATATCCGAAGAAGATAAACAGTTTCTTCAAGAGGTAACCCAACCTGATTGGTTCAAGAAATTAGACGAAGAAATCAACAGTATTATATTGACCGCGCCCGAGGATGCAGAGCAGTGCTTTAAACTAGTAAGCAGATTAAAGCAACGTGAAGCACAATTTCAAAGATTATCTATAATTCATGATAAATGGAGGGGGATGATAGATAAGGTACTAGAAGCCTACCCCAGTGAATCCCCCCCCCCCTATAGTCCGAGTTTTTATCGAGCAAAGCAAGATGATAAATGGGATAAAATCAACAATCTTATAAACATTCAAGATGTGAAAGAAAGCTTAAAAAAATATCGAGATAATCGCGCTCAATTGGAAACAATAAAGGAACATGGTTTTGCCCTCAATACTGATTATGAAAAAATCTTAACCGCGTTGAAGGAAAATAAACTTGTTTTGGATGAGGGACGAAAGATTTACCAAGATTTAAAAAGCATGTTTAAAGAAGGCAGTAACCTGTCTAAACAATTGACTGAAGCAATAGAAGTGCTTAGCAATTTAAATAAAGACATTATCAAGACTTTTATGTACAGCAAAGATCTAACTGAAGAGCACAAAGCGCTGTTGCGGGCTGTAAATAATAATATGATTACGCTATTTTATGATGCGCAAAACATATTAAGCGATCTTGATCTTCAAAAAGTTTATCAATCCCCTGAAAAATTTGAAGAAAAAATACAGAAGGCATCAACTTTTCTTACGCATTTACCTACTAAAGTTTCTCAATGCTTCGATAAATCGCACTATGATGCGCTTGATGACGCAGGCCTTGATTTAATGGATAAAGCATATAACATGGTCAGGGAAGCAATTGAAGAGTTATTCAAAAAGTGGGATATTAAGTTTGAGTGGGGTCAACGTGCCGTAGGTAAAGTGACGCAAGATTATAAGGCCAGAATCAACGCTATCACAGATCAATTTAAAAAGCCTGATGAATCAATAACTCTAGAGCCACTTAAGAACAACTAAAATTATTGCAAGTACCAATAATCACAAATTTAAATGTACTAGTTCAAACTTGATCTGACAGGTAACGTTTTTTTAAGAAGTATCTGTCAGGTCAAATTTACCAAAACCCGATCTGTTATCTATAGACTGAACCCAAGCTACACTTCGTTTCACCCAGACTTGCTTTTTTGACGGACGCTCATCATTCCTCATGTTCTTAATTCAAATAATTTATATGAATAAGCATTAGTCTATTTGATTAATAATCACCCGACCATTACCACCCAATTGAGCCAACAACCAAGAATTGTATTTTTTGTATTCAAAATGAGAATATATCCACATTGTGATTTTGTTTTGATCTGATATTATCTGTTTTTTTATCCCGTCAATTATAATAATAAAATGAGAAATCGAAATGCGACTAACTACTAAAATCGAAACCTCTGACGGAAAACAAGTTAATTACAGAATTCTTAAACGCTCCGGAAACACATTGCTTGGCCCACGTACCGAGGTGTTGATTTATGTTAAAAATCAACAGGTTGGATATATGAACTATTCAATTCAGAATAACTGTCTCTATATTCATCGCATGTATAACTATTCGATTAATACTACGACTCCTTACAAATATGTGGGCTCTGTCTTATTTGAGTATGCATTTCACAAAAGTATTGACGCAGGTAAAGAAGGACGTATAGAACTGGATGCTATTGATAATTCTCCATCGGCCTATTTCAATATGGGGTTAAGAAAAAAAAGCTCTGGATACACATGGTTGGAGGAAAAAATTCTAGAGTATAAGCTTACCAAATCAATAGTGCGTATTCCGGAGGACTTGATCACTAATTCCGTTAGTCATTTGATCACCGATTCCGGAGTATTTGATCACTTCAACGCCTCACGCAGTGGATTATCTTTTAAAGGGGTTTAGTCTGTAAA
>NZ_RZGX01000033.1:0-19050 GCF_003990155.1 Legionella qingyii
ACAGACTAAACCCCTTTAAAAGATAATCCACTGCGTGAGGCGTTGAAGTGATCAAATACTCCGGAATCGGTGATCAAATGACTAACGGAATTAGTGATCAAGTCCTCCGGAATACGCAATCCGCTATGATTAACTGATTTTTAATAGCCGCGTAGCTGATTTGCGATGATAACCATACGTCTCGCAAAATTCATCCAGTATCCGCCTCTTTAGCGTCCTATTGCCTCATTGAAAACACCTACGGTGATGTTTTAAATACAAATCCATGCTTAATGCCCCCATTTTCACCCCTTAAATTCGGCAATAGGTAATTTGAGGTAATTCAGAGTGTGTAAAAAAAACATTCTTGATATTATTTTAATCTTATGGGTTTAAAATTGCACATGAGTTATTTTTAATAGTGTAAACATGTTAACACCCATAAATAATCCTAATAATCACCCTACATTACATTTTCTAAATGAGAAAATTGCATACTATAATCGTTTGCAAGGCCCTGGAATAGGTGAGTCATTACAAAAACTATTGCTTTTAGAAATTCAAGATTTAGTAGTTAAACTAAAGCAAAAAGTGGATTATGAACCAGATGAAAATGAAGATTTAATGCCCATTAAATCTTGGAATGAGATTTCTTCTGAGCTTGGGCGATTTGGCTTAACAGCGCAACGAGGTCTTGCGCTTGAAAAACAACTTCTCGATTTAACTAGTAATATTTCAAGCAAAAAATTAACAGCACGTGAATGGCGAAATAATACTTCTCCAAGCTTCTTTGGAGAGTATTTTCAAGCAAAAAGACGCCATCCAAGTTTAAATGCGGTCGATAACAGCCTGAAACGATTAGAAGAATCATCCAATATTTACTCTACTGATTGTTTTTATTTATTAATGGACGTTGGCTCTGCTCTATTAGATGCCATCAACTCCTCTGAGTTGAATAAAAAAGAGTTAGACAACTCCCGAATATTGTTAGTCCAGATAAACCGCAAAATGAGTAAATTTATCAAAAAAAATCCTCATATTGGAGGCCGTTACGCTGAGCATGCCAATACTGCACAAGAAATATCCACTGAGGTATTGACAATTCCAAATGAAAACGCAAAAGAACTCCTAACGTTATTTAAAGGTGCTTATTACTCTGCAATTCAAAAAGAATTGGCAGCCCTTTTGCCGGCTTTGTCATTCTATGAGTTAGCTTTGCTTGGTAGTGCAAATAACACTACTTGGAAATTAGAACGCCACGATAAAGATGAAACAATCTGTATCAGGATTGAGCGGCCATGGGGCAATAAACCTTTAGTACAAAAAATAAGGAAAACACCTCTAAATGAGTTTTTAATTGAAGATTATACTAATTTTCAAATATATCCTTATGATATAGCAATCTCTGCCTATGCCGACTTAGGCAATTTTCGTACTTTAAGAGAAAAGGAAGGCCTGAATGATCCTAAAAGCATAATTGACTCTTGCTTTCATGATATAGGACAGCTTGTGAAATTTTCTAGCACTTGCCTTGACTATGGTGTTATTTATTCTGACATTAAGCTTACAAATTTTTTAATGAGTAAGGATAGAAAGTTAGTTATTTCTGATCATAAAAGTTTTATCGCTTTAGGAAAATCAAAGCAAATTGCAACGGATAAGTTGCTCACATCTCCCTGTTACGACCCTCCAGATTTAGTTGCTGCCAAGGCTGGTGACTTGATTGACGCTGATAAATTAATGAGTTACCAACTGGGATTAGCATTATATGAGTATCTCGTGTTACCAGTAAATGCTAAATCGGAGGGAGAAATATTCTGGACAAAGCAAGAATTAGATTTCAATAACCCCATTTTCTCCTATACACAGGGAACAATGTTAAAAGATTTGATAGAGCAAGCAACCGAGCCCAATCCCCAAAAAAGGATTGGAATAAAAGAATTTGGCCTTAAATGGAATGCTATCTTTCACCAGGAACCAGTAGCAAAACAAATACAATCGCTGAACTATTCATACTCCACCTTTGCAAAGGGTAGAGAGCATGAATACAAGGTTAAGGCTGAATCTTTTTCTAATTTAGGGAAAGAATATCAAGGGATGAAAGGAGATGCCTTAAAAACAGCCATACTTTTAAACTATAAAATTGCCTTAGATAAGATTGAAACCTTAGATGAACTGGGTAGTTTTAAAGAAAAAATTGCTTCTAGCGACGAATATCAAGTATTAAGAACGGCTCAAAGAGAATTTATGCGTCAATGGGCTGGGTTTGATGATCTGTTCGAGATTAAAACAAGCTCCTTAGCTGCCTTGGAGGAGCTGATTGAAGCCGCCAAAATTAGAATTGAAAATAAACAGGTACGTAATGTAATCTAAAATGGAATGGGAATAATATAGGGGGGCAGATTGGTGCCGCTCAATAAGTATGCCGAAATGATAATAGAAAGAAGTGAGCACTTAACAAAACAGAGTAATTATACTTTTTTAATTGATTTATAACTCTGAACGAACAAAAACCGCGGCTTCTTTCATTAAGTGTTGATGATGCAGCGACGAAGCGCTCTTCAATGTTTGATAAATTTTCGAAACAATCTAATTTTATGGGTAGCAATAGCTCCTATACTTATTAAAGGTAACAAAAAGATATAGGATATATTCTCAACAGCCTTTAGTCCGAATTTTTTCCATCCATCCGACATTGCATAAATCAAACTAAATTTTTTAAATAAGCTCCATTCACTTATTTTAAGTGTTGCCGTATGCCGTTCATAACCTAGAAAGAAATATCCTGTAAAATATCCATAAAATTGCCAAAATTTACTAGTGTAAAAGACGTAGGTTGCTGAAGTGGAGCCTTCTAAATATCGAGTATAGTGCCAACAGTTTCTAGGCATAAATATCATATCACCTGGATTAAGAATTACGTTATAGCCTGTGGCTTTTTTTAGACGAGGAAATTTTTTATGTAATTGATCTAGGGGTTGGCCAAAATCTATTAAACTGTTGCCTATATAAGGAACTTTATAGATAGAGTCATTTTCGTCTTCAGTAAATAATAAAACTTGTTTTTTTCCACTCATGCACAAATGTAAATTACAACAGTGCTCTCTATCGAAGTGAATTTCAGTAGCTGAGCCACGCCCACCAAAAAAATAAGCCACTTTTAACATTGGATTGTAAAATCGTGGATTAAAAGGTATGGTTTGCCATAGTGGTACGTATTTTTCGATTATAGAAGAATTTTCTCTTGTAAAGAATAAACCAAAAATTCGGAATGGTTTATTGTTTTTTATCTCTTCAAAAGTTTCTTTTAAATCACCGCTTTTCTCTCCTACATAACGATAATTATCGAAAACAGAATAATTGGCAACGCCATGATATTTTTCTATAAAATAATCTAAAGTAAATGTATTTGGGAATCCCTTAATATGAATTAAAAGTGGTTCCGTTGCTTTAAAAAGGATATCTTGTAACTCTTTTTCCTCACCATAATTGTATGTAAGAGTTTTAATTTTCTTTAGATACATCTTACACCTTTTGAATTAAGTAATAAAAAAATAATTTTTTGCCGCCCCAATACTGATTATTGCGGGCAGCTTTTGCAATCGGGCGTAATTCTTCTGTTTTTACCCAAATTTTCCACCACGGCAAAAAACTAATTCCCATTGCTTGAGCTAAAGATGCTAATTCTTTATTAAGTACCTCAGGATCGGAACCAAACAGAGAAATTGCCATTTGGTAAAATTTTTTTTCAGCAACGATAATACGTCGGTATATTGAAGCTTGGACTAGTCTAGTAATATTTTTTTTCTGAATAATCTGTAAGTCCTTTCTAGATGCAACAAACCTCTCTAATCTTTGCGCTTGTTGTTTTGCATCCGTATGAATATCGGCATAACAAAAATAACCCCCTGGAGCTAAGACCCGGCCTACCTCTGAAAAAAAGTACTCTAATCGGGGATAAAGATGTGAGCTTTCAACATTAGTGATAATATCAAAACTAGCATCACCTAGGGGCAAGGCTTCTGCATCTGCTTGTAAATAACTGACTAGGCCTTTACTGTAAAAATTATTTTCTGCATTCCTAACTAGTTTATGAACTAAATCAATACCTAACGCATATTCTGTTCTTAACAAAGCAGAGTTCATTTTTAAACCAATACCATTACCACACCCAATTTCTAATAATCGTTTATTAAAATATTTTAGTTTAATTAACGGTCGGATGAGATAATAGAGAAGTAACTGTGAATATATATCTTGGTAAGGGCATAAAGCAGAAAAATTGAATTGTAGTTTTTCATATTCTCGAGCTATTTTTTTATTCCACAAGCCCCAATTTAAAAAAGATCTATCGTAAATAGAATGTGCCCAGCTATTGTAACTTTCTAATACTTTTTTTTTGATTACTTGTGCCTCATACGAGTCAGTACAATTAGCATTTACAGCTGCACCTAATTGTTGTGCAGCTTGGCTATAGGTTTTTAATTCTTCTGACATTGCGCTGTCCTTTAAAATTGGGCTCTTGTCATTCTGCCTGCTTAAGGGGCTGTCGATCAACAGTTAATGGGACCACCTAAATCGGCTAAAAGTAACTAGCAAACACCTCCATCCTTTCTTAAATTATAATCTATTATTTTTTCTTTTTTGTTTCTCTTTCTCCTCTAAAACTAGGTTCCTCTAAAGTGGCCCATAAACATTATGTCATTTTTAATACTTGAACAGCCCTTTGTGGTCCTTGAATTATGATTATTATTTTTGCACTGTTTTAGAGCATTTATCCTGATCGTCAATAGGTTCAGCAACTTTTAATTGATAATTTAAAGGCCTGACCCAATTCATCCTTTTTGGGTAGAGCCTATTTATCTGGATTGATTTGTGATGAAGTAAAAGATTGAGCGGCTATAGAATGGCTGCTAACTTCGTTACGGTTGGATTTCTTTGACTGATTCATTTGTGCTCAAATAAATCAGGTTATTAAGCTTGAGCAAGTCATATTTCTGAGCAATTTCAAACTACTTCAATTTCAACAGGAGCAATGCCTTTTATACCGAGTTTTTTAGCGGCAGCAAAGGATAAATCAATTAGCCTGTTCGATAAAAAAGGACCTCGATCATTAATCCGAACCACAACCGACCGGCCATTATTCAGGTTTTTGACCCGTACTCGTGTAGCAAGTGGGAGTGTTGGATGAGCTGCTGTCATTGCATACATGTTGTAGCGCGCGCCGGTCGACGTTTTTTGATTCCGAGCGTGTGAGCCATACCAGGAAGCGAATCCTTTGGCTTTGTAATTTTTGGCAGATTTCATTACATGATATGTTTTCCCTTTGATCACATAGTGATCCGGACCATTAGATTGCTGATGCGTACAAGCAACCAGTAGCATTGGGAGTACGCCTATAATGAGTCGGTTAATGGTCAAAAAAATCGAATAATAATTCATAAAGCTATCTTCTACTTCCGCAACAAATATTTTACATATAAAGTGTTATCGAGATGACCTTTATAACAAACTTAATTTTAAATATACATAATTAATAGATCACGACAAACAAAAATTTTTCTCACAAAAATCGTCAATGGGCAATCATTTTTTTATCATGGCCTTTATTGATTATATATTTTTTATATGAGTATATACCAACAAATTTTGCTGTATAACCTCATATCCTAAATCAAGAATGTCTCTATACCCACTTATAATTCTGATAATTTTGGCAGGGAGATGGATTTAAATAATAAGATAATACCATCTTATAGCTGCTTATGCTGCCTCCATTTAATCGATATTAAGGCAATGTTAATTGCACAACCTAGAGGGGTAGGCCTTGACCCCATTAATCTTGTTTAGGAAAAATATAGATTGAGAACTGATGTAATTCTAGTTTTAATCAAAAACGGGATAATACACATTTAATACTAATAATTCGGTATGATAAATGAGCCCGCGTTGAAAGCAAGCAGAGTATGCTTGCTTTGGGCAAATGAAAACACTTACATTTTTCTTCTTAAATAAGAATACAGTTGGAGGCGTATTCGCTTTCCCATTCCATAGAAGTAATCTTTGAGTCAAAAAAGTCTACTCTTATTATTTTTGATATGACCTCTTTTGGGCAATCAAAATATTCAAGAGGAATGATATTATCCTCTGTTTCAATAAGCTCTTTATTTTTAATGTACAGAGAAATATTATTATTAACCTCAACCGTAAAAACTGGAGTAACGGTGCTCTTATCTAAAGTATTTTTTGGAAAGCGATACTTTTTGCGAAATCTACTGGCGTAAAATTGAGCAGCTTCCAGGTCATCGAAAATTTTTATGCTGTCTTGTAAAAATAGGTTTTTTTGGAGCTCTTCTTTGGTTAACTTTCTGGCTTTTACTCCAAATAACCAGCTCCCTTTTAGATCACGAACAGGCCGTCCGATTGCGTAAGGCATTTCTTTTCTCTTGAAAAAGTATTGAAAACTACACTAATTTTGCGGATTTTGTCAATGACATAAAGCGCCAAAATATACGTAATTTCGCCATTGGGAAATCAAAAAAATGATTTCATTTGTTTCTTTGTGTTGGATTTTTTAGAAGACAGTCTCTTTGGGCAAATAAAATCCCATTTGTTAGCTTTGCAAACAATTTAATTTTAATTTTATAATTAGGTTCTGTTGACAATTTATAGCGTGATTCAAGTCTCGCCTTATCACCATTTATAGCCATTGCAATTTCACTTAAATTAACACCTCGCACCACAAATAATGCTAACAACATTTGCGCAAAACAGCCTATTCGTGACTTCTGCCAATTTAATCGCTGGTTTAAAATCCTGCTCAACTCATTGATATATTTCATATAAATTTCTGCTCTTTCATATTTGTATTCTTTTTTTGTCCAGCATGAGCGTTGTTTTCTCTATATGGCTAAATTTAATAATGCGTTAATAATATGCAGATATAATTATCAATGGATTAATTTATTAGTGCTGAGACAAAATGCTTGAATTTTATGCGTGGAATCCACGAAATAATGACAAAAAAGAAATTCACGGGTCTTTAAAAGGCATTGCGAAAGCAGTAGCTCAAGGTGGCAATGTCGGACATATGAGTTTGGCGGTAACTCTCTATGAAAATACGCATGATTTGAATGCGGTCGATAAGCAATTTGAAAAACTTAAATTTCAAAAAGCTATGCCAATTTATGAAACAGTTAAAACTGGTGAGCAAAATGGTATTGGTTTTTATAAGCGGGGAAGAAAACTAAATGGTCTCAGTGCATTCCTCAGCCTCTGGCCTGGAGACGAAGGTGTTAACAGATTTCGCGCTATTCAGAGCCTCTTCCGAATAGGTGGTAAAATTAAACCAATTTTTAGTGAGAAGCTACAAATGGATATGCGTGAGGAATGGTCAGATCCTACGCCTGAGAAGTCTTCAACACACGCACGCGTTATCGAACATCACCGAGGCAGCGAATTTCAACTCTCTGAACTATCACAAAAAAAAGAAGTTTTGGAAAAAAAGATAGGTGAGCTTGATAAACAAAGAAAAGAAATTCGGTTGGAGCTTGAAAAAAAGGGACGTTTTCCAAAAACAGCCTTGGAAAAAAAATTGGAAGCCCGGATTGAGAAAAAAAGATTAGAACAGCGAACTACAGCTGATGTGTTTAATCTCCTGGCACAGAAAGGACTTAAAAATATTGATGGAGCTCTTGTTGCGATGCAGCACAAAGAAAAATTGGAGAAAGAACTTAAAATATTAAAATTAGAGTTTCACAACGCATTATTAAATGCCGACATTCCAAAAATTTATGCGTATATTGAAGGGTATCGCCAATTAACTTCTGAGTTTAATAAAATCAATACTTTTTATGAAAACGCCCCAGATAGTAATAAGATTAGAAGTTATCTTTTGCTTTATCTCCAACAATTTCCTCAGAATGAAGATGCAAAACAGTTGTTGCTCTTGCAAGAACAAATCTCTGACAAAATGAACAAGCTTCATAATATTGAGAAAGAGGAGCTGAGAGTAAATGAACTTATAAGTCAGTATGAAAGTGTAAAAAAGGAATTGGATGACTTAAATAAAGAAAGAAATGATATTGAACTTGAAATCGAAAATAGGGAAGTTACTGAAGGGTTAAATCCGGATTATACGGTATCGCTCCCAACATTCGAAAGTGGTCAACCCTATTTTCTTGATGAAATAGCTATCTTAAAAAAGATGCAACAAATAATGCATGATCCAAAATTTAAATATGATTTATTCGATAAAAATTGCGCGCGCGGCGTGAAAGATTGTGTCATGGCAGGACTTTCTACAAAAACTCGCGATGCCATTAAAAATTTACCCGATTTTTCGAAACATTTTTTTGAAACCCGATTTATTGAAACACCGGTCTCGGTGATTGATTGGATTTTTAAACTAAAGCATTATCTTAACGAACTCAATAATGAGCCCAAACTCCAGTCAGTAACCACTAATCATAAGATATAGAGGATTATTCATCGATTGGGTGTCGATTGAATTAATTCTTGACAAAAAGGGCGGGGCTTAAATTTTGAATTAAAAATTTTGGTTTATTATGATTATAAATCCAAGTTCTAATTCTTTAGGTAATTTGTTTGCAAATAATAGGATCCCGGTCTCATTGTAGACCTAGGAACCCCTTAATAAATGTATAATAAAAGCGCTAAATGATTTAAAATAAATTAAATAGGGTTTTTGTTGACAATGATGCGGTTTTTAAATACAATGCGTCCAATGAAATCTATTTGGCTAAATCTTCGTTTTATTCAAACTCTGAGGATTGGCTAAAAGAAAGACTTATCTTCTCTACTAGGATAGATTGAGAACTGAAGTAATTCTAGTTTTAAGTATTAAACGGGTTAGTCTTTGAGATAAAAGTAGGGAAACAAGCAAAAATTTTGCTTGTAATCTTTTATTCAAAGAGATAACACGATAATAAATGAAACACTTTTCTATCTTTTCGAAACCTTACTTTATCTCATTTTAAGGAGAACTATTCCATTGGAATTGTTTCTTACAATAACTTAAATAAGAGGTATCCCATGAGAGATAAATTTGAAGGTATTAATAATCGAATTTGGCATCGATATAATGAACAGGAAGATTACTATGTACTTGATGATAGTTCCTACTTAGAAATTAATCCTAATACAATAAGTTTTGATGCTCCTGAACTATATGATGCAGAAACAAAGACACTGGATCTGAGATATATACGCTTTACAGAAGACTATCAAGGAGACTTTTTAGGGGATGTCATTTCCTATTTAAAAACACATCCTGAAGTTAAGTGTTTGAAAACTGAGGGCATCAATTCTAGTAGATTAGAGGAGCTTGCGGGGGCTACCTCTCTAACCAGCCTTGATGTCAGTGGATCTGATTTAGGAGATGAATGTTTACCTATTCTGTTAGGCTCGGAATCAAATTTAACCGAACTGAATTTGCAAGGTACATTTGTAACCAATAAAGCTGTATTACCTTATCTAAATCGTAACATTATAATTCATCTTTCAGAAGGAGAAGAAACCTATTTAGATTTTGATACCGGATTATGGAATAAGAGGGATACGCCGCAATCTGATGTTGTTGCCGCTTTTAAATCAAAAAAATTGCAAGAACGAACGGATTGTTTAAGAGATTATGGTCTAACCGACAATGTACCTTCTTTATTGCAGTATTCAATGTTCAATGTTCTTAAGACTCCCCAACTGAATACACCTGCAACTAAAGCATTGTTGGGTGAAGATATGGAAGAGAAATTAGATCAGTTAGAACAATCTGGATTTCAATTCAAATAATCTTGAACTCTATTCTCAAGGAGCTATGCTGCTATAATTTTGCATAGCTCCAAAGAGAAACTAGGGAGTATTTTCTAATAGGAATAATACCGGTTGTGTCGCAGTCTAATTTGCAAGGTTTCTTTTATTTTTATACTTGCTCTTTCATCCTGTTTAGCAGTAGACAAATAATCTCATACGAAAAACAAAATTAGCTAATAAAAAGATCAAAAGGTCTAAAATTGGGATTCATTTCATAAACATCTTTTAGTTCAGTAAGACATTGGAACAAACACTCAACGTAATTGGCATCAAACAGTGTTTCTTTGCTTTCTTCTAGATACTTTAATATGGTTTCTTGTGACATCATATTTCGATAAGGCCTATTCGTTGACATTGCTTCATATACATCAGCAATAGCCACGATACGTGCTGGTATAGTGATTTCATCACCTTTTAACCCATTAGGATAGCCAGACCCATCCATGCGTTCATGATGTTGGAACACTACAGATTTAATATCCCAAGGAAAATCCATACGCTCAATTATTTTATTACCAACTGCCACATGTGTTTTCATTATTTCGTATTCATTCATAGTCAATCGTCTTGGTGTAACTAAATATTCCATTGGAATCGCGATCTTCCCAATATCATGTATGAGAGCCCCATAATATATTGCGCTTAAACAATGTGGATTAGTAATATTTGCTTTGGTAGCAATGTTCAGTGAAAGCAATGCCACACGTTTTTGATGTCCAGCAGTATAAGAGTCTCTAGACTCTACAAAGTCAGAAAAAGCTAAAATTGTATCTAAAAAGGATTGTTGTAATGATGTCTTATCGATTTTTAATTGTTTATTAAGATCAATTTGTGATGAGATATCTTCAAAATATACCATGTAAATTAATTCATTAGCCAGGATATTGCTTACTGGAATAACGCGAACAATGAAAGTTCTCTCTTTAACTGTTATTTCTGAGCGAGTTTCAACTCTTTGGTCAACAGCTTTTTTAAAATAGTCTGGTACGGTACTTTGTAATGGATATACTTTCCAAAAAGGCTTATCCTCTGGCTTATCAGCTACTAATTCTTTATATGATTTGTTTGCAAATAATATTACTCCGCTTTCATTGCAGACCAGGTTGGGGCTCAATAATTTATCAAGAAGTTGAAACATGACAGCAGCAAGTTTTTCTTCTTCGCTATTTAATTTCATGCTTAGTTATGGTGTTGCCTATTAACAATATTATTTTCATTATAGCAAATGCTATAATTTTTGATTTTCATGGCATTTTTCCTCGCTTAAATCAATCACTGTAATGATGGTTATCAGATTCATAGAAGTATTCGTTTGGGAAAAATACACTTAGTCTGGGCTTGCGCAAATAATTCCGCAGATGGATATTAGGGCGAAAAAGATTTGTCGGGCTATTTGTAGCCCGAACTTGTTTACTATTGGAAATAAAGAGCTCTTTAGATATTAGAATTTACCAATTTTGCAGCTAAAACATTAGATTCATCTACTTGGGGAATATAGGGTTTTAAGGGTTTAAAAAATAATAGACGGGGTTGACCGCCGAACTTGGTAAATTCTTCCTGCTCCTGATGTTTCAGTGTTTTCTGTAAGATTCTTTTTGAACCTTCATTTGAAGGATGAACTGTAGCAACGATTTCTTTAATGTTGTGCTCTAGGGTTTCATTCTCGCTTTCAGAAATAATGTGTTTAATAAACTTTTTCCCCAGGATTGCGATTTCAGTTCCATAACCTTTTCCCCAAAAAGCTTGATCAATAATATAAGCAATTTCACCGACATTTTTATGGCCGACTCCTACATTGGCGAAATCATCTAAAGAATGGTTTACGCAGAGATAACCAATAAACTCTTGAGTAGTTGAATGGTAGATTGAAAGCACTGAGAACTTGTTACCGAAATTCCAGCGTTTAATTTCGTCTTTGATGAACTCTTTTACAGCAGAAGGTTTCCAGGTTTTACCTTCACCAAACATCTTTATATTTTCAGGTTTCTCTAAAAGAAGAGTATATTTATCAATTAAAAAACTCTCTTCATCTTGATTAAGGGATCTGGCCTCCAACCTGTTCGAATAAACTGAGTAATGATTCAATTCGCTTTTAATCGTTACATTACCCAATTTTTTTGATGTATAAATTACTTGTTTCATTATGGTCTTCCTCCAGTATTATTAAATAGTGGTTCCCATCAAAGGGCTGTAATGGCAGATTCGCGTCTGTATAGAGGGGTTTGGAGTAAAAATTCACTGACGTTATGTTTCACAATATCTTTAAGACAATGATTGTGAGCAAATACTTTACGTTGTCGCTCAGAACTTGTCCCTGAATCCATAATCATGTTAAGAGTAGAAAAATAAGTTTGATAGTCCAATTTTTTGATATATGGATTTAATTTTTCAAACCATTCATGGATGTCTTCGCGCATCAATTTGGTTTTACCTTCAGTATTTATTACTAGTTCAGCATCCAAACCGTAACGAATGGCTCTCCATTTATTTTCACGAGAAAGCCAATAAGGAGGGTAGGCGACTGATTCAAGCCAACTTCCATTATCAGCAAACCAATGGGCAAGTGTATGAATCAAGGCAACTAATGCAAGTGTCTCTGCTAGAGTGGCGGCTCCATCACAAACACGAATTTCTAATGTTCCAAAACCAGGACTTGGCCTTAAATCCCACCATAAGTCTTTAAGTGATTTGATTGAACCGCATAATTTTAATGACTTATATAGATTTTCAAAATCTTGCCAAGTTCGGACATGATAGGGTTGTCCTGCAGTTGGTAACGCTTCATAGGTAGTTGGCCTATAAGAGGCAAGGCCTGTATCTATTCCTTGCCAGAACGGAGAGCTTGAAGACAGGGCTAATAAATGAGGCAAAAAATACATAAAAAAATTATTAAAGCGAATGCAGTCTTCACCACTGGACATGCCAATGTGAACATGTAAGCCATATACGCTCATACGTCGGGTAAGCCATTGATTACGATCAATTAGTTCTTGATAACGAGTCGTAGGCGAGACGACCCAATCGGAGTATTTAGAGAAAGGGTGAGAACCGGTTGTGGAAAATAAAATCCCTAAATCCTTTGTTGCTAATTGTAAAGAAGAGAGTGTTTTATAAAGATCATCTTCAACTTCCTGGGTAGTGATGCATTTATCTGTAGTCACTTCTATAGTACTTAAATAAAACTCTTGCTTAATTTTTTCGAGATGGGCTGTAGCACTAAGTACATCAGTTGCTCTTGAGCATAAATTATAATTTTTAGAGTCAATGAGCTGGAGCTCAATTTCGACTCCTAATGTTAATACTCCATTACTATTAAAATAAATTTCTTCCTCTGTAGGAGCACAGGGCAATTGCGATGCATTACTGGTTGATTTTAAGAGTTTGTTAATTTGATTATCCATTCGATAATCCTCCCTTTGTTGACGAAACTTGAGAATTACTAAAGTGATTTGCGTATTGAAAATAAATTTCAATATTATTTTTGAGGATACTTCTATAGTTAAATTGAATACTTGGATACAATAGTTAATGCCCTTAAATATTTATATCTGTTGATATTATTTGTACTCAAAGTACTTGCCATAGTAATGGGTAAGTTAGTTCGTTGCAACCGTTAATAGGTAAAGAATCATTCATGAGTGATATCGAGAAAAAATCCCTTGAAGACAAAATAACAGCTGCGCAACAGTCAGAACAGCGTTCTAAAAGCATTATTCTTGCCTTGCGAAAAATTATGCAACAGATGGATTATCATTCCAGAAGATTAAACAAATGCTATGGCTTGACTGTGCCGCAAATAGTCTGTCTGTATGAAATTTATGAAAATGGAAAAATGACCATATCTGCTCTTTCAAAGAGAATTTATTTATCAATGAGTACTATTGTAGGGGTAATTGACCGTCTAGAAGAAAAACAATTTGTTAGTCGAACACGTGATATTCAGGATCGTCGTATTATTTATATTGATATTACAGAAAAAGGGAACGAGTTTGTTTCGGCTGCTCCTTATCTTCTGCATAATAGACTAAACGATAACCTTCAGGTTTT
Source organism: Legionella qingyii (assembly GCF_003990155.1). NCBI lineage: Bacteria > Pseudomonadati > Pseudomonadota > Gammaproteobacteria > Legionellales > Legionellaceae > Legionella > Legionella qingyii. The sequence goes on from NZ_RZGX01000033.1 coordinate 13,858, forward strand.
AACTGTAGACGAGCAAATAGCGCTTGCTAATTCAATCAATTTATTAGTTGATCTATTAAGAGATATATAGAGAACTATTGAGTGCGTAATGGCATTGTTATAAGATTAATCTTATTATAAGGATATGATAAATCAAGAATTTTAAATGCCAAAGGAAAACGTTTTTCATCAAAGACGCATTCTCTGCGCCAAGTTAAATGACATAGAGGCTAAGATACCAATTATCGTTGCTGCTACTGCCGAAGAGCTTTCTCAACCAGAAAATCATTTTAGTATGACTGAAGAAGAAAAGACTCTTTCCAGGCTGCAATTATTTATAAAAAAAGGCAAAATGTTTGTATATAATGACAAACAAGCTACCACCAGAGTCACTAAGCTTGCCAGCGACAGCATTACCATATTTGGAAAACCACAGCAAATGTCGCCTGTATCCATTATGCAAAATGAAGCGCTTTTTCTCATTCTGAAAGAAAAAGCAAATCAATATTTGGAACGTGTATTAAAAGTTAAATTGAAGGAGAATAAAACAGATACATATTTGCATAAAATGGTAATGCAGTTATATCAGATAATAAAAAATTCAAGTCCTAGCGAGGGCGAAATTATTCATTTAGCTACAATGGAAAGAGATCTTTCGGAGCCTAATGCGAGTAAAAATCGATTAACAACGGAATTTAGTGCTTTATTACTTGCAGAATTGAAAAATACAATTGCACAAAATAAGGAGCATTGGAACGTAGAATTAGATAGAGTGTTCGCGTTAAAACAGCGCACATCCCGTGCTGAATCCTATGGTATCCATCGAATTGCGCAACAGCCATTAATGCTTTACCAAGCGAGAAATTTTGACGAGAAAATAATTCCAAAAGAAAAAGTAATTATTGTAGATGATCATATTCAAGCTGGCGCAGCGATATATTGTGCCGCTTCTGAAGCGATGAATAACGATGCCAATGTGCTTGGCATAGTATCTATAACAGCACACAAAAATGCCCTTTTTTTCAATATCCAGCCAGATGTTAAAGAGTTTCTCATTAGTTTGTTACCTAATGGGGCAGAAGATCTTCCTGTATTAAATAAAATACTAAAAATTGTTGGATTAAGTATTGATACATTGACTAATGTTGAGGGCATGATATTAATCTCAATTCTGTGCGATTCAACCAATAAAGAATATAAATCAAGATTTGAACAATTAATTAAAAAATATGATGCATCCGAAGTGATCGAGCATTCGCTTTTTGAAAATCAAAAAAATAGTTTAATGGAAGAATTTGAAAAGCCAAAAGTAGAATTTGCAAATTTTGAGAGAGAATTATTGGACGCAATAGAAAAAAGCAGGTACACAATTCCCTATCAGAAACAAATTGTATTATCAGATGAAGAGGGACAGGATATTCAAAAACACGCCAACAAAAGGATGAATCTTCCTTGGTTATTATTTGACTTTGATGATACGTTACATCATTTAAGCGATAATACGTTTACTATATTTCAAGATATTATTAAAACATATTCTGGCAAAGAAATACCAATTGAAACAATTAAAGCAACACGTAATACTCTGAAAGATAATGGGAAATATCAATATCAAGAAATGCTCTTAACTTTCATAAAACAACATAATCGGGAAATTCAAATTTCTTGTGAAGATATTACCCAATTATACCAAGAGCGTAAAAATGCAGAACCATTTTCACCCAAAATGTCTAAAGAAGACTTCTTAGCCCTAAGAACTAAATATAGAATAGGTATTATCACGGATGGTTCAGCATTTGAGAGTAAAGTTCCCAAGATTAAGGAGTTTTATGGGGTTGATATCGATGGATATATCCATAAAGCTGATAAGTTACCAGCCAAACCCAATGCAACCATGTTTCATGAATTTTGCAAAAAATACGATGTAAAAGATAAACCCATTGCTTATGTTGGCGACAAAGATGACTTAGATGGTGGATTGGCAAAAAATGCGAATCTTAGATTTATAAAAGTTGATGCAACGCAGCCAACTATTAATATGGAACAATTCACAGCAGAATTAAATGCGATTGAACAACAAAAAATGGCTGCGAGAAAGAGATGGGAATTTTTCCGAAATACAGTTTTAACAAAAACAACAGAAAATAATTGCGGGAGAAAAATTTCAGGATTGAAGCTATAAATTGTTCTAAGTGTTAAATGGTCAGAAAGGAACTGATTCTCATTATTAGTTAACAAAAATTAAACTTAACCAGGATTTTTTGCAGAATATTGCTTCTAGTGAAGTGAACTAGTGCGACCGTAGAGCTACTCCAGTGTATTATTTCTGTTTCTTTTTACGAACAAATTTATTTGACCAAATGATTTTATCATGTAAAAATAGGTGGCATTTTAATCAGATTGCTCTTAATATGAATAAGATTTTTTGTTTATGCTGTTTATTAATAATTCAAATTGCGTATGCAAGCCCTGAAGAAAATACTCAAGCTTATTTTGACTCCATTAAAACAACTCCCAGTATATTAAAAAAATTTTTAACTAATATGCCTAAAGGGGGGGATCTGCATATGCACGCGAGTGGCTCATCATTCGCTGAAAATCTAATTCATTATGCAGAGATGGATAATTTATGTATTGATACTAACAATTTGTCTGTGTCTATCAATCCTTCATGCAATACAGAAGATTATTTAGTGACCGCCATAGTTAATAAAAAGTTATACCATTCCTTGATTGACGCATGGTCGATGTGCCATTTCGATAAAATGAAAAATGAATCAGGACATGATCATTTTTTTAATGCTTTTGGAAAATTTAGCCTCATTACCAAAATGCATGGAGGGGAAATTTTAGCTGAAATGACTGAGCGTGCGGCTGTCCAAAACGAACTCTATTTAGAAATCATGACTACACCAGATGGGAATGAAGCCAGTGAGCTCGGAAAACGACAGGGGTGGGATCCTAATTTAGAAAATCTGCGCAATCAATTATTAAGTGCTAATTTTGACCAAATAGTGACTCATATTTCCCATAATTTGGACAAGGACGAAGCTAAAAAGAATGCATTACAACAATGCGGCACAAATAACGAACAAGCAGGTTGTCAAATCACTGTTCGTTATTTGTATCAAGTTCGTAGGGAACAACCTCCAGAGATGGTTTTTGCACAATTACTCGCGGGATTTGAATCTGCTTCACAAGATTCACGTATTGTAGGCATTAATTTGGTTCAAACAGAAGATGGCACAATATCAATGCGCGATTATCGATTACATATGCAAATGGTGGCTTTTTTGCATCAACTCTATCCTAATGTCCATATTTCGCTACATGCTGGTGAACTTAATCCTGAATTAGTAGCGCCAGAAGGACTTACATTTCATATTTATGAAGCGGTAGAAACTGCTTCTGCAGAACGAATTGGACATGGTGTTGATATTGAATATGAACACCATGCATCCGAATTAATAAATAAAATGGCACAAAAAGAAGTGATGGTTGAAGTCAATTTAAGCAGCAACGATTATATTTTAGGCATTAAAGGGAACGAGCATCCCTTGGCTTTATATTTAAAACATGGTGTGCCTGTGGCTTTATCAACTGATGATGAGGGAATAAGCCGTGAACCTTTAACTCGCCAATTCGAGCGTGCTGTTGAAGAGCAAAAGCTTTCTTATCTCACTCTAAAACAGTTAGCACGAAATAGTCTGTATTTTGCTTTTTTACCCGGCGATAATCTTTGGCAAAATGCTCAATACAAGTCAATGAATGCGGAGTGTACCCCAATTAAATCAGAAACAGATCAGCCAACGCCCGCGTGCCAGAACTTTCTAAATGTTAACCCAAAAGCGAAACTTCAATGGAAATTGGAAGAGCAGTTCGCTAAATTTGAATCACAATATTGATGTTTAATTTAGGGCGTGCAAATTGAGAGAATTGCTATGGTACAAACTGAAGCAACAGATATCTCATTGACTTATGGGGAACTTACAAAGTTCTTAGAGTATATGTTTGCAGGTACTCACTTAGCAGATGAAATGGCGGATTTTGGACACTGTAATGGATTTTCCAGCTTATTCATGAATGCGATGCGCAAAGGAGAGAAGGGTAGAACAGATTTTTACCGGCGGGTTGAACTCATCAGAGAATTACTTAAGATAAAGGACAAAACATCATCTATAAGTATTTTAGATACCGTTCCTGATCACATGCAGGATCTTATTCGAGAAATTGTAAGGATTCTTGAAAAGCAAACCAACAGCCAACATCTTTCTTTTTTTGTGACAGATGATCTACCGGTCCTTGAGGATTTAATTTCATTTGCACAAGAACTTGTGGTTTATCATGATCCAGCGTCGTTCCCTACTTTGTTTGAAGGGGCTCCTAAAGAGCCTGTTGGCCAAGTAGCTGAGCTGGTATATCCTTTAATGTTCACTCCCAAGGAGTATAAAAAGTGTAGCCTCGAAAAATTATCGGTTGGTATATATAATAAAACAGAATTTTTAGATTACTTTGAACGGCTTCACAATGCTTTAGAAACAAAACCCAAAACAGAAAACCAATTACCTAATCCTGCAATTTCGTTTTTAATGGGAACGACAACGCATTCCATTAGCATTAGTTATGAAGTAACAACTAAACAATGGTTTCTTTCCAACAGCGAAGACATAAGAAAGGAATACTTAATCGATGGAACCACTGATACGAGAATGCTTGCAGAATGGGTGTATAACGCCCTCGTAAGAAAGGATATAGATCAGTATATTGCTTTTTCTTCAACCATATTTGCTGATACGGCAATAGTCGAAGTAATAAAGAACACTCTTATAAAAGACGCCACTTGGCAAGCCATTCATGATCCAACAAGGAACGAGTGCGCTAATTATCTTAGTTATAACAATATAAGATTACTTCATATCCTGGTTTCAGAAGCGGAATTAAGCACTATTGCAAACTATCTGGAGTATGTAAAAAAGCTATCAACAAGTACTCCATTGTTTTTTAATACGCCAAATTATCTGGATCAAATCCTAAACGCTCAAGATAGATTTGGATATACACCGTTAATGTTCGCAATTGATAAAGCGGATTTTGAATGTGTATTCCGGAGCGAAATGATCACCAATTCCGGCCGCATTTGATCGCAGATTCCGGAAACACTTGATCAGAGATTCCGGCATTACTTGATCACCGATTCCGGAGCATTTGATCAGT
>NZ_RZGX01000034.1:0-17864 GCF_003990155.1 Legionella qingyii
CACTGATCAAATGCTCCGGAATCGGTGATCAAGTAATGCCGGAATCTCTGATCAAGTGTTTCCGGAATCTGCGATCAAATGCGGCCGGAATTGGTGATCATTTCGCTCCGGAATACACATTTCACTCGTAACATTAGTAAGTCTGTCTATGGGATGGAATATATCAAGGATACTATCTATTTCTGAGACACCGCATACATCTTCAAAACAACTATTCATAAAATATATGTATTTTGGATCTTCAAAACAAATACTATACAATTCTTTTCTTATTATATACCGCTGCAGCGTAATTATTTTTCCGTCGATCTCAATAGTAAATCTATGGAATGGAAAAGAATTAAAAGTTAACGAATTTTCGTTTATTGTTAACTTAGACGATCTAATTCCTTGTATCACTAGGTCTTCTATATCGTAAACTTTAGATAACCAGTTTATTAGTTTTGATTTTAACCTTTCAGTGATCCTACTTCTTTTATTAGTGTGTTTGCTTGTATAAAAAATTTCAATGCAATCTTCCTCGAGCATTTCAAATAATCGAGAGGATTCAATAAGAATTCCAGATGGTTTTGTTTTTAATAGTACTTTTTTTAGGTCGACTGGTTTTGCAAATACTTTTAGAAATTCATGAGTGTTACTCCTTTTCATGGATTTGATTTGCTCATTTATCCAAAATACAATTTGATCAAGTCCTTTTCTTGGTGAGTATTCTGTAACTCTATTAGAGTTAGTTGTTATTGATTTAAGAGAACCCTTGTCTTTTACTTTGAAATAGTAAGGTACGGAGCGACCTGCTGCATGAGATGAGAATAATCCTACAAGATCATAAGCCTCATAACTTCTAGCTCGTAATGCTTTATTTGAAACTGTTATATTCCTAACTGAAAGTTTTTGAAAGTGAGCTGATTTAGTTATCATTCCAGCTAAATTTAGGTAATCAATGTTAATAAAATATCTTTTTAATGTATCTTTTATTGAGGAGACGCTTTTTTTGAGAATAACTAGGAAATTATTAATTTCAATTAAGATAATGAAAGCATAAATTTGATCTTTGTATTCACTTTCCTCCAGAAAATAAACAGGTTTTTCAGTTAAAAATATTTTTGCAGAGTAGGTATAAGTTATCCCAGCTGTTTGCTTATTTATTCTAAACTCATCGACTATGTAATTTGTATTTTCCTTTTTATTTTCAGTTGCAACATCCAAAATTTCTTTAATAGTTGTGTTATTGAAGATATTTACATCTTTGGGTTTATAAAATTGAGCACTTTGCGTAAGTTTAACGAAATCGTCATCCATAATCTGAACTCATATTTTTATATAATTAGTTTATTGGGTGTAATAAAAATGGATTATGCAGCTTTCTCCAAATTTATCCTTATTCAATGATGTGTAAGTTAAATATAGAAGGATAACGTTGAAATACACAAGTAGAAATTAACAAAAGTTAATCCCAAGTCCATGGTTTCTTTTCCGATACAATGGAATTTACTAGTAGGGGTGGATAGCATGTACTAGACGAAATTGTAATACAGGCTTGCTCTTGTTATTTATTCTCTGAATTGCGGTGTTAGTAGTACATGTGTGTTGGTTAATTTATTGACAAATGGTTGCCATTTGAATAGTATGTTTAATTATTTGAGATTCCGCATCACCTTGAGTCATTAACAGCGTACTTTTGTATTTGATGCAATTATAATATGAGATTTTTATGTTCCAATTCAGAAACCTTTTGTTTTTTCTATTATATGCGGTTATTCAATCTACTTGTTCCGCTTCTAGTTCATATTCTGCTACTAGTTCTGGTCCGTTTTATGTGGCCGGTGGGGTGGTTGGACCTGGTCAGAAATTCGAATTATTTATTGATGCTAAAAATGTTAGAATTAATAATAACTTAGCCGTTTTCAATCTTACCTGTCATATAGAAAATCAATCTTATTGGAAAACTTATCCTGTTGTACTTAAAATGACATACAATCTTTATGGTTCTACTCCTGTACTAATAGCATTAAATGGACATGGTATTTTTGAAAATCAAGGTAAATTTGATCAATTAGATAATTTATATGAAGTAAAACATTTTAATATCTATAAAGATAATACCTATTCATCAAAAATTTGGTTTGAGAATATGGATGATACTGATTCAGTGACCATTCAATACTGTACAGTAGAGTACGCTACTTAACCTATAATTATTTGAATAACTCTATCCCGCTTAATAGATCTGAAGGATATTTTATATTTAATGTTGGTGAGGCAGGCAAACACGTTATAGTGGAGTTTTAGTTAAACTACTAGTTGTATTTTCTGAATTGTTTACAGCAAATTCAAGAGTGGGAGATTCGCGACCAAGTAGGTGGAGCCTTGACCCAATTATTGACTTAAATTAATATGCGTAGGGTGAATTGTATTCACCCTGGGCATGTTGTGGCATTTTAAATTGATTATTTGTGCAATGTTTCAATCTTTTTATTAATCCAATGCCAAGTTTTTATATCTGCTTCTTCGTTAATAATTTTGACTCTGAGTCCTTCTCCTGCGTGGAAAGATAGGTGTTGGGCCTCAGTGTACAATTGTTTAGCTTCAAATAATTGGCTGGTTTTTTCCTTTTCTTTTGCCAATGCAATTATTGTATTCAGTCGGTTTTGAATATTTTCTATTTCTTTTTTTGTCTTTATATCGGATGGGTCAAATGCTCTCATGTAAACTCCTTTTACAGAATAGAATTTATAAATCTCAATAATGGCATTATTTTCACATTATGCGCATTACAAGTGAAATTAGAATTTTAATTATCATAGTAGCATAATATTTATCTTATTCTCTATAGTTATTGACAATTAGGTATTGTGGAGCAGATTTGAGTAGCTAGTTTATCGGCTTTAAGTAAGCCTTTACGTGAAGCAAGATACTCTTTTAAAACCTCATTAACTTTTATTTCAGCATCATATCCCAAAGCTTTTGATACCTTAAACCAAGCATAAGCTTTAGTTATGTTCGCAATGTTATTATTTTTCTTTCCTAGTTCTTTTTGAGTATAAATTACTCCTATATTGTAGGCAGCATATTTGCGGACTCCTGTTAGATCTACTTCTGCTTTTGCCGCTTTTTTAAAATAGAGAAGAGCCTCTTCCTCATTTTGAAGAACACCAATACCTTCAAGATACATTTTGCCAAGAGAAAAACTAAATGAGTCGTGTAAGTTATCATTTGCCTGAGTAAGTAAGTAAAATGCATCAGAATATTCTTTTTTTTCTAAAAGCCAATCACCAAGTCTTCCTGAGCACCAAAAATTGTTTTTCAAAGAACATTTGAGCAACTCACTAACAAATTCTTTGTCATTTATTTTTTTATTGTAATGCCGAAGTAATAGATTATTTGCTATGGACAGCATTGAGGATTGTTTGGATGTGAACCAAGCAGTATCAGGTTTATAAACTTTTATATCTGCAGAGATTACAACATTGGAAACACAAAGAATGCTCAATAATAGTAATTTTTTCATTTAAAACCCCGTTTATTGCTGGCTAAATAGCTTTCTGTTACACAAAGAAAATAGCCTCATTTAAAAATGAGTTACAGCACCGAGTTTTTATTGTTGGTTTTAAGTAAAAGGAAATACTTATCGGGTGATAACTATAGGTTAGTGGTTATATATTAGTCACTTGGGTCGAATACTAAGAAATATCACATATTCTGTCAAGTAAATGAAGCTTATTTTGGTTTATGGCAGTATTAATCATAATGATAATTAAAACCTTGTTAATGTTAGTTAACAATTTGGAGGTAATCGTCTCATTACCAGATGTATTCTTCATAAATTTCAATGTAAACCATTACAAAAAAATTGGGGCAATTGGGACAGTGGGGACACCCTTATAAACATTTGATTTTAAGTGTCCCAATATAAAATATTCACTTGGGACAAATGGGACAAAACTTACCAGCAAAATTTTTTTAATAACAAACAATATCATTTAATAACAATCAGATCACCAGGCTTTAAAAGGCTTGACGGCCTTTTAAATTCCAAGCAATACTTATCGCGAGCAGTAAACTTTTGCGGATCCATGGTTCTGTAAAAGTAACGGAAAATGAAATATCACGACTATTATCCGGCCGGACAGTCAACTGATATTCATCGAGCAGGACGCATACCGTCGGCATTAAGCTGAATGAATAATCATTTGATGAGGTTCCATATGAATAAAAAACTATCTCGTTTACAACTATTAAACGAATTTGAATCTGCACCAACTTCTGCGTTGTTTAATCAACACACTTTGGCGGCTGTTTTAGATTGCTCCACCCAACTTTTGGAACGGAATCGTTGGGAAGGGAAGGGCGTTCCCTATCTTAAAATTGGCCGTAAAGTTTTGTATCGAAAAAGTGATGTGTTGTCTTTTCTCCAACAACAGAAAATCTATCGCTCTACTGGTGACAGAGGTGAACTGCTTTCACTGGTCAACGAATAAATCCCATAGAAGAAATAGATTGTTCACGGATGGATAGGGTTTCTATCTTCCTTGGACGTTATCGGAGAAACAGTGATGTTGCAAAATCAAATTATTACGTTAAAAAACAAAAACGGTCATAGTCCAATAATTTGTGAATACGCAGGCGGTCATTTTAAATTGAATGAGCAGGGCGTATCTTTCCTTGGAAAAGATAAAGACGGCAATCCAATGGCGCCAAAGTGGATTTGTTCTCCTTTGTATGTGGTGGCTAAAACACGTGATGCTAAAAGTGGCGAGTGGGGTCGATTACTCGAATGGCAGGATGATGATGGAATTATTCATCAATGGGCCATGCCTTTAGCTTTATTACAAGGAGATGCCTCCGAAGTTAGACGGGAATTGGCTAGCCTTGGTTTAACCATTTCACCTCATAGAATTTCTCGAGATTTACTGGCTACTTATTTACAAGTCTTTCCAGTTGAAGATCGGGCACGATGTGTCGAAAAACTGGGTTGGCATGAAAGCCTCTTTGTCACTCCTTCACAAACCTTTGGACACTCCTCCGAGAAAATTGTTTTTCAAAATAGCCAAGCAATTGAATCTGCTATGTCTGTATCTGGAACTGTGGATGATTGGAGAGACTCAATCGGTCGTCTTGCTTCTGGCAATTCGCGGTTAGTTTTTGCTATCTCAGCTGCTTTTGCTCCTGCTTTAGCAAAGATTGCTGGAGAGGATTCAGGCGGATTTCATTTCAGAGGAGCTTCTTCAAGTGGTAAAAGTACCGCTTTAAAAGTAGCGGCTTCGGTTTGGGGTAATCCCCAAGCTTATTGCCGATTATGGCGCAGTACTACTAATGGACTCGAAGGACTGGCTGCTCTGCATAACGATGGCTTATTAATTCTGGATGAGTTAAGTCAGATGGATCCAAAAGAAGCAGGGGAGGCGGCTTACTTGCTAGCCAATGGTCAAGGTAAAACCCGAGCCTCACGTCATGGAACGGTCAAACCATCTTCTCGATGGTCATTGTACTTTCTCTCTGCTGGAGAAGAATCTTTAATGTCTTTGATGGCCAGAGTAGGGCAAAAAACCAATGCGGGTCAAGAGATACAGTTGGCAGATATTGAAGCTGATGCTGGATTGCATAAGGGGATTTTTGAAAAAATCCATAATCAGCTCAGTCCTGCTAGCATGGCTTTATCCTTAAAGGAATATTCCAGCAAGTATTATGGTGTTGTCGGCATGGCATGGCTGCAAAAGGTGGTGGCAAATCAATCAAGTATTGCAACTGGTATTGCTGATGCGATGCAAGAGTTTGTTAATAGTGCTGTATTACCGGATTCAACTGGACAAATTATCCGCGTAGCCCGGCGATTTGCCTTGGTTGCAGTAGCTGGCGAATTAGCTAGTCAGTACGGATTGACCGGCTGGCAAGAAGGCGAGTCTACCTATGCAGCTTATAAATGTTACAGAGCATGGCTGGAGCATTTTGGCATAGAGGGTAACAAGGAGGATAGAGCGATATTAGCTCAAGTCAGAGCCTTTTTTGAATCTCATGGTGCCAGTCGGTTTGATAATATCAGAACGCCAAACAATGAGAGGATTCAAAATCGTGCTGGATTTTACCTTACCGATGATGCAGGTTTTCGCGTGTATATGGTATTAACGGAAGTCTTTAAAAAAGAGCTATGCATGGGGTTTGAGCCTAGAATGGTAGTGCGTGTATTAATGAATGAAGGCTGGTTAAAGCCAGCAGCAGATGGATTGCCCTCTCATAAACCAAGAATTAAGGGAGTTGGAACACCCCGATTATACGTATTTACGGATAAAATCTGGGGTGGAGAATAACTTATCTCGATAAACCAGAATTATTTGTCCCATTATTTTGAAATGTTGGGACATCTTGGGACGGCTATAAGTCAGTATCTACAAGCCGTCCCTCATGTCCCAATTGTCCCAGATAAATTTTTATTCTTTAAGATATAACCAAAGTGTATTCCGAGATTTTATTCCCATCTCATCACGTATCAGCAAACAAGTCTTGTAATTTTCATATTCAGGTAGCAGGCAAGAATACATTTGTTTGGCATACAAATATCGCCAGCTTTTGGTACTGGATAAACGGTGCTTTGCCAATGCACTACGCCAGATAATGCGGATTTCCTCATAAGATTTTAATTGGAGCAAATTACCATCTTGTTGAGTGAGCCAGTTAAAAAGATTGAGTACCGCTTTCTGGTTTTCAGTTCGTACAGGTATGGTACGGTCAGTGGAATTAAAAGCAATATCTCTGGTTATCCAAAGAGACCCTTCGCTGACTTGAATATGTGGCTTAATCAGAATCGCTTCTTTGAAAGTGAGTCCAAACTCAGTTTGTAATCCCATGATTACTCTGGCTATAGGATCGTGAAGTGACTTCCAAATATCGGGAGGGATTATTTTCTTCCTCTTTTTTCTTGCTTTAGGTCTTGAGAGTTCAAGAGATTGGTTATCAATATTAGCAATAGGACAATTGTTCATCTGCAAAAAACGACGAATGATGGTCATGTATCGCATGATAGTGACTGGATTAATGTCCTGTTTTTTCCAGTAACGCACCAGCTTGTGAATCTGCTCAGATTGCAAAGCCTGCCATGAAGGAGGCATTTGCCGAATAACAAACAAGTCATCAATCATCTTATGGATGACATAGGCACGGTGTTTCCGATACAGGTATTTACCTTGCCTATCCTGTTTGATTTGTCGATTAGCGAATTGTCTTAAGGATTGTGTATGCATCTTCCTATCCGCAAAAATTGTTAAAAAAAATAAATTGCCCTGTGTATTGTTTAGTGTTGGTCGAGCGGTTTCACTCTCTGTTGAAACCCGGAAAAAGCCGTAAAGCTCGAAGAAGGGGGCAAATCAATCGTTATAAGGCAAACGATCTCGCCGATACTGCTGTAGTTTTTCTGGTGGGTTTTCTCCTCAATAAATAAAGTAAACGAAAGTGATAAAGCAGAGCTTTATCTCTAATCCATGGTCAAATGAAATGACTTAGAGTTCCGAAGAACTCCCTTTACCGAACGGTAAAGGTTCCTGAAGGGTTTCCCGACTATACGTCCAGCCACAAAGTTAGGGAATGAGAGTGGCTTAGCATAAGACGCCTAAGCGTTTCATCAGATTTTCACCGATTCATCAGTCATGCTTCATCTAAAAAATAGCAAAGTGTAGATCTGGGGGCAATACAGTTTTAAGGAATATTTTGTCCTATCTTATCTGATGCGTCAGGACAAATGGTCTTTTAAGGCTTAATGTTGGAGGGGTAGTTAAGTCGAATATGTCTGCGTCACTGCTGGAAAATTGCAGTGACGCAGGTACAAGAGTTGGCTGCTATACTTAATCATATTTTTATGAATGAAATGAAATATAAGGATTTACATGTATGCATTTAGAAAAAATTTGTGTATCAAATTTTAGATGTTTTCCTGAAAGCGAAACATCAATTTTCATGGAACAAGATCTTACCTGCTTTGTGGGCAATAATGGCTCTGGTAAAACTACTATGATTTTAGCTCTCAAAAGACTATTTGGAGCAAATAGGCAAGATCGAGTTATTACGAGAGAAGATTTTTATCTTGCTATGAATGAAACTTATAAAGATATTGTTGGACGTGAATTATATATAGAGGTTGTCTTTATATTCCCAGAACTTAATGACGATATACAAAACGCTAGAGAAACATGCCCAGCATTTAGTTCGGTGATTTTTGCGGATGAAAATGATAAAAAATTAAAGGCAAGGATGCGATTAGAAGCTGTATGGTCTGAACAAGAATACGAAGATGAAGTACAATCACGACTATACTGGATCACCACTTCAGAAAAGATAGAGTTTGGGGACGAAACTGATTTAAAATATCCTGTTTCTCCCCTGGATAGAAAACATATTAAATTAAGATACATTCCTGCATTTAGAGATTCAACGGCCATACTTAGGGACGAAGTTAAGTTACTTGCAAAGCTTCTTGCAGACTACAGTGATATAAATCATACAATTCAAGAAACAATTAGAAAAACCAGTGAAAAATTAAGCTCGGAAGTTCAAGGACTGGATGCTATAAAAACAACAACAGGAATCCTTAAATCGATTTGGCAAGAAGTTCATGATAACACCCTTAAGCATTACCAAGAGCCAAAAATCGAAGCGACACCAACTGAAGTAGATGAGCTTTTACGATCAATATCAATAAAACTTGCTCCAACTGAAAATGGCGAAAGTTGTGATCTGAAAGGGTTAAGTGACGGTCAAGTATCCCTTCTTTATGTTACTCTTTCTATTGCATTATATGAACTTGAACAAAAGCATTATGCTAGGGAAATAAAAGGCTTTAAAGAACTTGATAAAGATATTGCAGTATTTACTATATTCGCCTTTGAGGAGCCGGAAAACCATTTATCTCCATATTACTTGGGCAAAGTCATAAAGCTTTTACATCTAAAAACTCAAACAGCAAAGGCTATTGGCATCATCACCTCTCATTCATCAAGTGTTGTACGGAGAATGAATAGAGTTGAGCAAATTAGGTATTTTCGGCAAGAAATAAATACTGATATACGCTATTCAGTAGTTAAAAAAATTCTCCTTCCTCCTACAAGATCAGACGATGATTATAAGTATATTAATCAGGCCGTTACTGCTCACCCAGAATTATATTTTTCTAAACTTGTAATACTTGGAGAAGGTGATTCTGAGGAAATTGTCATTCCACAACTAGCCAATAAGCTAGGTTTAGATTTAGATCCCTCTTTTGTTGCTTTTGTAAAACTTGGTGGGCGTCATGTGATTCACATGTGGCGGCTTCTAAATGATTTAGCAATACCATATGTTACTTTGCTTGATCTTGACTTGGGCAGACAAACTGGTGGGCCCATAAGAATTAAAAATATAATTGATGAGTTAGAAAAGCAAGATAAATATATAGAGCTACCTAAAGGCATGGATAAAAAGGATTTAAGTGCAACTTCGATAAAGCGAGATCAATTGAATGAATTACTTAGTCAACTAGAGAAATGTAATATCTTTTTTTCTGCCCCATTAGATCTCGATATGGTAATGATTCAATCATTTCCAAGCTATTATTGTGCAAATGCAAGGGTCTCCACGCGAAAGATTCTCGAAAAAGCTGTTTTAGGCGATGCTTGTATACCTGATGCATATAGTGAATCTGGTTTTTCTCTTTCAGACGATGATTTAAAAAAATATAGATATTTATTCTGTACAAAAAGTAAGGTGGCATCACACTATCAAGCAATGGCAGAAATTAGGGAACTCCCAGTGAGTGAGCTTGATGAGCATTGTCCAGATTCAATAAGACAATTAATTAAGTTATGTTCAAAATTAGTAACAAGAGTGCTAGATAATGAGTAAATATCTATCTCTCGAACAATGGAAACCGAGCAAAGAATTTTTAACATCGAATGTCTTAGAAAGAATTATCAGAGAAAATCAAAATAATTTAGCAATTCTTGCGGGTCCGGGTGCAGGGAAAACGGAAATTTTGGCTCAACGAGCTAGTTTTTTACTTCAAACGGCGACCTGCAGATGGCCTCAAAAAATCTTGGCATTAAGCTTCAAAAATGACGCAGCGGCTAATATTCAAAAACGAGTAGTTCTGCGATGTGGACAAGAGCTGTCTCGCAGGTTTGATTCCTCCACATTTGATTCTTTTTTTATTTCTCTTGTTCGAAGATTTATAACCCTGTTACCTGATTGGATTAACATACATGCAGATTTTGATGTTTATAGTTTCGATAGTAATTGGTGGAATGAGTATGAGCAGTTTGTTCTTAACGGGAGCCCTTGTTTGTATAGGAGTACGTATAGTCAATCGGATCGCCATTCACCTTCAGATCTAAGTCAAAAACCAGAAGATGAAATAGTAAAAATTTGGGATTATTGTTCGACTAAAAGTGTTGTTGATTACGCTATGTGTCGATCTATGGCTTACACCATTATCAAAAATCATAGCCAAGTAAGAAACTTAATTTTATCAACATATCAATATCTTTTTCTTGATGAGTTTCAGGATATAACAGACTTCCAATACAATTTTATAAAGACTGTTTTTGATAATAGTAACGTTGTTATTACAGCTGTTGGTGATACTAATCAAATGATAATGGGCTGGGCTGGCGCCAATCCTCTCAATTTTAAAAAACTACAAAGTGATTTTGATTCCGAAATTATTCCTTTAGCGATTAATCATCGTTCTAATTCAAAGATTATCAATCTAATAAATTTTATTATTCATGATTTAACTCCTCAAGGGGAGGTGGCTGTAGTGTATGAGGGTACTCGAAAAGATCCTCCACCCTCAAGGTGTTTAGGAGCAAGATCGTTTAATTGTATTAATGATGAAGGCGAGTATATTGCTCATTATATAAAACAACTTATGCAACAAAATCCGGGATTAAAACCTTGTGATTTTATCCTTGTTTTAAGACAAAAAGCACAGGAATATTTTGTCCAAGTAAATGACATTTTTACGATGAATGGACTTCATCTCCGAAATGAAGATATGGAGGTGATAAAAAATGGAATAAAAATCCAGGAGTTGATGGAAGAACCCTTATCTAGTTTTTTAATTTTATTAATAAGAAAAAGAATAGGCGCTATAAACTATGAGCAAGAAAAAGAGCTGGAAAGACTGATTGCCTCCGTCGTTGGCTATCATATGGATCAAGACAGAGAGTATAAAAGACTCAATAAACATTTGTCCGATCTAATATCTATTATAAATTTTTCTACCCCTCTAAAAACTATTGTTTCCAGAGTGATAGAAAACATCGGGCTAACAAAACTTAAAAATGTGTTTCCGCAATATAGATCCAAATATTTAAAAAAAACAGAGAATTCATTTTGTGCATTCTTTCAAGAAGCACTAGATCGAAATTTACAAGACATAAGATTAGCGATTGAAAGTTATGAGGGACATAACCAAATTAAACTGATGACTATTCATAAAAGTAAGAGCTTGGAATTTGATACTGTTTTTTTTGTAGATTTTCATACTAGCTCTTGGTGGGGATTAGAAAATGCTGTTAAGGATAATAATGCAAAAAAGCAGCGAGAAGAGAAAAATGCTTTTTTTGTTGGTCTGTCTCGCGCTAAAGAGCGGCTTTTTTTTACTAGAGGCCAAGGAGACTGGCCACAAACCATCCTAAACCTATTAATAGAATCAAAATTACTAATAAAACTTCCAGACATTAATAAGTAAGAGATAGAATGAAAAATTGCAATTGTAGTCGTATTTTACTATAATTATATTAAATAAAATTACAAATATATTTATTTTGACTACAAAAACTGTCCAGGCTCGGGTTGATAGCAACCTGAAAGATGCTGGGGAAGGGATCTTAAAAATGTTAGGTATAACTCCTTCTCAAGCTATTAATGCCCTCTATGCACAAATCGTTTTGTGCAGAGGTTTGCCTTTTGAATTGAAACTGCCAAACAAACTATCTCGTGATGCCATTGAAGAGTTAGAGAAAGGTCGTGGTAAATCTTTTTCATCTTTTAAATCAATGATTGATGATGCGGATGCTTGAGATAGTTCGATCAACCCAATTTAAAAAAGATCCCAAGTGATGACCAACTCAAAATATTAAAAGTGGCTCGCACAGGTTCACATTCAGATTTATTCAATATTTAAATTGTATATTGGAGTTATTGAAAAGACATTCAGCTGTCAAGGTTTACTTGACTAGTGGATGTCGGTTTTATTACTAGTGAGTTTTTGGCAATTTGCAATTTTCCCGAAAAATGAATTTTAAGCGCAATATCCATCTATTTGAATGTTTCCTTAATTAGAACAAATAATTTTTTTATTATGCTGAGTATTCATTATACTATGAATATCATCTGGTGATATCTTATGTTTTTAATAAAGGGTAAAAACCAGATGGCTTATTTGTATTAAATAATACGGGAAAAAAATGAAAACATTGCAAATTGGTATTATGCCACGGGATAAATTTCAGAGTCGTACTAATGAAATTGCTTCTGGGCGTTATAAACCTAAGAAAAATGAGCCTAAGATTTGGTTTGGCTCAATCAAATCACTATGTGAAGTATTAAATGAAAATAACATGAGGTTATTGAAAATAATTGCTGAGCAAAAGCCTGAATCAATTAAAGCGCTTGCTGTCCTAAGTAAGCGTGAGCCGAGTAATTTGAGTCGGACACTAAATACAATGGCTCGTTATGGAATTATTGAAATACAGAAAACTGGGAAAAATTCTAAACCAATTGCTAAGGCTTTAGATTTTAATATTCAATATAGTGCTGCTTATTATATTCTTTAATTTTGAACTATCCGGAAATCCCGGATAGTTCATTTTGAGAATCTAAGCAGTGGGTTCCAAAATGGAACATACTGATGCATAGATTTTTGAATTTGGCAGACACTGTCTATCATTTCTTGTTTTCTCTAATTTGGTACACGGTGTGTTCCAAATTAGATATGATGATATATGGAACGCAGTGCGTTCCGAATCTATGTTATAAATTTACTTATAATTTGGATCTCATTGCGATCCAAATTGGATACGTTTGGCTTCACCATTAGCCTATGATTAATTGATGAACGGCCTCAAATTTGGGAGAAATTTCATTAAACGGAAGGTGCGTATTTATCAGATCGTATATATTAACTTTTCAAAGCATCCAAACTGGTAGTCAATTTTTTCATTAACGAAGTGTTATTTGCTTCTTTAAGTAATTCATCCCAATTATCTGGAGGATGTCCATTTTCCAGCATCTTTCGAAAAATATGATAAGCATCTGCTTTACTCTCATATGCTCTTTTAGAACTGTCATCATTAACCCAAGCATAAATAATTATTTTACTTTCTTGATGGTATCTAAAAAATAATCGATATTGCTGAAAAAATTTAGCTCGAAACCAATGTTTGTGGTTATTTCCTAATGTTGATCCTTGTCGAAATTCTGTAGCTGCAGGATCGTTTGGAATTTTTTCAAAAGCTAATTTAGCGATGGCTGCTAATTTTTTTGTCGAGTTTCGTGTATGAAAATTTGAAGGGTCCTTTTCTTTTGCATTTTCTACCTCATTAGCCAATGCCTCTACTTGTTGCAAAAAAAGAGGATGGCATAAAATAACCCAGCCATTTATTGTTATTATTGAATTATCAACCATTAGCGAGTTACTCGGTTTTCAGTTAATTGTTCATCCTCGGTTAAAGGTTCATCTAAGTTGACTTCAACATTTGCAACTAAAGAGTTGATGCGAGTTACTAAATCCTGATTTATAGTTGTCAGATTTTTTGGGTTATTTTGAATGTCTTTAGCAATGAAATTCAAAAATTCAGCAATTACTGGATCTTCCTCTTCCTCTGCTCGAGTCATAAGAACATGACCGTCAGATTGAACGGTGTATCGAATTTTATCTCTTTTTCCTAGATGCAGGGCTTTTCTAACAGCATCTGGTACAGTTGTTTGATAACGATCTGTGAGGGTGGATTCGGTTTGTAGTAATCTAGCCATGATTATCTCGATAAAAATGTATATATTATATGGTAATGCATATGCATTGCCTTGTCAAGATTCGTACATTTATTAAAATCCATGAGGCTCCTTTTTTATTTGTTCTAATGATAGTATTTCCGCAGATTTTACTATGCCCGTACATTTTAAAATGTAGTCTGTAATAAGCTGCATAGGCTTTCGTAACCGTTCAACATCAACAATAATATACCCAGCAGTCACATCATTACTCATCTTATGATTCATTAAACGCTTCAACGCATAAGCAGGGATATCCAGACTTTCAGCAATAGTGATAAAAGTTCTTCTCAAATCATGAACTGTGAAATGAACGCCGGAATTTTTAATCACATGTGCCATTGTCTTACGTGGTTCAATAATATGACCTGCTGCCCCCGGTCCCGGAAAAACATAGTCGTTTATTGCTTTTTCTTTTCTGGCAATCAGTAGATCATATAGAAAGTCAGAAAGGGGGAGGGTGTGGGATTCATTGTTTTTGGTTTTATTGATAGTGAATGATTTTGCTTTTAAGTCGAGATCAGACCATTTCAAAGTCGCTGCTTCTTGTCGGCGTAGACCTGTTAATAAGATTAACAACAAATAATCTCGTAATGTATCGTTTTGGATTTGTTGTAAACCAGCATACCATGCGGCTAGTTCATGAGACTTTATATAGGTTTTTCGTCTTTCGATGCGATACCAGGCACGTGTTTGCGACAGGCGTTTTACTGGGTTATCGATGAAAAGAGAGTGACCACTGTTGTCTTCATACTGGCCAGCTGCAAAATTGAATAAGGCTCTTAGAATTCTCATGGCTAAATTAGCATAGGCTTGTCCATGTTCGTTGCCCAGCTTTTCGTGGTATTTAGCTATGCGATCTCTGGTGATCGATAACAAAGGTTTACTCTTCCAGCTCGTGAAGGCTTTATCTAATATGTGTTTGTAATTATCTATGGTTCTGGGTTTTAAGTTCTTTCTGGTTTTTAGGTAGTCTTTAAAGACTTGGTTCAAAGTAATATCTCGAACTTCTGTAGCCTTTTTCTCAGCAACCGGATCAATGCCCATGGCGATTTGCCCTAAAAGATGCAGGGCTTTGTTTTTTGCCATTTCAGCGGTCAATTCCGGGTAATGCCCTAAAGTAATGCGACAGCGTTTTTTATTTATGAATTTTTCAACAAAAAATGCTTTTGCTCCTCCAGAAGTCACACGTATGCCGAAACCTTTCAGGTTGTCATCGTAATATCTTTTTTGCGTCGTTTTTCCTACTTCCGTTGCTTGAGGAAGAGGGAGGTTTTCTACGTTTGTTTTGGTTATTTTCATAATTAACTTTTACACTCGTTTTTGAATGTGTCGCAACTGTGTCGCACTTGTGTCGCACAATTATTTAAAATCCATTAATAGAACTTATAACGTAATAATGCTGTAACATCAAGTAAATAAAGGGGTATTAAAAGAGTTTCAAAAAGTGTCTAATTGGCTAAAACCCATAATTCACTAATTCGTAATCAAAAGGTCGAAGTTCGATTCTTCTCAGCGGCATTGCAAAATAAATAAGTTACGTCAATAAAATGCAATTCAACATAAATTATCAATTTAAACGTTCCTTTTGAGTCTTTGCTAGGTTCTTGTTACTCTGGATTTGTGTAATTAATGTACATTTTATTGGCAATGCCTTCTTTTTAATTTTCAACCCAAAGAACATTATTAAAACAATATCCAAGCTCAAACGTTTAGGGGGTAAAGTGCATAGTATAAATAATGTACTTGTTGGTTTGTTATTTTCTTTTTGGGTGTGGATAAAAATAAAAGTTTTTACATGCGTCACATCTATCACTTTTGTTGATTCGGGTCTTGCTTTACACGTTTAGTAGCATACTTATTTAGTACTATACTTAAAACAGATGTATTGCCTGGATGAAAACATGAAAACTGTAGTAGTCTCTATTAAGCGATCTGTTAACTCTAAAGATCAGGTGACGAATGTGGTTGTTACTTTTGATGATAATCCATTTCAATTTCTTGATGAACTTGATAAACCCCAAAATGCAGATGCAGAACAACAACAACTTATATCGCTTGCTCAATCCATTGTTGCAGAAAAAATAAGTGGCAATGAAATAGATTTAACCATCGGTAATCCAACACTGCGAACACATGTTTTAATTTCAGGAAAAAAAAATGGTGCGTTACTTGTAGACTATACTTTTCCTCACGGAGTACACTGTCTTGACACATCATCTACGAAACCAAATCTCGAAACCCTACTTCAAGATAAATTTCCAAAGGCAACGTTGTCAGATAATTATAGCGAGATGGGTGCTGAGCAAACATTGATGCTGCCGCAAATTCCTGAATACATCCTTGATATACTTCGAGACAGGAAAAATAGTGCAGCTGCAGCTAAAGAAAAAAGAAACCTTGCCAAACAAAAAGAAGAGTTTCTTACTAAAGGGCCGCTCAAGTTTCCCGACCCTGTTGCGTTTCCAGCATCTATAAAAACGACAGCAAAAGGAGATATTAACCTGAAAAATGTAGTCGGAAAATTGAGTACACTTTATGGTGAACAAAGTAAATTAAACTCAGTTCATCAGCAAATAGAAGCTATTGAAAAAGAAATTGAGGCATTAGAGAAACAATTAACTGAATTAAAAGAGAGAGAGGCTTCATTGGGTGAAGCCATGGGCAAAGATACGCGAGTAGCATCCTTTGCAAAAAGCAATCTACAAGCATCAAGAACTGAAGTACAACAAACAAAAGTGTTGGTGGAAAAAACAATATCCATTTTCCGTGCAAATTTATCTGAAACAAAAAAATCATTTTCGGAGCATGTAACCAATAACTATTCTCAATATGAATTATATGAAAATACGTTGGAATTCACCAAAAAAGTGATGCTTGCTGCACTTTATAATGCAGCATTAGATAATTACAAACAAATTATCGATGGGACAAAAGGAAATGCAGCAAATCGTGAAAAAAAGATACAAGAATTCAATAGAAACTTTGCGGAAATTGCAAATATTGACGAATATGGCAATGTTAATCCTATCGAAAGCACTTATAAGTATTTCGCAGATAAATCGCTTTTGGACGTAGTAACCTTTACTAATGAAGTAATAAAAAAATGTAATAGGTCTGAGTTATCAGTGATTCAAGCACGGTTGGAGGGGGCTAACAAACATTGTGTAAACCAATATAAGACACGTTTTAATGATCTAATTTATACCGATGCAGCAAAAAAGATGCCGTTTATTATGGAGAAAAGTCTATTGGGTTTTGGATGGCTGCAAAAGATTAACTTAAATATAGAATTAGAGTATAGTCTAAACTCCACTATCCAGTCTGCATTCGCTCCTGAGAAAATAGATAATGCATCGTCTAAAATTCCAAACCAAAAGGACATAGGAGAGCAACAATCTGTTCTCAAAACAGCACAAACTAAATTGGCTGATATAGAGCAAAAAGTCAGAAATTTTAAGCGATATATAGAACTCAAAGATAAGATAGAAGAAAGAAAAATATTAGCCTCAAATCAAAAACAGCAGATTGATGAAGTGAGGCAGTCTTTTAACAAGGTGCGTGATTCTATTGTGGACCAAATTAAAGACCAGCCTCTAGAAGTTCAACAATATGTACTTGAGAATATTAAACCGCAATTCGCAAAATCTGTTCTTAGCCAACTTTCTGAAAATAGTAGAAAGACATTAGCAAAAAACTTACCTTTGTTAGCTACAACTTCCGAAGCATTGCGTATTCCGGAGGACTTGATCACTAATTCCGTTAGTCATTTGATCACCGATTCCGGAGTATTTGATCACTTCAACGCCTCACGCAGTGGATTATCTTTTAAAGGGGTTTAGTCTGTA